>JBDHQL010000082.1:0-5481 GCA_039807035.1 Chthoniobacterales bacterium
AAAGGAAGCGGTCCGACCTCTCGACAAGCCCGGGATGCCGTTTGCCCAGCTGATTCACCCCGGGCACCCCCTGATGCTCGCCGTAAGCGACATCATCCTGGAAAAGCACAGCAACCTCATGCGCCAAGGCGCGATTCTCGTCGATCCAACTGACGACGGGGACGTGCCATCGTTGCTTTTCCTGATTACGCACGAGATCAAATCTGGCGACGGCACCGTCCTCTCGAAGCGCCTCCAATTTGTCCGCGTGACCCCCGACGGCAATGCAGCATTTGCGGGATGGGCACCGCATCTCGATCTTGAACCCCTCCCGACAGGCGAAATCCACCTGTTGAAACCAGTGCTTACGGAAAGCTGGGTTTCCACTGACCAAGAACAAAGGGCGCTCGCCTTGGCAGCATCGACACTGGTTCCCGATCATTACCGCGAGGTGGCAGATCGGCGAATTGCTCACGTCGACAAAACGCTCGCGGCGGTCCACGAAAGACTCACAAAAGAAATCACTTTCTGGTCAGACAGATGGATAAAGCTGAAGGAAGACCTCGATGCCGGAAAGGACGTGCGCGTCACCCTTGGGAATATCCAGCGCGATATTAACGATCTCGAAGGACGGCTGGAGGCCCGCAAAAAGGACCTGCAATCGATGCGTCATGTGTCGAACGGAACACCCGTCGTCTTGGGCGGAGCACTCGTAGTTCCCGCTGGGATGATGCGGCGATTGCGGGGCGAGCCGTTGCCGGAGGATGGCGTTGGCGCGTTCTCAGCTGATCCTGCTGCGAGAAGCAGGATTGAGAAATTGGCAATGGATGCCGTCATGCGCCTGGAGGAGTCGCGAGGATGCCGTGTTTTCGACGTGTCTGCGCAGAAATGTGGGTGGGACGTCACCTCCTACCCTCCTGCACAGGATGGCAAACAGCCCGATGCCCGTCACATCGAGGTGAAAGGCCGTTTCAAGGGCGCGGCGACGGTGACAATCACGCGGAACGAGATGCTTTACGCGCTCAACCAATCGGAAAAATTCGTGCTCGCGATTGTGCTTGTGGGCGAGGACGACTCTCTCGACGGGCCCCACTATGTCCGCAACCCATTCGACGCCGAGCCAGGATGGGGTGTTTCTTCTGTCAATTACCAACTGAGCGCGTTGCTCGAACGCGCCACCGCAAACCATTTATGAGCTATCAGATTAAATCCCCCCGAAAGTTGATCGAAGTAGCACTGCCGCTGGACGCGATAAACGCTGCATGTGCCTACGAGAAGATGCCTGGGATCGGGGCTCACCCTCGCGGAATCCATCTATGGTGGGCTCGGCGTCCGCTAGCGGCTGCTCGGGCGGTCATTTTTGCTCAAATGGTAAACGATCCCGGATACCAACAGGGAGGCGGATTCAAATACGGGAAAAACAAGAAAGAGGCGTCCGAGGAACGGAAAAGACTCTTTAAAATCATTGAGGATCTCGTCAAATGGGAAAACAGCACGAAAGAAGAGGTGCTAAGACGTGCGCGCACAGAAATTCGGCGCTCATGGGGCGAAGTGTGTGAACTGAACAAAGATCATCCGCACGCCGCAGAACTTTTTAACCCGGAAAAGCCGCCTGCTTTTCACGATCCTTTTGCCGGTGGAGGAGCGCTGCCACTGGAAGCACAGAGACTTGGACTTGAATCCCACGCCTCCGACCTCAACCCAGTTGCGGTGCTCATAAACAAAGCGATGATCGAAATTCCGCCAAAATTTGCGGGAATCTCGCCAGTTGGCCCAGATCAAGAGATTAAAAAGTCCGTGAAACTAGCACTCTCGCGAACTTGGCCAGGGGCTAGCGGACTCGCGGAGGATGTGCGTCGATACGGATCGTGGATGAGAGATGAGGCCTTACGCCGCATCGGACACCTTTACCCTCCAGTGGAAGTCACCGCCGAAATGGCAAAGGGTCGACCTGATCTCAAACCTCTCGTTGGGCAGAAACTGTCAGTTATTGCGTGGCTTTGGGCTCGCACAGTAAAAAGCCCAAACCCAGCGTTTTCTCATGTTGAGGTGCCTCTTATCTCAACATTTATCCTCGCAAACAAAGAAGGCAAAGAGGCCTATGTTGAGCCTGTAGTCGAAGGTGACAAATATCACTTTTCCATAAAGCTTGGCACGCCTCCGGCAAGCGCGAAAGGCGGCACAAAAGCGGATGGGAGAGGTTCCAACTTTAGATGCCTCGTTTCTGATGCAGTAATTGATGGTGATTACATAAAGGCGGAAGGCAAAGCAGGCAGAATGGGGCAAAAGCTGATGGCCATTGTTGTTGAGGGACCGCGAGGGCGAATCTACCTACCTCCGAATGATGAGGCAGAAGCCATTGCTCGACAGGCCGCCCCAACGTGGCGACCCGGAGGTGATGTTCCGGCGAGGTTAACCGGCGGAACATGTGTGCCGTATGGCCTGAAGGAATGGGGTGACATCTTTACTCCCCGGCAATTGGTAGTTTTGACCACACTGGGTGACATCCTTACGGAGCTGCGCGACCGCATTCGTCTCGATGCCGTCGCTGCTGGCATGTCTAGCAATGCAGAAGGTCTCGATAGTGGTGGCACCGGAGCAACTGCATATGCAGAGGCCGCAATTGTTTATCTAGCGTTTGCGATTAACCGCTGTGCGGACTTTTCCAACTCCGTCACACGATGGGTCCCCGGCAATCAAAAAGTAATGAATCTGTTCGGTAAACAGGCTATTCCAATGACATGGGATTACCCCGAAGCAGCTGTTCTGGCTGACACTGTCGGGGGCTTTGCCCCAGCATCGGATTACATCGCCGACTGTATTGAGAAGTTGTCACCGTCTGCAGCTGGATTCGCATCTCAAGCTGATGCGCAAACGCAGACGATATCAGTAGGAAAAACAATATCCACTGATCCTCCATACTACGACAACATCGCATATGCAGATCTTTCAGACTTTTTTTACGGTTGGTTGAGGCGATCATTAAGATCTGTTTTCCCGACAACGTTGGCCACCATAGCGGTGCCAAAAGCTGAAGAATTAGTCGCTACGCCGTATAGGCACGGAACGAGAGAGAAAGCCGAAGCGTTCTTCCTAGAGGGAATGACGCAAGTTATTCGAAATCTCGCTGAACAAGCGCACCCTGAAGGACCCGTCACTATTTACTACGCATTCAAGCAGTCGGAAACCAGTGGAGACGCTGGCACCTCTTCGACTGGGTGGGAAACCTTCCTGACGGCGGTTCTTCGAGCTGGATTTGCGATAGTAGGAACCTGGCCGCTGCGGAGCGAGCAGGAATATCGCATGGTCAGCATGGGCAACAATGCACTTGCTTCAAGTATCGTCCTAGTGTGCCGCAAGCGCCCTAGCGATGCTTCATCTATTTCCCGTCGCGAATTCATTCGCCAACTTAATAGCAGCTTACCTGAAGCTCTGGATGAAATGACAAAGGGTTCAGGCAGCGACCGTTCTCCCGTTGCTCCGGTCGATCTTTCCCAGGCCATCATTGGGCCGGGCATGGCTGTTTTCTCCAAGTATGCCGCAGTTTTAGAAGCCGACGGATCGCCAATGAGCGTTCGCACGGCACTTCAGCTCATCAACCGATTCCTTGCGGAAGACGATTTTGATGCCGACACCCAGTTCTGCTTACATTGGTTTGAACAAAACGGTTGGAAGGAGGGCGCTTTTGGCGAAGCACTCGTTTTGGCACAGGCGAAGGGAACTAGTCCAGATACGATGAGAAATGCTGGCGTAGTAGAATCGGGAGGCGGCGTCGTGCGCCTGTTGAAATGGTCCGAGTACCCGTCGGACTGGAACCCAAAGACTGATGGGCGCGTTCCGATTTGGGAGGTCCTTCATCAGATTATTCGTGCGCATCGAACCGGCGGTGATTCCGAGGCAGGCCGAATTCTCGCCGCGACCAAGCACAAGGCAGAAGCAACCCGACAGCTGGCTTACCGGCTCTACACATTGTGCGAGCGTACGGGCCGCGCCGAAGACGCACGCGCATACAACGAAATCATCACCGGGTGGAGCGGTATCGAAAATGCCGCTGGCCAAGTGACCGGAGACAAAGACCTGTTTGGAGACACGCTATGAAACCTTGGAGAGAAATCGCAGTTCCGCACCCCGACGTGCTAGAGGGCACGTTCCAACAATCCGAGTTCGCCGCCGACATCACCGCTGTGAGGACGGGCAAAGCAGGCCGCGAATACGGTGACGCTGAGGCATTTTACCAGCGCACATTCATCACCGAAGGCATGCGTCTATTGCTGACGCAGGTTGCCCGGCGCCTCAATGGCAAGGGGGGTGAACCGGTCATTCAACTCCAGACGGCGTTCGGCGGCGGCAAGACCCATACCCTTCTCGCTGTTTACCACCTGGCTTCGCGCAGCTGTTCGATTCAGGACTTAACCGGGGTGCCCGATCTTCTGGATAAGGCTGGGATCATGGATGTGCCAAAATCGCGGATCGCGGTCCTCGACGGAACGGACCTCGCCCCGGGCCAACCGAGAAAACACGGCAAAACGACCATCAATACGCTGTGGGGCGAAATGGCGTGGCAGCTCGGCGGTGAGGACGCCTACGCATTGGTCAAGGAGGCCGACTCAAACGGCACGTCTCCAGGCAAGGACACCATCAAAACCCTTCTCGAAACACACGCCCCGTGCGTCGTGCTTATCGACGAATTGGTCGCATACATCCGCCAGTTCCCCGAAAGCGGCCAGATCAGCGGCGGCACCTACGACACGAACCTTTCGTTCGTCCAGGCCCTCACCGAGGCGACCAAGCTGGTGCCGAACGCCGTCATTCTGGCTTCCCTTCCCGAATCCGAGGTTGAGGCTGGGAGCCAGCGCGGTGTTGCCGCGCTCCGGGCGATGGAGAAAACATTTGGCCGGGTGCAGGCACTATGGAAGCCCGTGGCCACCGAGGAGGCGTTTGAAATCGTTCGTCGCAGGCTGTTCGAGCCGGAAATCCACGATCCGAAGATGCGCGAAACCGTCTGCCGCGCATTCGCGGACGCTTACGTGGCTGAGGGGGCCCGGTTGCCCTCCGAAACTCAGGAGGTCCAATACTACGAGCGGATGCTCCGAGCGTATCCGATCCACCCCGAAGTTTTCGACCGGCTTTACGAAGACTGGACGACCATCGACGGGTTTCAGCGCACACGCGGCGTCCTGAAGCTCATGGCGAAGGTGATCTACCGTCTTTGGAAGGACGACAACAAGGATCTGCTCATCATGCCGGGGAGCCTTCCGCTCTACGACGGCAGCACGCGGAACGAATTGACGTATTATCTGCCTGCCGGATGGGACCCGGTCCTCGATAAAGACATCGACGGGGATAGGGCCGAGACCACGGAGTTGGAATCGAAGGAACCACGATTCGGCTCGCTCCAGGCCGCTCGTCGCGTGGCACGCACGCTTTTCCTCGGAACCGCTCCATCTTCCGTTGCATCGAAGGCGGGTGTGCGTGGTCTCGACCGTGGACGCACGCTGCTCG
>JBDHQL010000083.1:0-5449 GCA_039807035.1 Chthoniobacterales bacterium
CGTGGGGAGAATCTCACGGAGAATGCCTTCAAGATACGTAATCATTGCCCATGACCGCTACCACACCATACCGCTACGGCAAGTGCGCTTTTGTGATTTTTCTGATGTTGAGTGTCGGGGTCGGAGCGCAAACCACGGATGACGCATGGCGTCTCACGATTGTTCCGGCGTTTCAACGTCCGTCTTTGCACAAGCCCATCCGAGGCTCCAAAACGGCGGTGTTGGTTGTCGCCCGTGAAGCAGGTTATGGGGCCTTGGAATTTGCGAAGGACAATGAGGCATTTCAACGTGCTCGAGTGAGCGCAGAAAAATTCGGAGGCGACTGGGTTGCGTCTGCGAAAATGGAGATTCAACGCGATAAAAATCGCGTCATTGAAAGCATTATCATCACCACGGAAAACGATGCCTTGCTTCCGAGTCTTGTACTGGCTCCGGCATTCTACGAACACTTCGAGCCTCTTCTCGGTACCGGATTTTATGTCGTTATTCCCGACCGTAGCACCCTCGCGCTCTTCCCGCGTCTTGCCGGTGGTATTCCTGCCGAAGCTACGGTGCAACTTATTGAAAAGAACCGCTTGGCAACTTATCCGATCAGCCGCGAGGTTTTCCGAGCGCATCGGGGCGGATTGACCGCTGTCGGTATTCTCGAAGAGTGATGGATCGAACACCGAGAAATTAAAATTCCTTCGACGCCCCAATTTCCATCAAGTGCAAAAGAGCCGCACGATCGGAAAACTCGCGTGCGGCATCCGCATGGTTGATTTCGATGGGCGGAAAAGTGTCGTAGTGAACGCCAATGACCTGCGGTGTTTCCAAAAAATTCGCCGCACGTGCGGCATCCGCAGGACCCATGGTAAAATTGTCGCCGATGCACAAAACCGCAAACTTGAGAGCCGCTTCCTCCGCAATGAGTTTCATATCTGCGGTGAGGGCCGTGTCGCCGGAATAGTAAAAATTTCCCTCCGTCGTCTCGATGAGAAATCCTCCCGGATTCCCACCGTAAGTGCCATCAGGCAGCACGCTGGAATGAATGGCATTTGTCATTTTGACGCGGCCAAAAGGAAAAGCGCGGCTTCCACCAAGATTCATCGGATGCGCTTTTTCAACACCCTGTTTGTTGAACCAATCCGCAATTTCAAAATTGGCAATCACCGTTGCGCCCGTACGCTTCGCGATCTCGACGGCATCGGCCACATGGTCAAAATGCCCGTGAGAAATGAGAATGTAATCCGCAGGAATTTTTCCAATATCAAGAGCGGCAGCCTTCGGATTCGGAGTGATGAAGGGGTCAAACAGCAAATGTGTTCCCGTGACTTCAACTCCGAAACAAGAATGACCGTAGTAAGTAAGTTTCATGTTAGCTCACGGGGACTGACGCCGGGGAATACGGCTCAAGCGGCTGAAGATCGAGCGCGGCGAGCAGTTCCATATCCTCGTTTTCACCCGGATTCGGCGTCGTGAGAAGTTTGTCGCCGTAAAAAAAGGAGTTCGCCCCGGCGAAAAAGCAAAGGGCTTGCCCTTCCTGTGTGAGGGATGTGCGGCCTGCGGAGAGGCGGACTTTGGAAAGCGGGAGAACAAGGCGTGCGGTGGCAATGAGACGAACGAGTTCAAAAATTTTCACCGGCTCGGCCCGCGATTCGAGTGGCGTTCCTGCAACGGGAACGAGGCAATTAATCGGCACGCTTTCGGGAGGCGGATTCAAATTGGCCAACACTTCCAACATGCGCAGCCGGTCGCGCCGCATTTCGCCCATGCCGATAATTCCACCGCAACAAACCGACATGCCTGCTCGTTGAACGGCTCCGATAGTTGCTAGGCGGTCATCGAAGGTATGGGTGCTGACAACTTGCGGATAGTATTCCGGCGACGTGTCAATGTTGTGATTATACGCGGTAACACCGGCCTCTTTTAATTTTTTGGCCTCCGAATCGTTGAGATGCCCCAAAGTCACACACACTTCCATACCCAGCTTGCTCACCTCACGAATGCTTTCGAGAACGGAATCAAAACGCCGATCACCCTCGCGCACCCCTTTCCATGCCGCGCCCATGCAAAACCGCGTTGCCCCATTGTCACGGGCCGCCTGCGCATGAGGAAGAATTTCTTCCACGGGCATCAAAGGCTCGGGCTTAAGGCCGGTGTTGTGATGCGCACTTTGAGAGCAATAGCCGCAATCTTCACTGCAAGCACCCGTCTTAATGTTCAGCAGCGTACACAGCTGCACCTCACTCCCGGGCCAATGCTTTTTATGAACCCGATGCGATTCCTCAATAAGTTCAAAAAAGGGACGATCGTAAATTTCTTCCAGTTGCGCGTAAGTCACATTCACCCTGTAAAAAGTAAGTCCGCAAAAATTCAAGTCAATGGCATTGCAACGCCAAGTTCTCGAAGTGCCTCGACAAAATCTCCGTGGGCCTCGCCCTTGTAATGCAAAGCCTGTAACCCCGCTGCCCGCGCCCCTTCCACATTGGCTTCCAAATCATCAATGTAACACGTCTCCTCCGCACGCACGCCGAACTGTTGAATGGCCTGATGATAAATTTCCGGCTCCGGTTTCATGAGATGCACCCGGTAGGAATACACGCCGTCGGAAAATTTCTGAAAAATTTCATAATTCCTAACGATAAAATCGTGGTGCAAAGCGTTTGTGTTGGAGAGCAAATAGAGCGGGAAATGCGAATGCAAATCGGACACCACCTCCCACATCGGCGCATTAGGTTCAAACATGTCCTGCCATGCCATGCGCAAAGTTTCTCGATCCACCGCATAACCATAAACGCCGGCTAGGGCGGATAAAAACTCATCGCTCTCCACCAAACCCCGCTCGTAATCCTGCGCAAGCTGAGCCAGCTCCGGTTGTTTGGGAGGCGGTGCCTTTGCCTCGCGAAGAAGGCGTTGGGCTCGCGTGTAGTCGAGCCGCAAAAGCACATTGCCAATGTCGAAAATGAAAGCGCGTATTTTCATGCCTTAAAATGATCATAGCCCCGTACCGCGCCAAGTCCCTCACGAATACCTTTTCGCGCTAAAGTGCCAATTCGCGTCAGGCGCAATTTTGGAAACTTCTTGCGCCACGCAATCTCCAAGCGATCCGCATCCACACGACGCACCGCAAAGAGCAATTCAAAATCCTCCCCATCCCCCAACGCCTGCGTCAGCGTAACGCCACGGCGGCGTGGTATGGAGGACGTATCCAATGTAAAACCCACACCACTTGCCTTGGCGAGACGCGGCAAATCAGCGGCCAAGCCATCGCTCAAATCCATCATGGCGTGAATGTGAAAATGCCTCACCAACCACGCTGCTTCCTTCACGCGTGGTTGAAAACGCAAATGCCATCCCGACGCCAACGAACCACCGAGGACCCCCGTGACAAAAAGGACATCCCCGGAACGTCCTCCACGGCGACGCACAAAATGTTTTTCATCAACCTCGCCCGTCATCGTCACATTGATAACTGTCGGCCCCTCCGTCCCCGCCATCTCCCCTCCCACCACATGAAATCCAAAAGTTCGCGCCGCCTTTTCAATTCCCCGATACAGCTGCGTAAGCCAAACTCCGGTTTGATTGGGGCGCAGCACGCAGGTAATCAAGGCGTGCTTCGGACGCCCCCCACACGCGGCGATGTCACTCACGGCACGACACACCGCCTTCCAACCCACCGCTTGCGGTACGTCGGCCTCGCGAAAATGACGCCCCTCAACCACCACATCGGTTTTAAGTAAAAGCAAAGACGTTCCCGACGGGCCTCGCACCGCAGCACAATCATCTCCAATCCCCGCAGGAACGTGGCGCGATGCGGGTTGACGCACGAGGTGTTGAATCCGCTCCACAAGCGCATCTTCGACGGTTGTTCGGCGTCGGCTCACAGCACAAAAAGAATAAGCCCCACTTGGAAGGCATTGAAAATCGCGTGCATAATCATCGGCACCAATAATGATCCTGTGCGCTCGTAGGTCAGACCAAGGCAAAATGCCAAAGTGAAAAGTGCGGGAATGGAAAACGCATGACCGTGAATAAGGGCAAAGAGCAAACTGGTGAGGGTTAATGCCAAAAATGCACCGATATATTTTTTCATCACCGCATACAAGTAACCGCGAAAAATGAACTCTTCGGCAAACGGCGCAATAACAATTGCCATCGTCAACACACCCACGCGATCACGCGGAGATTTTGCCTCGACCAAAAACCGAACTACATCCTGCGGTGCCCCCTCATTTCCCGCAGCACCATGCACCATGCCTTGCACAAGGACCAACAGCGGATAGGCCGCCACGATATAAAGGAGCCCTCGACCCAAAGCACGCGGAAAGGAAATCGTTCCCCAACCAAATACCTGCTTGAGCGAAAAGTTGCGGTAAATAATGAGTCCGAGAAGCAAGAGAACAATGGAGCCATAGAGGGCTACGCCAAGGACAATATGCCGAAACTCCATCGTCGGAGCTTCGGATTCCGCCAAAGAACTTTGCCCCTGCATGGCAAACCACGCCATCAGCACAAGTGCCATCGCCAAGTCCAAACGCGCCACCCACGCCGTGTTGACCAGACCCGCATTTCGCACCAAAACGGTACGCGCCACCGGAAGATAAAAACGCAATCCTACCGCCGTAAAAGCGGCAATCAAAAGTACTTCAACCCATGCAAATCCCGTATTTACCACGCGTAAAATTCCGGCAAGAGGTACGCACGTCCGGGCTGCATCCGAAAGGAAGGCGCAACTCCGAGATTCAATTCCACCTGCGATTTTGCACCCATCCCAAGCCAGCGAAGGATGCGTCGAAAACTCATTTGCGGCTCATAGCGAATCACTCCTGCCTCCGGTGCTTTAGCCAACTCACGCGCTTTGTCGAAGGCGTCTTCTATATAGCCAATCTGATCCACCAACCCGGCTTCCTTGGCATCTCGTCCTGTTAAAACACGGCCATCCGCCAACCCTTCCCGCAGCTCGCCCGCCGGAAGATTTCTGGCATTGGCCACAATATCCAAAAACCGCCCATAAGTTTGCTGCACCATACCTTCGACATAAGCCTTTTCCTCCGGCGTCATCGGGCGCGAACCACTTAGCATGTCCTTAAATTTCCCGCTCTTAAATACCACGGCATCGAGACCGACTTTCTGAAAAAGCCCCTCGTAGTTGAGCGTCTGAATAATCACGCCGATGCTTCCCGTGAATGTCGTATCGTTGGCGACAATCCAATTTGCCCCGCAGGAAAGATAATAGGCACCCGAAGCACCCATGGATGACATCGCGGAAACAACGGGCTTTACGGCGCTGACCTTTTTAATTTCATGCCACAAAATATCCGAGGCCGTCACTTCTCCACCCGGTGAATCCACGGCAAGCACGACTGCTTTGATATTTTCATCCTCCGCAGCAGCTCGCAAAGCTTTGGTAATATCATCCACCATCGAAGTTCCCCACTCGCTTTCATCGTTGGCGTGAATCACTCCC
>JBDHQL010000084.1:0-5449 GCA_039807035.1 Chthoniobacterales bacterium
GCAAGTTGCCCTGCATATTGAATAGAAATCGGCTGCGCAAAATCCATGTAGAGATGATGAAAATAGGCAAATAAAATGAAGAGAAATGTCGCGTTCCAAGCAATCACCGTCACCTTCGTCAATTTCCATGCCCGTCCGGTGAACTCCGGAAAGAGGGTGTAAACCCAACCCACCGCACAATAAATCGTGATATTGACCAAGGTATGACCAAAGAAAAACAGAATGTTTTTCATCATCAGCGGATTGAACTCCAAACTCGGCTCAAAAAGCTGGAATAAAAACATGATCAGAAAAACCGCCCCCGCCAAAAACGCAAGAATGCCCGGAACCAAGCTCACCACGCTAATCAACGCAATCGGCGGTAATTCTTCTTCAGGTTCTTTTTTCCCTAAATACCGCCAGCCCATAAGCTGAAAAAATCCCCCATATTCCAACGACA
Source organism: Chthoniobacterales bacterium (assembly GCA_039807035.1). Taxonomy (GTDB): domain Bacteria; phylum Verrucomicrobiota; class Verrucomicrobiia; order Chthoniobacterales; family JACTMZ01; genus JACTMZ01. Next base: position 440 of record JBDHQL010000084.1, read on the forward strand.
AGGCCCGTACAATATGTATACAACCCACGAGCCAAACCACGCCAAGGATGAGCAACGAAATGAACGTCAGACCGGATGACCATTCCGGCCAACTCGTGCCCTTAAACGGCAGTGGATACAACAAGTACCATCCTGCGGCAAAGCCTCCAATAAGAGTCGCCACCACCAACCCAATCACTCCCACCAACACGCCGATAAAAACAAAATACCCCAGCTTGACACTCGTGCGTGCGAACCGCGTTCCCACCAAATAGTGCAACCCTCCCAGCGCAAAGCTAAACAACAACCCTGCCATCCCCAGCCCATGCAAAGTCATAATTGCGTAAAATGTGTTGAGTTGAAAATGCACCAGCTCGCCCTGATTCATCCGCATCAAAAGCCCCAAGACAATCAGCAACGGAAACAACACCAGCAAGGTCACGCTCCACGTGATCATCAAACGTCGCTGCTGACGAAATTCGGCAGCATCCAAAGGTTTCATGGGCTTTTCTATTTTATTCGACATGGATTTTCCCCGTCATAATCGTGTGTGGTGTCCCGCAGTATTCGAGGCAGAGAATCGGATAATCGCCCTTTTCACGAAACCGGTATTGTAAATCATTGCGATACCCGGGCATGGCCTGCGTCTGCGCCAGCAAAACACCCCGATCATTGTATATGGAAAAATTGTGATTCACGTCCTCCGAGGTCACTTGAAATGTGATCGGCGTGTCCACGGGCAATGTGAGTTGATTGGCTCCCGTAAAATCCTTGGGCTTCACATCCGTCGAACCTATCCCCATTTTCCACGCCCATTGCATTCCAACCACCGTGACAATTTCGTCAGGCTTTTGCTGAAATTCTTCATAGGGCAAAAATCGCAATGTCCAAAAAAGCCCCACCGTCAGCACCACGCACAAACCCCAAAAATAAAACCCGCGTACTTTGTAAACTTTCCCCTTTGCCGCATATTTATCCTCCGCCCCCACCATCGCCGCACGCATGAGAAAAATCGCGCCAAGGAGAATAAAATACACCACCACGATCGTTACGAGTGCGGCGTAAACCTGAGTCGTCATCGCCGCAATCATCAGACGCCCTCCTCCCTCACACAAACCCACGCGGTGCATTGCCGTAATGTCATAATCCAACTCATATCGGAATATGATATTTTTTGCAACTCAAGAGCATCGCTGGCATCGGAGCGGACTCGGCGTTAAGGTTGAGGGTTCGTCATGTCTTTTCGCCTTTCCTCACCTCACGCACCTTGCGGCGACCAAGAGCAGGCTATTGAAAAACTGACGCGCTCGCTCGAAGCCGGCAATCGTCATCAAACGCTGCTCGGCGTCACGGGTTCGGGAAAAACATTTACGGCGGCCAATGTCATTCGCAATCTCGATCGCCCAACGCTCGTCATTTCCCATAACAAAACACTCGCGGCGCAGCTTTATTCGGAGTTTAAGCAATTTTTCCCGGATAATGCCGTGGAGTATTTCGTCAGCTATTTCGATTACTACCAACCCGAGGCTTACATCCCACGCACGGATACTTACATCGAGAAAGATTCCGCCATTAACGAGGAGATTGAGCGTCTGCGCCTTTCGGCCACAAGTTCGCTTCTCTCCCGTCGTGATGTGCTGATCGTCGCGAGCGTTTCCTGCATCTATGGCTTAGCATCGCCGGAAGATTATCAGCAAATGCTTTTACCGCTCAAATCCGGCGAGGACATGTCTCGCGAAGCCCTTCTCGGACGCCTGGTGGATTTGCTCTACGAGCGTAATGACATCGGTTTTGCCCGTGGAAAGTTCCGCGTTCGTGGCGATGTTGTGGAGGTTCATCCGGCAAACTTTGATGAGGAAGCGGTACGCGTGGAGTTCTTTGGCGATTCAATTGATCGTCTGAGCCTCTTCGATCCTCTCACCGGTCATGTCATCAAGTCTCTACCCGGGCTTACCATTTTTCCGGCCAAACAATTTGTCACGCCGCAGGATAAACTTCGCCGCGCTTTGGGGACGATCCGCCTAGAACTTGACGAACGCCTTGCGGAACTTGAATCACAGGGAAAACTTCTCGAATCCCAACGACTGAAAATTCGCACCGAATTTGACCTCGAAATGATGGAGGAAATGGGATTTTGCAGCGGGATTGAAAATTATTCGCGTCATCTCAGCGGACGACTCCCGGGCTCGCGACCATTTACGCTGCTAGACTTTTTTCCTCGTGATTTCCTGTGCGTCATTGATGAATCGCACACTTCCATCCCGCAAATTGGAGGAATGTACGCAGGTGATCGTTCGCGTAAGCAGGTGTTGGTGAATCATGGTTTTCGGCTTCCCAGTGCCCTCGATAATCGGCCGTTGAATTTCCCGGAGTTCATGGGCATGACCAACCAGATTCTGTACATGAGTGCCACGCCGGGGGATTTTGAATTGCGCAACAGTCACGTGGGGAATCGCACGTTTCTTCCTGCGGTGGATGCGGCGAATCGCCTCTCGATTGAGGAGAGCAGCACTCTCCTTGCCCGCGCTCGCAACCATTTCCACATTTCCGCACCCGATGCACCGCTCATCGTCGAGCAAATTATCCGCCCTACAGGTCTCCTCGATCCCATCATCACCGTGCGTCCACTGACCAATCAAATTGACGAAACCATTGAGCTTTGTCGTCAGCGCATTGAAAAAAATCAGCGTGTTCTCGTCACCACCCTCACCAAACGCACCGCAGAGGACTTGTCGGATTATCTGCGCGATATTGGGCTTAAAGTGCGTTATCTCCACAGCGATATTGACACCATTGAACGCGTGGAAATTCTTCGTGCCCTTCGTGCCGGGGAATTCGATATTCTCGTAGGCATCAATCTCCTTCGCGAAGGACTCGATTTGCCCGAAGTGGGGCTTGTTTGCATTCTTGATGCGGATAAAGAAGGCTACCTCCGCAGTCAGACATCCCTCATCCAAACCGCCGGACGTGCGGCTCGTCACGTGGATGGAGAAGTCGTGCTTTTTGCAGACACCATGACAGGCAGCATCCGCGCTCTCCTCGAAATCAGCGATGATCGTCGGCGGCGGCAAATGGAGTACAATGAGAAACATGGCATCACTCCCCGCAGCGTCCAGCGTGCAGTGCAGGAAAGTCTGCATGTGATTCTTCGCGGAAAACCCGACAAAACGGCGCGTGTGGCGGAGAGCAATTTGTCGCTCTCGGATTTACTCGCCGAGCTAAATCAAGAAATGGAAGAAGCATCGTCAGCCTTGGAATTTGAGCGTGCCGCACTTCTCCGCGATCAAATTCTCGAACTTAAAGCCAATGCCGGCATTGAAAAAATCTCTCCCTCCCCTCGACCGGTGACTTACGGTAAAAGGAAACGCAAACCCAAGTCCTGAAAAGATGCCTCCCGCAAAAATCAAAAAAACTGTCACCCAAGCTGCTCCCGCAGTCTCATCCGCCATTCACGTCGTAGCCGGGAATGATGAGATGGCCGTCAAAAATCGCGCCCTCGAACTTTCAGCAAAACTTACACCGGGTGGTGGCGGAGAATTTTCAGCGGAGATTCTCGATGCTCATGCAGACAATGCGGAGCACGCCGGCTCTATTATTCGCGAAGCCATTCTCTCGCTCAGTATGCCCGGATTTCTCGCCTCCGAAAAACTCGTCTGGCTCAAAAATATCAACTTCCTTTCCGACACCCAACTTGGCGGAAGTAAATCAGTGCTCGAAGCTCTCGAAGAGCTCCAACAATTTCTCAGCGGCGGACTCCCCGAAGGCACACGCCTCCTGTGCAGTGCCATCAATCCCGACAAGCGCCGCGTCTTTTACAAATTCCTCACGAAACTTGGCAGCACGGAAGTCCTCGATAAACCTCCTACCAGTCCGCGATTTAGCGAAGATGACGTCGCCCGCCAAGTGGCTTCAGCAGCAGCTCGCGAGCGTAATTTGCGTTTTACCCCGGATGCACTCGAACGCTTTGCGGCTTACGTGGGATCGGACACGCGTCAGGTGCTCAACGAGCTGGATAAAATTGATACTTACCTCAGCAAGGAACGTCGGGAAATCAACGACGATGATATTTCTCTCCTCGTTCCGGAAACGCGGCGCGGCATCATTTTTGAACTCGGCAATTGTCTTGCTCGGCGCAATCTTAAAACAGCCAGTCGCTGCCTGCAAAAACTTCTCGCGCAAGGCGAGGAACCCGTCAGCCTTCTCTACGCCGTCATCGCCCCAACGATTCAACGTCTTCTCGCTGCCGCCGTACTCATCGAACAATACGGCCTCCGCGTCACTCCCAGCTACCCCGCATTCCAATCGGCCCTCGAACACCTCCCTGACGAAGCAGCCGATATTGTCCCGCGTAAAAAGGATGGAACCCTTAATGCTTATGGCTTTTACAAAACCGCCGAAGAAGCGGAGCGTTTCACAGCGCGTGAACTTGGAGCGGCAACCATTGCTTGCGCCAATGCAGCAACGGCCATCATGACAACCGGTTCCGATCCCGCCCTCATCCTCCAACAGCTCCTCGTGCGTATTTTATCGAAAGGGTCTATGGAATCCTAAGAACCATGCCGGGCTTAAGCTTCGTGGGATCAGGAAGAACGTCTTTGTTTGCCTCTGCGATTTTAGGCCATTGGCTCGCCTTATTGTAATACTTGCGAGCGATTCCGGCGAGCGTGTCGCCTCTTACCACCGTATGCGAGCGCTCCTTTGCCGCAGGTACAGCGGCGGATGTCGCAGGACTCGGAGCAGTTGCTCCCGGCATGATGGGCTGAACATTCGCCGTGGACGCAGCATCCGTGGCTTGCGCGGAATTGACGGGATGGGCTGCCGAGGGAGTTACAGCAACAGCGCGTCGCACTTCGGGCTCCGGTGCAGCAACGGCAGGTGCCGGGGGCGGAGTTGCCGCAACGACCATCGCCGGAGGGGCGGCAGGTGCAACGGAGCGCGTGGCAAGAAAAGTTTTCTCTGCGCTTTTATCCACGGGTTTTTGTTCTCGCTTTAACTCGGCAACTTGCTTTTGCAATTCCAGGTTTTCATTTT
>JBDHQL010000085.1:0-5431 GCA_039807035.1 Chthoniobacterales bacterium
TGCCGAAATGTTTTCCACAGGGCGCGATCCCGCCGTCATCGTCGAAGAAAAAGGCCTCAAACAAGAAAGCGACGCCGGTGCCATTGGGGAATTGTGCGATCAAGTGATTGCCGCGAACCCCCAATCCGTCGCCGATTACCAAGCCGGCAAAGCCGCCGCGTTAAACTTCCTCAAAGGCCAAGTCATGAAACTTTCCAAAGGAAAAGCCAACCCCACTCTGGCCGGCGAATTATTGGCGCAGAAGCTGAATTAAAAAACTCCGCGTTTTGAGCCGAAAAACAAACTCACGCTCGCCATAGCAAAATATTTTCGGCTCTCGATGATTTTCAAATGGGCATTGAGGGCGGACGGAGGGGGCATTACATAGGAAATGGTGGTTGCTAAGTTGCTTGTTTGGATGAGTGCGTTGCTGCTGGCTGCAGGGTTGGCAGTGGCGCAAATTTTATTGGGAGGATGGTGGTATCCGGCTTTGGCCGCCCCCGGATATTTGCTTGTCGGTGTTGCTGCAATCGTTGGCGCACTGGTGTTTTGGAAAGTTCAGGATGCACCGGGTGCTATTTGCATGGGTGTGACATTGCTTTTTGCAGGCTACTTGCTGTGGCGTCAGAGCGTGGCGCCCGATGGATATGCGGCACGTGAAGACACGTGGCTCCTCCTGGGAATGTTGGCGGTGTATTTTACGATGGCATGGCACATGCGGGAGGAGGGTCCGCGCTGGCTGGTGCTGGGCGTTATTTTTCTGCTTTCCTTGGTGCAAGTCATTATCGCCATTTCTCAATTTACGGCTGATGCGTCTTTTCATCCGGTAGGTCCAATTGCATTGCACACGGGTCTTGGAGAAGGTGGGGGGCGGATGCTTGGACGCAGGTTGGTTTCTGGCACGTTGGAAAGTCGCGGATCGTTGTCGAGTGTTTTGCAAGTGACGAGCTTTCTCGCGCTGGGGATGTTGGTTTGGGGAAAAGGGCGTGCTGCCGTTAAACTTCTGCTCTTTGCCGTGGCGGCGGCGGGGTTTGTGGGATTGACCCTCAGCACTTCGCGCTCGGCTTATGTCGGAATTCCTGTGGGCGTGGGGATGTTTGCGATGGTGAGTTTTTTTATCGTGCGACGCGGTGCGCTTGCCTATCGAGGATGGTTTAGCTTGGGGGCACTTGCCTTGGTGGTCATGGCTTTGGGGATTGCCTTGGTGGTCGGTGCCGAAAGTTCCATAGTACAAATCAGGCTTTCGGAATTGGGGGCGGACGATTATCGCGAAAAAATGTGGTTTCTTTCCGTGCCTCCCATGCTCTCGCTGGATCCGTGGCTGGGAGCGGGTGCCGCGATGTTTGATCAATTGTCCTTACGCTATCGTGGCGCGGGTTTTGACGGGCGGGCGGTTCATGCGCACAATGATTGGCTGCAATTGCTGGTGGAATATGGCCGCGTGGGGTTACTGCTTGGGTTAGCATTTTTTATCACGCATTTAGCCGCAGGTTGGCGCAATGCACTGCGTATGGCGCGGGAAATGCCTCCGGCTGGATGGTTGCCGCAAGGGATGGATTTGGGGCTGACAACCGGTGCTTTAGCTGCGGCAGCTTCGCAAGGAACACATGCGCTTTTTGATTATCGGTTGCACATTCCGGCAGTAGTGTTGTTGCTAGGGCTTTGCGCCGGATGCCTTGCAGGGGCAAGATTGGATGCGGCAACACGCGAACTCCGGCCCATGCCGAATTGGCTACGTCCGCTCGCGTTTTTGCTTCCGGCAATTACAGGCACATGGCTGATCTGGGCTGTTCTCCACGAGGGGCCTGCTGAATATCGTGCGCTGCAAGCGGAGAATGCGATGATACAAAAGGATCCCCAATTGGCTTGGAACCTGTTGGAGGAAGGATTGGCTCTACGTCCTGCAAATCCGCGTTTGTTGGTACTGGCGGGAGAGTCGGCGGCACAACTTGGCAATGCCGCGACGGACTCCATCGAGCGCATGGAATGGTATCGGCGGTCGGCCGATGATTTTGAAACGGTAACCAAGCTGCGCCCGCACTTTGCCTACGCATGGCGCGAACGTGCGCTGGCGTTGGATTGGTATGGACGGCCCCGTACGGCACTCCCCGTGCATCTCCGCGCCATAGCACTCGAGCCCGACAATGCACGCGGTTACGAATACCTTGCGCTGCACTATTGGCGTTTGGGGCAGGCCGATGAAGCGGAAAGGCTGCTCTTAATGGCGCAACGTTTACCTGAGGCGACGTTGGCCACTGGCTATCTCAACATGATTGCGGAATACCGACGGACGCAGAAAAAACCCTAGAAAGTGCGCCTTACATTTCCAAATCCACAATCTGTCCCGTAGGCAACAATTCCACCTTAATAAGGAGGTCTTTGTACTGAACTTTTACCTCATACTTTTCCTTGCCTGGATCTACATCTTTCTTCGCAGAAATTGCCTTTGAGGATGGAAAATAATTTTGGATAGCCTCCGTGACAGACTGCGGCAATTCCGCAAGAGCAATAGGGGTATCGGCAAACGAAGAACCAATGAAAGCGAGAGTAAGAACAAGCAATGCTGTGATTTTTTTCATAACGGCCCAACATGAACTTCGAGAAGGATGTGGTCAAACATGATTGGTCTGTCGCGGACAATGGGGATGTTTGTTTGGTGAAAGCTGCAGCAGAGTATCGCTGCTACATTTTTAAGGAGTGGGGTTTTAAATCGTTTGGATTTAGGCTTGGAGAGTGGAAAAAAATTATCGAGCGGCTCGTTATCATACGATAGGGCATCCGGGAGAGGTGATTCAAATTGACTCGCTACCGTCGCTCTTGCCAGAGCATGGGGAAGTGACTGTTAAGATGCTTCGGGCACCCATCAATCCTGCTGACCTTAATATGATCGAAGGGAAATATGGCGAGGCGCGGGCACTGCCGGATGTTCCGGGAAATGAAGGTGCGGGGCGCGTGGTGGCGGTGGGTGCGGACGTTCCGGAGTCATGGCTCGGACGCTTTGTGTTGGTAGATCGGGAGGCGTGGCGCGAAGAAGGAAATTGGAATATCGAAAATCTCACCGTCATTCCCGAGGGCATCGAGTCGTTTCATGCGTCAGCTCTACGCGTGAACCCTCCGACGGCATGGTGTCTGCTGCATCATTTTGTCCCGCTGCAGCAAGGTGAATGGATTTTGCAAAATGCCGCCACATCAGGCGTGGGGCGTGCGGTGATAGAAATTGCTAAGGAGCGTGGATGGAAGACACTTAATTTTGTGCGACGTCCGGAAGCCGTGGAGGAGCTCATGGCATTGGGCGCAACGGCGGTGGTGGTGGATGGTTCCGACATGGCTTCCCAGGCTAAGGAAATTCTCGCAGACGCAACTCCACGACTGGGGCTCAATGCGGTGGGAGGTTCTGCGGCCACGCGACTCGCCGGATTGTTGGGCGCGGGAGGAACGCTGGTAACCTATGGTGCTATGAGCCGTGAAGCTTTGAAAATTCCGAATGGCTTTTTAATTTTTCGCGATTTGCAATTCCGGGGATTTTGGCTCACTCGCTGGCTGCGAGATGCCTCGGCGACGGAACGGGAAAATTTATTTTCTGAAATTTTTCGACTGGCAGCTAAGGGCCGATTTGCACCTCGTGTTGCCAAGGAGTTTTCGTTGGACGTCGTCGGCGAAGCTTTGAAAATGGCTACTTCCGGCGAAGCGAGAGGCAAGGTATTTTTGAAACTTGGAGAATGAAATCTTTTCGACATCGGCTCGCACGGGCGATAAGCAAACAGACTTTTGTATGAGCACACCAAAACTTGATGTCCGCTATGTCGCCGAGCTGGCGCGGTTTCGATTGACGGAAGAAGAAATCGCGGAGTTTCAACCGCAGCTTGAACACGTGTTGTCCTACATCGCGAAGCTTAACGAAGTGGATGTTGACGGCATTGAGCCAACAGCGCACACGGCAGCCGTTTTTAATGTCTTTCGCCCCGATGTGGCGAAGGCAGGTTTTACACAAGAAGAAGCATTGGCAAACGCCCCCCACTCGGGCAGCGGGCTGTTTCTCGTGCCAAGAATAGTGGAAGGATAATGGAACTCAACACACTCACTCTTACCGAAGCGCGACAAAAAATTCGTGCAGGCGAACTTTCTCCCGTCGCTTTAATTGATGCCATCAACGACGTCGCTAATCGCGTGGATGAAAAAATCGGCGGTTATGTTTTTCGTGATTTCGAAAATGCTCGGGCGCAGGCAGCGCAGACTGACATTCAGCTTCCGCTTGGCGGCATTCCCATCGCGATTAAAGACGCCATTAACGTCAAAGGCGAACCTTGCACCGCAGCATCGAAAGTCCTCGAGGGATATGTCGCGCCGTATGATGCCACGGTGATTTCAAAATTGCGGGCGGCAGGTGCCATTCCTTTTGGACGCACCAATATGGACGAGCTGGCGATGGGCTCCACAACCGAAACGTCCGCCATTCAGATCACACGCAATCCGCACGATACCGATCGCATCCCGGGCGGATCAAGTGGCGGCTCTGCAGCCGTAATTGCAGCTGGCGAAGCGCTCGCGGCTCTTGGCTCGGACACGGGAGGCTCCATCCGTCAGCCTGCGGCGATGTGCGGCTGCGTAGGGCTAAAACCAAGCTACGGACGTGTCTCGCGCTATGGCTTGGCGGCGTTTGCATCCTCATTAGATCAAATCGGCCCCATGACACGCTCTGTCGAAGACGCGGCGTTGATTTTGCAAGTCATTGCCGGACATGACCCGCTTGATTCCACCTCGCTCGATGTGCCGGTGCCGGATTATTCCGCAGAATTGGAAAGCGGCGTTCGAGGAATGAAATTGGGCGTTCCAAAAGAATATTTTATCGAAGGTTTAGATGCCCGCGTGGCAACACGTGTACGCGAGGCCATTGAAATGTACCGCAACCTCGGCGCCGAAATCGTCGAGGTTTCTCTCCCGCACACCCAATATGCCGTGGCCAGTTATTACATCATTGCCACGGCGGAAGCTTCGGCGAATTTGGCGCGACTCGATGGGGTGCGCTATGGGCGACGGGCGGCAGGCGGAAAGGATTTGGCGGAACATTACAGCCGCACACGTGGGGAAGGGTTTGGGCATGAAGTGAAGCGCCGCATTATTCTTGGCACTTATGTGCTGAGCAGCGGCTACTATGACGCTTACTATCTGCGAGCGCAAAAGGTGCGCACGCTCATTCGACGGGATTTTGAGGAGGCATTTCAAAAAGTGGATGGATTGATTTCGCCCACCATTCCCTCGCCTGCTTTCAAAATCGGCGAACATGTGAAAGACCCGTTGCAAATCTATTTGACCGATATTTTCACCACCGCCGCTAATCTCGCGGGCATCTGTGCCATAAGCATTCCTTGCGGAAGCGTTGAAGAAGCAGGGCGTCAACTTCCCGTGGGCGTTCAAGTTTTAGCACCTGCTTTCCAGGAAGACCGCCTTCTAC
>JBDHQL010000086.1:0-5419 GCA_039807035.1 Chthoniobacterales bacterium
CCGCAGAATCGGACCTTGGCAATTGGAGTGGGCATGTAGAGCGATTCCCGAGGCAAGTGGCTCTCAAAGTGCCTCACATGGGGTGGAATGATTTGCAATGGCAGACGCCGGATCCTGTATTTGCGGGGCTTCCCGAGTCGCCTTATGTTTTCTTTGTGCATTCCTATTTTCCCGTGGCCGACGATCGCTCTCTCGTCACGGCGACAACTTTGTATGGGGTGGAATTTGCCGCCGCTGCAGGACGCGGCAATGTTCGAGGAATGCAATTTCATCCGGAAAAAAGTCAATCCATCGGCCTGCATATTTTGAAAAACTTCGTAGATGAGCTACGAAAAAACCACTGACCATCATGCTTCTTTATCCCGCGATTGATCTCATGGAAGGCCAAGCTGTTCGCTTGCGTCAAGGGCGAGCCGGAGACAAAACGGTTTATTCGGATAATCCGCCTTCAGTGGCCAAAGAATGGCAAACACGCGGAGGGGATTGGTTGCATGTGGTGGATTTGGATGCGGCTTTTACCGGGCACCAAGCCAATCTCGAAACCGTGCGCCTTATGGCGGCAGCTATTGATATTCCTCTCCAACTTGGCGGCGGCCTTCGTGATGAAGCAGCTATTGAACGCGCTCTTTCCGCTGGAGTGAGTCGCGTCGTGATCGGCACGCGTGCTGCGGAATCTCTCGACTTTGTCGCACAAGCCGTGACGCGCTTTGGAGGCGAAAAAATTGCCATTGGTATTGATGCCCATGATGGCATAGCGGCTATTAAAGGATGGACGCAAACCACAGGCATTCGCGCTCTCGATCTTGCAGCACAAGTGGCGGCCTTGGGTGTGGCGGCAATTATTTATACTGACATTGCGACCGACGGCATGTTGCAAGGCCCAAACCTCGTCGCCATGCGGACGATGGTGGAGACCATTGCGTGCCCCATTATTGCCAGCGGCGGAGTGTCCGGTGCTAAAGATTTAACGGACCTCGAAAAAATCCCGAGGCTTTCCGGTGCTATCATTGGCCGTGCGCTTTTTGACGGACGCATCGAAGGCCCCCTACGTGAAGCCATGGCAAAGTTTCGATAATAATGCGGCTTATTTTGAGTTTGGTCTTGCAGTTAAGCGCGGTGTTCGTTCATGTTTTAAGCACTATGAAGCCTCTTACTACGGCTGTTTCCGGAGCGTGCCTCTTGGCCATGTTGCTCGCGGCTTGCACGCAAGAAAAACCCAAAACTACACCACGCAATCGTTACGGCTTTGGGGGAACCCAGACATTGCAGCAAGGAACGACGACAAACACTTTGGCGCCGCTGACGGGAACCGACGCTGCTTCCGGCGTTACCGATGCTTCCTTAGTAAGACCCATTCCTACACCAACGCCGGCGAGTGTGACGCCCACGCCGCCGCCCACGAGTTTGCCAACACCAGAGCTTTCTTATGGCATCCCTGTACCCGGCAAACCCGGCTATGTGACAAGTCCTCATGCGCCTAATGCGGGTTTTGTGGATGTACGAGGATTTCCTCCGGGCACCGAGGTGAAAGACCCCTATACCGGACGCATCTTTCTCGTTCCTTAATTCCGGTTTTTCCGGCGTGAGCTTCGACGTGCAGCCTGTCATTCTTGTCGCTGCATGAGCGGTCAGCAAAAACATATCGCCATTTTAGGCCCGGGCCTTATGGGCGGCTCGCTCCTCATGGCCTTGCGGCAACGTCATCCCGACATTCGCCTCTCCGTGTGGGCACGACGGCAGGAAGCCTTGGATGTTGTGATACAACGCGGTTTGGCGGATTTCGGATCACTGGATGTGGAGGAAGTGGTGAGGGGAGCAGAAAGTGTGATTTTATGCGTTCCCGTAGAGCGAATGAAAGAGCTCGCCGCATCTTTTGTGCATGTCCTCTCTGCGGATGCTCTTGTCACCGATGTCGGCAGTGTTAAATGCACCGTCGTCGAAGAGTCGGAAGAAATTTTTTCGCGTCATGGAAATTTTGTGGGAAGCCATCCTATGTGCGGCTCGGAAGAAGCAGGTTTAGAGGCGGCAAGAGCCGATCTTTACGAGAGAGCCATTTGCGTCGTGACTCCCACTTCCCAAACACGCCCGGCGTTGCTGGAACAAGCGATCGCATTTTGGGAAATGGTGGGGTCTCGTGTCGTGTCTATGAATCCTGCCCGACATGATCGCGCCGCCGCCTTGGTGAGTCACATCCCACACATTGCCGCGGCAGCTTTGGTGGAATTGGTGGGAGCGGAGTCCGAAGATGTGAGCACACTGTGCGCCGGAGGATTTCGTGACACAACGCGTGTGGCATCCGGTTCGCCGGAGCTATGGACGGGCATTCTTTCGTTAAATCGCCAAGAAATTACCCAAGGACTTGAAGAATTGATGGCGATTCTTTCTTCGATCAAAATGGCTCTCGAACAAAATAATCTCGTTGCCGTGAACGAACTTCTCGCTGCCGCTGCAACGCGTCGTGCAAAAATTCTTAATAGTCCGCTCTAATGGAAATTGTCGTTTCTTCTGCCGGTCCACTACGGGCCGAAATTCGGGTTCCGGGTGACAAAAGCATTTCCCATCGTGCCGCCCTACTCGCCGCTATTTCCAATGGTCCGTGCCAAATTGAAAACTATTTGGTGGGCGAAGATTGTTTGGGAACTCTCGAAATTCTTCGAGCGCTTGGGGTGAACATTGAATCCGGCACCACCGGAAATTATCGCGTGTATGGCGACGGTGGTCATTTTGTCGCGCCCCATGCCGATCTCAATTGCGGAAACTCCGGAACCACCATGCGTTTGATTTCCGGACTGCTCGCCGCGCAACCTTTTCGCTCTCGCCTCGTGGGTGACGCTTCTCTCTCACGTCGTCCCATGCGCCGTATCATGGCGCCATTGCAGCAAATGGGAGCACAACTTTCTACGGAAGGTGAGAAGGATTGTCCGCCGCTTGTTATTCACGGCACTGCGAACTTGCGAGGTATTGAATACCATTTGCCCGTAGCGAGTGCGCAGGTCAAAAGTGCTGTCTTGCTCGCTGGTCTTTTTGCGCAGGGAACAACATCGGTGATCGAGCCCGCTCCCACCCGCGATCACACAGAACGCATGTTGGCGTATTTCGGCGTTCCGGTGACGCAGGATGGTTTACGACTGTCTGTTACGGGTGGAAATCTCCCTGTGGCACGTGATTTTACGGTTCCGGGTGATATTTCGAGCGCTGCATTTTGGCTTGTCGCCGCTGCTGCTCAAGCGGGTTCGCAGTTGACGGTTCAAGACTTGGGATTGAATCCTTCTCGCACGGGGCTTCTTGCGGTGCTGGAACGCATGGGCGCGTCGTTGCACGTGAAATCCCCACCGCAACATTCTGCCGAGCCACGGGGAACGGTGACTGTGGTGGGTTCACAGCTTACAGGCACCACGATTGGAGGCGTAGAAATTCCTAATGTGATTGATGAGCTCCCCATCCTCGCCGTAGCCTGTGCATTGGCACAGGGAGTGACGGTAATTAAAGACGCCGCCGAATTGCGCGTGAAGGAATCGGACCGACTTGCTGTGGTGGCGCATCATTTGGCCGCGATGGGTGCCGATGTTACGGAATATCCCGATGGTTTGGAAATTCGAGGTGGACGCCCTTTGCATGGCGCACGCTTGGAGAGTCATGGTGATCATCGCATTGCCATGGCATTTGCCATCGCCGGACTCTTTGCCACAGGCGAAACGATTTTGGAAAACGCATCCTGCGTGGAAACTTCTTATCCGGGCTTTGTGCCTCAACTTACGAAACTCATCCATGGATGACATAATTTCCTCACAAACGATCGTTATTGCTATGGATGGCCCGGCAGCATCCGGAAAAAGCACCGTAGCTCGCGTCTTGGCGCGGCAGCTAGGCTTTTACTTTCTTAATTCCGGCGATCTTTATCGTGCCATGACATGGGCGTGTTTGCATCAAGGGTTGGATTGTCGCCGCAGAGATGATGTTGCGGCTTTTGCAATGAGTGCTCGCGTGGAGTTGTATTGTGATGCGGAGGATTTTTTTCCACGCATTAACCAAGATGATCCTCGCCCGTATTTGCGTGATGAAAATGTGAATGCCAATGTCTCGTTCGTCGCGGCTACGCCCGAAGTACGCCCTTTAATTTCCACGACAATCCGTATGGAAACGCGAGGGAGAAGGACTGTTATTGAAGGCCGTGATATTGGTTCGGCAGTTTTTCCGGAGACACCGCACAAATTCTACATTGATGCCCGTCCCGAAGTGCGTCAGCAGCGCCGTCGCAAGGAAGGGCAAGTGGAAGAAATTGCCCATCGTGATCGCCTCGATTCCACGCGCACAACCGCACCACTCACGATTGCCGCCGGTGCTACGGTGATTGATTCATCGGATATTACGATTGAGGAAGTCGTGGCTATTATTCGCGAGAAACTTCGTGAACAAGGACTGTCGTAAGACTTCTTTCCATGGCGCGTGACCACCTTCTGCGGTTGCATCACCCAAGGGCCGTCGTAAGCTAGGTTTCAATGATTCGCTCGCCCGTCATGGACAAATTGGACGAGGTCCGGCCACCACGTGACCGCTGGCTGTGGTGGCTTTTGCTGGCTCTTATTCTCTCGGCAATTGCGCACATGTACTTTTTTCGTTGGGCAAAAAATTATCGCATGCACACGATGAGCGAGGCCTATTACGAAACCATCGTGCCGCGTGTTTTTAAAGTAGATCGCGTGGAGATTGATCCCAAGTTGTTGCAGGAAGAAGAGGTCACACCTCATGACGCGCCACCCCTGACGCCGGTACATGTCGAAGTTCCCTCGGAGAATATTGCCGCCGAAAAAATTGAAACCCACACCGAGCCGCTCAAGCCTAAGCAAATTGATTTGGCTAGTGAGCCGCTTCCTAAAATTTCTTCGCCCGCAGCAGGGGGCGAACCCGATGTGCCAAGTTCTGCAATGATGCAGGAAGACCTTAAAGCGATGCGCGAGGCTTTGCTCTCCGATATGCCGGCGTCGGCGGCTCAACCTGCGATTGAACTCGCTGCCGCCGCCACACGCAGTGGGATTCCCGGGGGAAGCACCGATGTTCCCGCAGGGTATAGCAATCTTGATGATTTGCTCGCTTCGGGCACAGGAATTAGCGACACGCAGGCACCAATTTTCATGCCTTCCGATGTGCTTTTCGAGTATGACCAATCCGCCCTGCAACCTGCCGCTATTGTCAGTTTGGAAAAACTGGCGGAGCTCATTCGTCGCAATCCTCAAGCGCGTTTCCGTATTGAAGGCCATACGGATTCTTTTGGAGGCCCGGAATACAATGCGAAGCTAAGCGTTGCCCGCGCCGACTCGGTGAAGCAGTGGCTTATCGAAAAGATGGCGATTGCTCCTCATCTCATTGAATCCCGAGGTCTCGGCAGTTCGCGCCCTTTGGCGCCTCTCACGGGAACCAT
>JBDHQL010000087.1:0-5409 GCA_039807035.1 Chthoniobacterales bacterium
GAGCGCGTGGTGCATTCACTCCAACCCCGCTTCATGGCCGTCAGGCAGAGGTAATAGCGGTAGCGGCGCGTTTCTTCCTGCGTGTAGGAGTGCGTCATGGCGCAGCCGCAACACCCGCATTTAAGCAAACCACGGAGAAGGGCTCCGTGTTTATTGCGAGTCGAAGCTCCTCGGTCACGGGCATTGTGATTGAGGATAGCCTGTGCCTTTTCCCAAGTTTTTTCGTCAAGGATGGCCTCGTGCTCACCCGGGTAGATTTGCCCCTCATATTCGACTTTCCCGAGGTAGGCGACGTTGCGCAGAAACGCGAGGAGGTTGGACTTGTTCCAAAATCCTCCTCCGGTCCGCTTTCCGCTTCGGCTCGTCCATGACTTGCGCGACCAGCCTCGACGATTGATCTCGGCGGCGGTGGCGAGGAGGGACTTGATCTCGAGGTAGAGTGCGAAAATATCTCGCACCTGCTTGGCCTCTTCCAAGTTGACGACGAGTCGCCGGGCCGCTCGGTCAATGTCATAGCCAAGGATTAGTCCACCGCCCGTCCATTTGCCCTTCTTGCGAGCCGCGCTCATTTTATCGCGGGTGCGCTCCGAAATAATTTCGCGCTCGAATTGGGCGAAAGAAAGCAGGACGTTGAGCGTGAGTCGCCCCATCGAGTGAGTCGTGTTGAATTGCTGCGTGACGCTCACAAACGAACACCCCCGAGCGTCGAGGGCTTCCATGATGCGGCTAAAGTCGAGCAGGCTGCGCGAAAGGCGATCCACTTTGTAAACCACGATGGCATCCACCTTGCCCGCCTCCACGTCGGACAAAAGCCTCTGCAATGCCGGACGCTCCATGTTGCCGCCGGTAAAGCCCCCATCATCGTAGTGCTCGGGCAGCACCACCCATCCCTCGTGTCGCTGCGAATTGATGAAGGACTCCGCCGCCTCGCGCTGCGCGTCGAGCGAGTTGAAATCCATGTCGAGTCCTTCCTCGGTGCTTTTGCGCGTGTAGATGGCACAACGCACCATCTTGGCCTTCTGCCCCGCCGCGATCTTCTTCGCTTGGGCCCTCGTCATGCCGCCTCCTTCTTGGTCTTTGGTCCGCTGATGCCGAAGAAAAGAAATCCGTTCCAGTGCGCCCCGGTGATGGCTTTGGCCACGGCGGAAAGACTGCGGTATTTTTGCCCCTCCAACTCGAAGCCCTCGTCGAGGACGGTCACGACGATCTTGCGTCCGTTGTAAAGGCGCGTGAGCAGTGTTCCGGCCACGGGAAGCCGAATCTCCTCGGAAGGGCGGAAGGCATGCCGCACCAAGGCAGGCGTGGGGCATCCGGGGCCGGGAGCGACGGCTCCTCGGATTTTAAGCAGCGTCTCGTCGGCCAGCTCACGAGCGCGTTCGAGGGCGCGTTGAGAAAGTCCGCCATAGGCATTTGCTTGAATCTTCCAAGCGACGCGCTTTCGCAGGAAATCCTTATTGCGGCTGCGGCACTTTTCGCCCCAAACCTCCTCCCATTTGCGGCGCAGTTGGTCGGTGGACATATCGCGCAGGCTCTCCACCTCGCGAGTGATTTTAGCGTGGTCTTGTGTGGTCATAAAATTTCCCCTTTCTGTGAACCACAGAGCCTCGATTTCGCACCAAGCTCAAGGGAACTCTCGGCAGCTTTATCTCGTGCAGAACCAGCGGTTTTTTCTTGACTTTCTGGAAAAGCCATCCCCACCCGCAGGCGTAGAAACGCTGCTGCGAAAATGGAGGCAAGCTCGTGCATGCGCTCCTCGGGTGTCATTTCGGGTGGGTGAAGACATCCAATCATATGTCCGATTACCGGAAGGTGCTCGCCATTGTCGGGTTTTTCTTTCGATTGGTGGAATGCCCGTGCAGATGTATAATGCCAGAATGCCCAAAAGCGACTATCGCAGGTTCACCTCGCCTCCTATTTTGAAACGTAACTCAGGCGATCGCCCCCGCGCGTTCTTGGCGAGTCAATTTATGACAGCATGCTCGAAGCCATTGAAGGGTAGAGTGGAGAGGTTTCCACATGAATAAAATGAATAGCATGCCCTCAGAGTGGGATTTCACGGGCATCCCGGCTGCAGAGCGCCCTTTTTGCTGGGTTTGGGAAGCCTGCCGTGAGTGGGACGGTATCGACTACGCAATTTCCAGTACTGAACGCAACCTCAAAACTGACGGGGTAAACGAGGACGGCGATGATTATAGAATGGTCCCTCCGCACGACGAAGTCATGTCGGCAGAGGAATTCGTGCCAATGATCGTCGAATACGATCCTGAGCGTTGGATGGAGTTCGATCTCGGAGCCTTAATCTATGAAGAGTTCGACAAGCTCGGACGAGTGTCTTGGTCGGTGATCCCGCCCGAGCAACGCGCTCGGCTGATAGAGTGGAAGACGCCCCGATACGCAATGCTGGAGCTTTCGGACAGATCGGTTGAAATTAAGGGAGAGGAATGGGCATCGCGCTCTAGGCTCCAGCATAAAAGGGCCGTGGCCTTCGAGGTCGACATGAGAATGTCGGACGAGGAAATCACTCACGAATTCCGGGTGTGGCTCAATAAGAACAGATTGAGGCCATCGCTTCACTCGGTGGATTTCGAGGAAAAACTGATGCGGCTCGGCTCACTACGGCTTTTCAGATCGTTTGCCGCAGATGAAGTGTTGCGGATGGTTAAACGATATCCTAGGGCTGTCGGCTTCAAGGACCTAGACACGATTCGTCGGACTGCCCAGCAAGCAATTGTCGACATCATGTCGTTTTTTCCGAGCAGAAAACTCAGGTTCCACGACGCATCGTTTGCTGCAGTGCGTGGCGTTGAAGCTGGTTCGCCCGACCGCTATCCCAGCCCTCAGGGATCAACGTGGCCTGACGTTCATATCCGATTCCAGAATGGCCATGAAGCACTCGTAAAGGTAGAGCGGCAGGGATCTCCAGGCTGGGCTCGCATCCATTATTCTACTCTTAGCCTCAGAGACGGTCGCACGGGTGATCCATCCGAGGCATGGAAATTCTTTCATCGACTCGCTGAGGGGCGGGGTTTTGTTCCACGCGACCGTGACAAGGAGGCGATGGAACAGAGGAAAAAGGAGCTTTCCAAGGCACTGAAGAAGTACTTTCAGATTGCCGAAGACCCTCTCCCCCATACGAAGCGACCTGAGGAAGCCGGGTATCGGGCCGCTTTTCTGATCGAGCCCGAGGGGGCGGAGTAAACCACCACCACCTTGCTTATATCTGCCGAAATTTCGGCGGCTTTAGATTATTTTTGAATTTTTTTTAAGCACCTCTCCGGAGGTGCTTTTTCTTTTTCTGCAATGACTTAAGCGTTTCGCGTCCGAAGGTCGACGACTCCTTCGCCGAAATTTCGGCAAGAGGGGCATGCAATATAAAGCATGCACCAAAACGGGCGGCAAATTCGCCGCAAAACTGATCGAAAATCGCGTCAAATCCCTCTCCGGCATGACCGGACGGTGGCATCTGGACCCCGACGACCTCCGACAGGAGCTTTGGGGCGATCTTGCCCGAAAATGGCCTTCATTCAACCCGGCAAGGGGGTCGGAGCACGCATTCATCCGGCACGTTGTTCAGTCGAAGATCGCCAAGCTGCTGGAACACGCCAAAGCCAAGTGCAGGGATTACAGGCTTACGGCATGTAGTCTTGACGAAGCTGCGAGCGATAGCGATGGCACCTCTACGACAATAGGCTGTCTTCTCGACATCGAAGATATGCTTCCGCTTGTCGGACTCGGAGGAGGCTCCGATCTCCCGATCCCAGACCTGAAGATGGACCTAGAGATGGCTCTGCGCGAGCTGGACGCTGAGGAAATTGCTCTCTGCAACGATCTCCTCGAACTGACCATCCTTGAGATTTCCCAGCTTCGCGGAATCCCTCGCGGGTCGATCTACGACGCTCTGCGCCGCATACGCGAGAAGGTGGCACCGATCTTGGCCGAATATTTGCCGGGCGCATCCCGACAAAATCAAAACCGTTCCGGTAATCGGAGGGGAGAATGAAACTTCTTCCCTATCAAGTCGAACACGCTGCCCGGATCGAGGAATCGATCCGGCGCAACGGCGTGGCGACCGATCAATCCGACCCGGGCCTGGGAAAGACGGCTATCGCCAGTGCAGTTGCTGCCCGCATCTGCGTGCCGGTGGTGTTGGTGGCACCGAAGCCCACCCTCCCGGCATGGAGGCGGTTCTTCGAGGGCTTCGGTGTTTCGGCACTGGGGCTCGTGAATTACGAAGCTCTGAAAACTGGCAAGACAGGTCTCGGACGATTTGAACTCGGGCGTTTCCAATGGACCGTCCCTGCCAACACCCTCGTCATTTTTGATGAGGCAGGGCGCTGTAAAGGCCGAAAGACCCAAAACGCAGAAATGCTCATCGCAGCCAAGAAGCAGCGGCTCAAAATACTGATGTTGTCGGCTACGGCAGCGTCAGACCCGTTGGAAATGCGGGCTTTCGGCTTCGCGTTGGGGCTTCATGGCCTTCACAACTATTGGCCTTGGGCGATTGCCAACGAGTGCCGTAAAGGCCGTTTTGGTTTCGAATATATAGGAGGCGTCAAAGGCCTCGAAAGGCTGCACCACACCATCTTCCACGAGAGGCGGCTCGGATCACGAATGCGGATCGCAGACGTTCCAAATTTTCCGCTCACGCAAGTTTGTGCGGAGGCGGTCGAAACCGGGCACGCGGCCGAGATTCAAGCAATTTACGACGAGATGTCCCGTGAGCTCACCCGCGCAGATGCGATGGGGAACTCCAATCGTCTTGTGGAAATCGCCGAGTATCTGCGGGCGAAAGCGGCCAGCCATTTGACGATCCATTTGCGTGCACGGCAGGAAATCGAGGCACTCAAGATTGACGCGATTTCAACTCTTGCTCGCGATGGGATAGAAGAAGGGTTGTCGGTAGCGGTCTTCGTCAACTTTGAGGACACGCTTCGGGCCATCGCGAGTCGCCTCAAAACGAATTTCATCATTTCGGGCGGGCAGGACGATGGAGATCGCCAGCGAGTGATCGACGACTTCCAGGCAAATCGCAGCCGAGTTGTGGTTTGCAACATTCGTGCCGGCGGCATCGGCATTTCACTTCACGACCCTACAGGCAAGGTGCCTCGCCTTTCACTGATTTCCCCAACGTTCAGTGCATCCGACCTACGGCAGGCCTTGGGGCGTGTTCACCGCATCGGCGGTGCTCGATCGATCCAAAAAATTCTCTTCGCTGCTGGAACCGTCGAAGAGCGGGCGTGCGAGGCTGTGGCCTCAAAGCTCGCTCACATCGACGCCCTCAATGACGGCGATCTCAACCCCACACCCAAGGAAAAAAACCATGCCTGACGACCACGCCAAATACAGCCCGAGCAGCCTAGCTTACCGAGAGATTTGCCCGGGGTTCACTCCAAACTCGGAATCCGGCCC
>JBDHQL010000088.1:0-5306 GCA_039807035.1 Chthoniobacterales bacterium
TGTTTTTGATCACTGGCCCGGCAAAGCCTGAAGGAGAGCAGGTCTCGCAATGCACAGAGTCTTTTGCACGCAAAGACACGGCAGAGGCTTAGGCCACAGCCCTGCGCGAGGTCAGCCTCCGTAGCAGCCTTCGCAAGTCAAACCAGCATAGCACGAAATATCGACGAGTCCTGCTATGGAGGCTGGTGCGGGAGGACGGAGAGGGTGAACATCATGCAGCGACATCCGACAGCCTCCGGCACTCCTCAGGTCCCCTCGTTTGCCATCGGACAGCCCCCACATCCACATCCCTTGGGTGCTCTGTCTTGGCCTGTTGTGTTTGTGCTGCAGTGAGTAGCTGAAACCGCCAAGATGGGGGTCCTCGAGAAGATCGCCGAGATTGACACCGAGACGCTGCGCATATTTGGGATCGAGTGCGTGCTCAACATCAATGAAAGCTGCCAACCCGCCTCGCTTCTGCGCCTGCGCGACGACGGTGAGTGTGAGGGTTGTTTTTCCGGAGGATTCCGGTCCGTAAATTTCCACGATGCGCCCGCGCGGAAATCCTCCCACGCCGAGAGCGCGGTCTATGAGGATATTGCCGGTGGGAATGACTTCCACATCGGTCTGTGAATGATCGCCGAGGCGCATGATGGCACCTTCGCCGTAATCTTTAGCGATTTGCTGGAGAGCAAGATCGAGGTTTTTGCTGCGTTGTGAAGATGGTTTATCTTCGGTGGATTTAGCTTCGGTGGTTTTCGGGGGCATAGGATTAGATATCGAGGTTACGAACGTTGAGGGCGTTATCTTCAATGAAATGGCGGCGCGGTTCAACCACATCACCCATAAGAACGGTAAACATTTTGTCTGCCTCGACCGCATTTGTTTCATCGAGTCGAACGCGTAAAAGGCGACGTTTTTCCGGGTCCATCGTTGTTTGGAAAAGTTCCTTGGCGTTCATTTCGCCGAGACCCTTGAATCGCTTAATTTGCACGCCACGGCGACCGATTTCTTTAATCAAATCGAGGATGCGCGGGATGGCGAAAATTTCATGCGTCGTTGCGCGATCGCCCTCGCCTTCGGTGAGGTGAAAAATCGGATGCCCATTAGCGGTATAGTGATCAATATCGAGCCCTTTTTTCGAAAGTTCCTTAATCAATTTTTCGACACCTGCGGCCTCGTGAATTTCCACCAAACGAGCACGGCGTTTGCGGATGGGCGCGGTGCTTTTGCCGCCGGTATGGTCATGACCATTGCCGTTTCCATCTTCGTTGCTGTTGACTTCGTTCTCCTCGTTATCTTCCGCCGATTCTTCCTCATACAAATTGAGGTCGCGATTTTTTGCGGCGAAATCTTTCAGCTCTTCCTCATCGTGGAAATACTCCACGGACTCCTCATTGCCATCGCGAATCTTCGCGAGATAAGCGGGAAGGCGTCCGGTCTTAGGATCACAGGCCGCCAAGAAAGTTTCAAAATCGCCGCCATGTCGTTTAATGACATTGCTGTTTTTATGAAGGCGCTCCAGCAACTCGAGGATTTCTTTAAGCTGCGTTTCGGAGAAGGTCTTGTTGTTCTTCAAATGAACAAGCTTCACGTCTTCCGCACCCAGCGAAATGAGAATTTTCGTCAACTGCGCGTCGTCATCCACATATTCCTCACGCTTTTTGCGCTTAATTTGATAAAGTGGCGGCTGGGCAATAAAGATACAACCGCGACGCACCAGCTCGGGCATTTGACGATAGAAAAACGTGAGCAACAGCGTGCGAATATGTGACCCATCCACATCGGCGTCGGTCATGATAATGATGCGCCCATAACGCAGTTTACCGAAGTTGAACGCCCCCTCTTGATCGCCATCGCCAATACCAGTGCCAACGGCGGTGATCATCGTCTGAATCTCGGTGTTTTGCAGCACCTTGTCTAAGCGTGCTTTTTCCACATTGATGAGCTTCCCGCGAAGGGGAAGGATGGCCTGAAAGCGGCGGTCACGTCCCTGTTTCGCAGAGCCACCTGCCGAGTCACCCTCGACAATGAAAAGCTCGGTGAGTGAAGGATCGCGCTCGGAACAATCCGCGAGTTTTCCGGGCAAACCACCGCCGGTCAGCGCACTTTTGCGCACCGTCTCACGCGCTTTGCGTGCGGCTTCGCGAGCGCGTGCTGCGGTAATGGCTTTTTCAAAAACTTTTTTGGCAACCGCCGGATTTGTCTCAAAAAAATCCATCAGCCCCTCGTAAACAATCGAGCTAACGATGCCGTCCACCTCGGGATTCACGAGTTTTACCTTCGTCTGGCTCTCAAATTTTGGATCAGGATGCTTGAGACTTAAAACGCAAATCAACCCCTCGCGCACATCGTCGCCGGTGATGGCGGGGTCTTTGTCTTTGGCCAACTCATTGGCCTTGGCGTATTGATTGATGGCACGCGTCAACGCCGAGCGAAATCCCGTCATGTGCGTCCCGCCATCGGGATTGGGAATCGAGTTGGTGAAGCAGAGAATTTGGTCGGAGTAAGAATCGTTGTACTGCATCACGCAGTCCACAAAGACATCTTCCTCGAGGTCTTCTCCCCCGTGTCCCTTCATCTTGGTTTTGCGCGAGCCGGTGAGTTTGATGACCTTCGGATGAATGACTTGTTTGCTCTCACCGAGTTCTTTGACGAATTCTTCGATGCCCAGTTTGTAAAGGTAAACGGCGGTGCGCGGTTCACCCTCGCCACGTTCATCAATGAGACGAATTTCCAGTCCGGAGTTAAGAAACGCCAACTCGCGCAACCGTGCGCCGAGACGTTCAAAAACAAATTCTGTCGTGGTAAAAATTTCGCTGTCCGGCAAAAAAGTGATGAGCGTGCCGGTCTGCTTTTTATTTTTCAGCTCGGAAAGAACCTTCAGCTGCTGCGTCGTTTTACCACGGGCAAACGACATAAAATAAACTTGCCCGTCGCGATAAACCTCGGCCTTAAACCACTCGGAAAGCGCGTTGACGCACTTCGCGCCGACGCCGTGGAGGCCGCCGCTGAATTTGTAAGCACCTTGCCCAAATTTTCCGCCCGCATGGAGATTGGTCAGCACCAATTCAATCGCGGGGATTTTCCATTTCGGATGAATATCCACGGGAATACCGCGACCATTATCGCGAATAGAACACGAGCCATCGCCGTGAATCACCACATCAATACGCGTACAAAATCCTGCGAGATGTTCATCAATCGAGTTATCGAGTACTTCATAAACGCAGTGATGCAGGCCGCGTTCATCGGTGTAGCCGATATACATTCCTGGCCGTTTGCGTACAGCCTCCAAGCCTTCGAGTTTATCAATTTGCGCCGCGCCATATTCCTGGCTGCGGACGGTTGTCACCGATTCATTTTCCTTCTCTTTTGACGCCATAGTTCGTGCTTTCCCGGGATACGCCCGGATTCAGCCGGTGCGACCCACAATGTTATCGCATTCGCGCCCACGCTCCAGACAATTTTTGCGGCAAAAAAATCCGCCGCTAGGAAAAGCGGTGTTTCGTAACCCGAAGTTGAGATTGCTGAGAAAAATCCGTCAGGGCACACTCTCCACCCGTGCCTAAAATCGTTTCGTGCATCCTCGGCGTGCTTTTGCTATCCGCACTTTTTCTTTTAGCGGTCACGTGGAATCGTGCGGAAGTTTTTATTCCACGGATTGATGGTGGTGTGTTTGTGGTGCTGGCCGATGGGGATTGTCAGTCACGTATGCAGCGAGCCGCGATGGTCGCCGAGCATCCGGGGCGCATCATTCGCTCTCACGATTTTGAAAATTACCCGCATGGAACCATTCCGCATACCACGGCGCCGATGGATTACCTGATTGTGATTTTGAGCGTTTTTGTGCGCCCGCTGGATGTCGCCGGTGCGTGGATTTCGCCATTACTGGGACTGGTGACGGTTCTCTTTTTATTTTTTTGGGCGCGTGAAGTGGAGGTGTTTCCGCGCTGGCCCATGTTGGTGCTGTTTTGTATTTCTCCTGCACTCACACATGCTTTTGCGCTGGGGAGGCCGGATCACCAATCGCTACTTCTTGCGCTCACACTCATAGCCTTGGCATCTAACTTTGCCTTCATCCGAACCTCACGGCCCGGCTGGGCATGGGCCTCAGGCGTGGCGTGGGGACTCGCATTGTGGGTGTCGTGGTTTGAGCCTCTCATTTTGCTTCTCGCGCAAGAAGTCGCACGCGGCCTTATTTTTCGCCGCGAGGGATGGCCGGTTGTGTGGAAAAAAGCTCTCATGCTCACAACCGCGATTGTTGTCGTAACGTGGGCACTTGAAGGCTTTCGGAATCCGTGGCCACCGTCCGAAGTACGCGAACTTTTCCCCCGTTGGGCCACATTGTTGGGCGAACTCCAACATACAGGGCCTAAGACGATGTTCACTTGGACAGGCTGGCTCCTTGCTCCCGCACCACTCCTCATTCTTTGGGACTATTGGAAAAAACGCGACCCGTTGGCACTGATGGTACTGATTTTGCTGATTGTCATCACCGCACTGGCCGGATGGCAGGCGCGTTGGAGTCCTTGGATGGCAGCTTTATTTTGCGTTGCCCTCCCGTGGATGCTGCGTCCGCTAGGGAAAGCATGGATGATCGCGCCGGTCTTTATTTTAAGCCTTTGGCCAATTACCCGTGCATGGGAATTGCGACTGCATCCCACACCTGCAGAGCAAAGATTGCGGCAAGAGAAAGTCGTAGAAGCCGGATGGCTGATGCGTGTGGCGGAATATCTCCAACAGCAACCTCGCGGCGGCGTGCTTGCGCCATGGTGGCTTTCTCCGGCATTAGCGCGTCTCTCGGGACAACCCATGGTCGCCGGAACCTCGCATCAAAGTCTCCCGGGGATTGCGGATACCGCACGCTTTTTTCTCGCGGCCAATGATGAGGATGCGCTGGCTATTTTGCGGGAGCGGCAGGTGCGCTATGTTGTGGCGGATGCGCCCGATCGCGTTGTACCGACATCGGTGACCATTCTTGGGGTGACGCCTCCTTCCGCTCCATTGGCGGTGCGGCTGGCGCGAGGACATTCCCTTCCCCCCTTTCTCGAACCAACATTCGCTAATCCATTTTTTCGCGTTTATAAAGTACGCGATGAAGGACTTTGATTTTGCAGTGATTGGAGGTGGGAGCGCGGGTTATGCGGCTGCTCGAACGGCGGCGAATGAAGGATTGCGAACCGTAGTGATTGATGGCGCGGACGAACTTGGCGGTCTTTGCATCCTGCGTGGGTGTATGCCGAGTAAGACCCTCATTGAATCCGGCAACCGCCTCCAAGACATGCGTGAAGCAGCGGAGTTTGGACTCACGGCAGGAATTCCAA
>JBDHQL010000089.1:0-5235 GCA_039807035.1 Chthoniobacterales bacterium
GGAATTCGTGGTAGCGATTATTTTCCGCTTTTTTACACCTCGGGAAGCACTGAGGAACCGAAGGGCGTGGCACTCACGCATGACAACATGCTTTCACAAGTACGCGATCTGCCTTTCCATCTTTACCCACACGATCGCGTGCTTTCGATTCTTCCCGTTTGGCATAGTTACGAGCGCGTTTTTGAAATGGTCGCCGTGAGTCGGGGCGTCTGTACCTATTACACCACGGTTCGCACAATCGTGGATGATCTGCAAAAAGTGCGTCCTACTTTTATGGCTTCTGCTCCGCGTTTATGGGAGGGTCTTTATACGCGTATTTTGCAAAAAGTTCGGACAGGCCCCGCTCTCTCGCGAATACTTTTTCAAGCTGCCTATCACTGCTCACGGGAATTCCAGAGCGCACGATTTTTCTTTACGGGGCAGTTGATAGACCTTCATGGTCGCACGTGGAGGGAATCTCTGAAACTCGCTTTCAAGAGCCTGCTTAAAATGCTGGTTTATGCGATTCCGTACGCGGTTTTGGATTCTCTCGTGCTCAAAAAACTCCGTGCTGTGGTGGGTGGAGAGTTTCGTGGAACGGTCTCGGGAGGCGGCGCCTTGCCTCCGCATGTGGATGAGTTTTTTAACTACATAGGAATACCGGTGTTGGAAGGGTATGGGATGACAGAAACTTCCCCCGTTTTGGCGGTTCGGACTTTTGAGAAGCGCGTCATTGGCACCGTAGGCCCCGTGTGGCCTCACACTCAAATTCGTATCGTGGATCCTGCCACGGAAGAAATTTTATACCCCGCCAAATCCGCACGTAACGGAGGGAAGGGGATAAAGGGAGAGATTCATGCCAAGGGGCCGCAAGTCATGGCCGGATATTATAAAAATCCCGAAACCACGCAGCGGGTCTTGCGCGATGGGTGGATGAATACCGGCGACCTCGGGATGATTACGTTCAACAACTGCCTCAAGATTCTCGGACGCACGAAAGAGACCATCGTTTTGCTCAATGGTGAAAATGTCGAACCGCAGCCCATTGAATCTCGCCTGCTGGAATCGCGCTTTATCGAGCAATGCATGGTGGTTGGGCAGGATGAAAAATGCTTGGGGGCACTCATCGTCCCGAGCCTCACCGCGCTCAAACAACAGGGTTTTGATGTTACGACATTGGAAGCGGCGATGGCAGATGAAGCAGTTGTTCGCCTTATGGGAGCAGAGGTGAAGCGGCTAAGTAGCCGTGAGCAAGGATTTAAGCCTTTTGAAATCGTGCAAGGGTGGCGCATGGTCAGCAAACCCTTTGAGGTTGGCGATGAACTCACCAACACCTTTAAGCCACGTCGCCATATTATTGCTGCAAAGTATCAGGACTTGGTGAACGAGATTTATCAGCGAGCAAAATCGCGTTCGCGCTAGGATATCGCGGAAGGACTCGAAACGCCTGAATCTGTGCGGCTTCACGTCGGCTCCGTGAATTGGCTATGGCTGTTTCACGCCTCCATTTTTTCACTGCATCCTTCATGATTTTTGAGTAGGGTGATGCGGTATGTTCACTGGGTTGATTCGTGAAGTAGGGGAGGTGGCTTGGTTGCGACGTACCGATCAATCGGTGCAATTGCTCGTACGGGCCCCCAAAATGGCACCTCGTGTTCGCACGGGAGAAAGTGTGGCTGTCAATGGTTGTTGCCTCACTGTCTCGGCGCATCGCGACAAACAGATGATGTTCGATTTGCTGGAGGAAAGTTTGGAGCGTACGAATTTGAAGGAATTGAAGCCAGGGCATCCGGTGAATTTAGAACGTGCCTTGCGACTAGATGGGCGCTTGGGCGGTCATTTTATTCAAGGGCATGTGGATTGTGCCACCGAGGTTTTGGCGGTGGAGGAAAAGGGTGCGGATGTACGACTTGATTTAGCTCTCCCTGCGGAATTTGCGCGTTATGTTGCCTTCAAAGGCTCCATTGGAGTGAACGGGGTGAGTTTGACCGTTGCGGAATTGGGCGAGCAAAGCTTTTCCATCTGGATTATCCCGCACACACTCGACAATACCAATCTGGGCGATTTAGTGGCAGGGGATCGGGTGAATCTCGAGTTCGATATTCTCGCCAAATATGTCGAACGCCTCTTGCAGACTCAGACAGCAAAATAAGTCCTTAAAGCTCATGTTGCCGTACGACTCTTCGTTGTTGCCATGGAGGGAAGTTCGTAAAAATCTGTTTTTTTAAAATTAGTTTGAACATTCCGGGTGGAATGTGGTCTTATTACTCCGATGAAAAACCTGCTTACTCTAGCTGTAATGGCCATCGCTTTGGCCGCATTCGCCACCACATCCTTCGCCGGAAAATGCTGTTCTGATGGCGACAAGGATAAGGATAACTGTAAGGACAAAGATAAAACCGAACAGGGTTCCGCGAGCTAAAGCGAACGGTTACTACTCACAAAGAACGGGCGACCTTCGGGTCGCCCGTTTTCGTTGTGACAATTTGATTCCTTAAACCGGCTTTCTAAGCAAGCCAACGGTCAATGTTTTGCGCGACAAAGTCATCATCGGTTAGCCAAGGATAGGCCTTGGAGACGCGGGTGATTTCCTCGGCTTGCCCAGGAGAAAGCTGCTCTTGCGGATTGAGGCAATTGGTTGTCGGAAGAAGGCCCTGCCGCCGCAGCACTTCGTGGATGCCCGGCAAGCAGCCGTGATAATGATTGGCCGCATCGAAAATGACGGCATTGACGTCTGTTAATTCGGTGTTTTTTGCAAGCCACTCTGCAGAAAGTTCCGGCTGGGAACGGGCTTGTTTAATTTCCTCAAGAAGCCTCACGGCTGCATGTGTCCAGACGCCGAACTGTCCAAGTAATCCTCCCGCGATATGCCGTGTGACGCCGCCAAAACGCCAGGGCGTGATGAGATCGAGGATGATGTTGTCGTCATTACCCGTGTAGAGCGCAATGTCATCGCGCCCTGATTCAAGGACGGCACGAATAACGTCAATGGTTTGATAACGGTTAAACGGCGCCATTTTAATGGCAACCACCTGCGGAATCTCAGAAAATTTTTTCCAAAATTCATAGGGGAGAAGGCGCCCGCCAACGGCCGATTGCAAATAAAAACCAACGAGTGGAATTACTTCGGCGACCGCACGGCAATGGGTAATAAGGTCATCCACATTATCGTGAGGCCATGCGCCGAGGCTGAGGAGTCCGGCATCATAGCCGAGTTCCCGTGCGAGCTTCGCTTCTTTCACGGCTTGGGCCGTGCGTCCGCAGAGGCCGGCGATGAGAGCGAAGGAGCGGTTGTCACGTGCTTTGAGTGCAGCCGCTTCTTCCGCGGCCAAACGCAATACGGGTTCAAACAACCCGTGTTGAGGCTCGCGAATTTCAAATTGCGTGGAATGTACAGCCACGGCGAGTCCGCCTGCTCCTGCTTCAAAATAATAACGTACCAATCCGCGTTGGTAGCGTTGTGTCCATTGACGGTTTTTATCGAGGGCAAGAGGCAAAGCCGGAATGACCTGTCCCTGATGTAAGTGCTGACGAAGTTTAGAATTTTCCATCGCGTTTTTCAAATCCGGTGGGTTTTCCAAGAATGGGGTGACCGCCTGCGAGCCATGCTGCCACCCAGTCAATCATGAGATCGAGTTCAATGGGAGGAAGTCCAAAAAGTTCATGAGATCGGGAGGCATCCGCAAGCCAAATTTCTTCTGCCTCTTCGCCGGAAAATGTCGGAGTGCGGCCAAAAATTTTTCCAAAGCGTTCTGCTAAATCTCGTACTTTGTAAGAGCGTGGACCGGTGATGTTGATGGGCAGAGCGGGGCTGGCGGCTAAGGCATGTGCTTGAATCGTGTGAGCAATCGCATCGCGTTGCCAAATCAAATTCACACGTCCGGTTCCCACATCCACCGGTTCACCGCGCAAAACCTTTGCGGCGATGTCCACCAAAACACCATAGCGAAATTCGACGGCGTAGTTGAGGCGGATAAGCATAACTTTCGTTGCATGCCGCAGCGAAGCCGCACGGAAAGCCTGTTCCCGTCCGAGACAAGACATCGCATATTCTCCCACGGGGTTGGTAGGTGCGTCCTCCGTGGAACCTGAAGAATCAGCGGGAACAAAAGAATACACGCAGCCTGTAGAAAATGCAGTGATGCGGGAGCGATGAAAATACTCCGCTACCAACTGCGGCATCTCGACATTCATTTTTTGCAAAATATCAGGACGCCCCGAGGTTCCAAATTTTGCGCCCGCCATAAAAATCACGTTTTCCTCGGGTTCGACGCTTTCTACGCCGACGGGCGTCGAGAGGTCAGCGGCGAGCGTTTCAATCCCTGCGGATTCAAAATCTGCACGGTCCGCAGGATTGCCAAAACGCGAGACAGCAATCACACGCCCTGTCAAACCTCCTTCATCCAATCCTCGCCGTAACATGCGGCACACATGAAACCCCATTTTCCCACCTGCGCCCAACACGAGATAATTTCCCGATCCTTTTGCCAAAGATTCCACAACTTGCGTCAGCGGAGCACTCAAAAATTCATCAGCTTCCTCGGGCAAACACGGCAGTTTCGTGGAGACATGGGGCGTCATAGAACGTATGAGCGTATTTCTAAGTTTTTAACCCGTCAAACTCTCTCAAAAATCCGCACGTTATTCCGCAACCGGCTCCCAATCCGTAAAAGTCGCCGCCTGTCCAACATAGTTTCCATCATCATCGAGGAGGTTAAAAACCGTGGCGTTTTTAATGCGAAAACGTGTACCTCGACGGCTAATGCGGACGCCCGAATAATGCTCGATGAAGCCGTGCTTTCCGACTTCATCAAGAAGACGACGCCGCTCTTCGCGATGAATGGGTTCTGCGCTTTCGCTCGAAGGATGCCCCACGATTTCATTCCATCCCGCTTTAAAAATTTGCAGTGCCGCACGATTGGCATAGTTGAAAATGTGATCGGAACCAAAGGCACCAAGCGCACTCAGCATCACAAATGGGCCGTCGAAAAGCGCGAGTGCTTCTTCGTGAATGCCGCCTGGCGGTACGAGGTCGCGGTTGAAGAGACGTTTGTAATTCGAGAGAATGAGCCGCGTAGGCTCCACAAAGCTAAGACAATTGGGCCGATGAGTCATGAGTGAGCTTCCGCTTCTACGCGGAGAAATGCAAAGGTTGATGCAACATGCCCCTGTTGGCTGTGCTTTTGATCGTAAGCTCGAAGCACCTGCCGCAAACGCGCCGTTCCCAAGCGATGAGGCACAACGGCACCGATATTA
>JBDHQL010000090.1:0-5094 GCA_039807035.1 Chthoniobacterales bacterium
CCCATGGAAGATTTTCCGCAGGTCGCAGCGGATGTTCCCCTTGGTGAAGTGCTCTCGGAGCGCAAAGCGGGCACCGCAAGGCACACGCTGGTGATGGGTGCGGATGGTCTGCCACTGGGAGTAATGTCTTGCGGCTCGGCGGCTTTGTCGGGGGCCATGGAAGCACGCGCCCAGTCTTTTGCGCGGGCGATGCAGACATTTCACACGGACATGTCCGCCTGGCGCGTGCTTGCAGATCTGCGCCGGTCTTCGACGCCCGTGGCCGATGTACGGGAAAAAGGAACGGGGCGCATAGTCGGCATTGTGACGGAGCAAAGCGTGGTAGCGCGCTTGTTTGGCGAGCCTGTTTGAGGCGTGCAATTCGGAGAATCTGCACTCATACTTAACGAAATGTCCGCGCCGTATTCGCGTAAAAATCCTTTTCCCGCACGCTTGGTGGAAACGCGTACTTTGACACAAGCCGGATCAGGCAAAGAAACTCTGCATTTTGTGGTTTCGCTGGAGGGTTCAGGATTGACCTATGAGCCGGGTGATTCTCTGGGAGTTTTCCCCACCAATGATCCAGCGGAAGTTGAAGCTTTGCTTGCTGTAGCCGGATTGTCCGGCGAGGAGAAAGTGACAGTTTCCTCAGGTGAGTTGCTGCCACTGCGGGAAATTTTGACGCATCAGGTCACCTTACGCGAACCCTCGAAACAATTGCTCGCAGCCTTGCTTGCGAAATGCCCCGAAGCAGAAGATGAGCTAGCCGAGTTTTTGGACCCCGAGGCGAAACGCGTGCTGAACGATTGGGTGGATGGACGTGAGGTGATTGATATTTTGCAGGCTTATCCGTGTGCCACTTTTTCGGCGGAGGAATTGGTCAAGGTGATGCGCAAATTGCAACCTCGTCTTTATTCCATCGCGTCCTCTCCGCGCGTTTTTCCCAAGGCCGTGCATCTTACGGTGGCGGTCATTCGCTACGATTTGCACGGGAAGAAACGTCAGGGAGTTTGCACGACATTTCTCGCGGACCGTGCGAAGGAAAAAAACTTTTCCGTATTTATTCATACCGCCAAACATTTTCGTCCGCCCGAAGACACGTCGCTTCCGCTTATCATGGTCGGTCCGGGAACCGGTGTGGCACCCTTTCGTGCATTTTTGCAGGATCGGGAGAACGCCGGTGCCACGGGAAAGACGTGGTTGTTTTTTGGCGAACGCAATCGCGCCAGTGACTTTTTTTACGAGGAGGAAATCAACCATTGGCTCCGCAAGGGCGTCCTGCAGCGGTTTGACGCCGCTTTTTCACGCGATCAGGCTCACAAAATCTATGTGCAAGATCGCATGATGGAACATGCGGCGGAGTTGTGGAAATGGCTGGAGGAAGGCGGGTATTTCTATGTGTGTGGCGATGAAGCTCACATGGCAAAAGATGTCCATGCGACTTTGCAACGCATCGCCATGCAGGAGGGCGGACTATCGCAGGAAGCGGCAGAAAGCTGGGTGGACGAATTGAAAAAAGCTAAACGCTATCGGCGGGACGTTTATTGATGAAAGCGTCCAACAATTTGCCCTTACGAAAGGTACATTTCATCGGTGTCTGCGGAACGGCGATGGGATCGCTGGCTGCCGCTATGAGCGAACGTGGTGTGACGGTGACAGGCTCGGACGAAAATGTGTATCCGCCGATGTCCACGTTTTTGCGAGATAAGGGAATTGTTATTACAGCGGGATTTAAGGCCTCCAATTTGCCGAACGATGCCGATTTTGTGGTCGTGGGCAATGCGATGAAACGCGGCAATCCCGAAGTGGAAGCGGTGTTAAATCGTAAACTACTTTATTACTCGCTGCCCGAAGCCCTGAAGATTTTTTTCCTGCGTGGTCGGCATAATCTCGTTGTCACCGGAACGCATGGAAAGACAACGACCACATCACTGCTGACATGGATTTTTGAATCCGTCGGGTTAATGCCGTCATGGCTTATCGGCGGCATCCCAAGCAACTTGGGTCAGGGCTGCCGCCTTGGAGATTCTAAATACTTCATTCTCGAAGGGGATGAATACGACACGGCATTTTTTGACAAACGGTCGAAGTTTGTTCACTACCTTCCGGAATTGCTCATCGTGAACAATGTGGAGTTCGATCATGCCGATATATTTCGTGATCTCGAAGATGTGATGACGAGTTTTCGTCGCCTCTTGCAGATTGTACCGAGTGAAGGACTGGTATTGTTAAACACCGATGATCCGAATTGTCGTGCTTTGGCGAAGACATGTCCTGCGCCGGTTCTCGAAGTGGGATTTTCTGACAATGCCGGACAACGCATTAGCGATGTGCATCTAGGGCGTGATAGCTCTGCCTTTACGATCTTTGGCGAAAAATTTGAAATCCCCATGATTGGCGAATTCAATGTTCGTAACGCAGCCATGGCTGTCTCGGCGGCGCATTTTTATCATGTCCCTGCAGAAGCGATTCGTCAGGCACTGAAAACATTCACGGGAATACGGCGACGTCAGGAAGTTCGCGGCGTCGAAAATGGAGTCACCGTCGTGGATGATTTTGGACACCATCCCACAGCAATCGCGCAGACGTTGGAAGGACTACGTGTGAAATATCCTCATGCCAAATTATGGGCCATTTTTGAACCACGATCGAACACCACGCGCCGTGCAGTTTTTCAGGATATTTTACCCAAAGCGTTCGCAGAGGCAGACGGCGTGATGTTGGCGAAGGTCGCACGGATTGAGCAGTTGCCGGAAAATGAACGACTTAATCCTGAGAAAGTTGCGGAGGATTTGCGGCAAGCTGGGAAAGAGGCAAGGTATGAACCCGAGGTGGCCGCGATTGTCGAACGTACGGTAAAGCTCGCTTCTTCCGGCGATGTGATTGTGGTTTTTAGCAATGGAGGATTTGACAATATCCACACGAAACTCCTCGATGCTCTACGCACCCGCGCTTGAGGCGCGGTTTTTTTCATCGCCTCCGGAAGAATCCATTCGAGAAGTTGCGGATAAACTTTTTCAATTTGAGCGCGGGGTTGTTGCGGGTCAATGAAGTCGTGAATGACATCATCCTCACGAGGGAAAACATGCAAAGAGCACTCCGTCTGCGGAGATTGAGCGCACCATCGTGAAGTAAGCCGTCGAGCGCGAGCATTATTGATGGCGAGGTCGCTTTCCGAAAGCACAACGATCAATCGCCGCACTTTGAGAGGTCCCGTCCACGCTTCTGCTTCCATACCAATACGCAAAACTTCACCCAGCGGACGTGTGGCAAACCGAGGATAATTCGTAGGAGGACCGGCAATTTTTTCCTGAACGCGAGGGTCCCACCACATGACTTTATTAGGCAAACGAAGGAGCGCACGCGAAGCCGCACCCGTTAATCCATCGGGGACGCCCGGTAATCCGAGAAATGGTGCCAACAAGCAAGCGGTGTCCACATCATCACGATGCTGTGCAATCCATGCGGTTGAGGCTCCGCTGACGGACAGACCCACCACGATGACATGTTTTCCAAGGCCACGTGCAATATCAATACCCTCGTCCACCTGATGAATAAGGTCCTCCGCCTTGAGGGCCGCATGGGCTTCTGTGAGGCGGTCTGCAAGGCCATGATAGGCCAAGCGAGGAATGACAACATTGGCACCACGCACCAACAGCATTTCACCAAGCTCACGAAACTGCCGAGGGGAATTGGTTAAGCCATGCAATAAAACAAAAGCGTATTCCGTTTGATGTCCATGAGTCAGCAGAATCGAGCGGCCTCCTGCGTGGAGAGGAAGCCCCGCTTCGTCGCTTTGAATTTCTTCAAATTTCGTCTGCGCCTCCGCATAGGTAGCGGCAGGTCGAGGTGTTGACGTGAGTGGCGGGAGTGCCAGCGGACGAATCAGCCACGCAATGGCGAGCACTCCGACGAGAATAAGCACCAGGAGAATACGAAATGACCAGCGGATGCAGGCTTTGAGTTTGTAAGATTTAACCATGAGATGAGAGCGTTTATCGGGTCGTAAAAAATAAAACGATCACGATAACAAGCAGCATGCTGCAAGCGACGGGCCAACAGCAAAGGGCAAAATTCAAACCCTCCACAGCACGTGCAACATAACGAGTAGGACGAAGAAGGGAGGGGCCAAAGCACAGGATGTCTCCAACGGGGATTTGAGGAAACCGAACTCGACGTAGGGCGATGGCTGCACCGCCTCCCAGTACAACGGGCC
Source organism: Chthoniobacterales bacterium (assembly GCA_039807035.1). Lineage (GTDB taxonomy): Bacteria > Verrucomicrobiota > Verrucomicrobiia > Chthoniobacterales > JACTMZ01 > JACTMZ01. The sequence continues at coordinate 4,196 of JBDHQL010000090.1, forward strand.
AGAGGGTTTTCCAGATGTTCTCCGACGCAAAAATATCCGCTAAGGAAAGTCCTGCCATGGGAAAAATGAGCCACGGGAGGGCGAAACAAAGTGTGGCAGCAACTAACCACGGAAGAAGCCGTCCTGCCGTGGGGGCGACGTACTCCTTTCGTTCCTTCATGAGACAAAATAAAAAATGCGTCATCAGCATTGCCGTTCCCACAGCGGCGAGTGTTGCAAGCGTGGTGGCGGGGCCGTAACCAAAAGGGGCTTTGACAGCGAGTTTAGCTAATGCTCCACCGGTGAGTGGTAATCCGGCTAGACCGAGACCAAGCAACGCAGCAGGAACAAGGGATAACATGGGCCGTGCCGCACAAGCACCCACGACAAGAAAGAGTGCGCCTTTAACCAGTACATGATGAGCACCGTAAAAAGCTACCAAGGTCGTCACGCCGCTATCATTTGAAGCAATGCCCATCCCAAAAACAGCAGCCAAAAATCCCATCTGACTAATGCTCGAGTAAGCGAGAATGGATTTCGGATTTTGCTGCGTCATGCCGATAAGAACGCCGTAAAATGCGCCGACAAATCCGAGAATCACAAGCATCTCTCCCCAAACAACCGGAGTTATTCCAATGGGTAAAAAGCGCAACAATCCAATAATTCCCGCCTTCACCGCCGCACCACTTAATACGGCAGCAGCCGGAATGGGAGCCGCCGTATAGCTGGGGGGCATCCAAAAATGCAGCGGCACCAAGGCAATTTTTGCGCCAAACCCTGCAATGAAAAGCACGGCAATCACAGGATGTGACGCGATAGAATCCGCATGGAAAGCGAGCAAAACAAATGCAGGCAGTAGGAGATTTTCTCCAAGGAGCGCAAAGCCGAGATAAACTTTCCATGCCCGTCTCACCTCCGGC
>JBDHQL010000091.1:0-4996 GCA_039807035.1 Chthoniobacterales bacterium
GGCGTGACAATGACGGTAATTTCGTGGACGGGCGACGCTCGTATCAACCTTGAGCATCAATTCATCGTCACCGGCGAAAAGGTCGAAGCTCTCAGTGCTCCAACGGAAACGGGGCAAAAACTTTCCAGTTTACCGCCGGGTTCCGAGGTAACGATCATCGCATCACGTGGGGAGTGGACGCTTGTGAAATTGCCGACAGGGATAGAAGGCTGGGTAAAATCCGTCAATTTGTTGCCCCTCATTCCCGCGCCAAAACTTTGAGGCAATGTCAGCTTCCGACGTATTTTGCGGTCATGGTGTCAAATTTTTTGACGGAGCCGGTTGCGGGGCGTGTTTTGAGATTATAGACATCATTGCCGACGAGACGTTGGGATTGCGTGTCGTAAAGCATCACGGGCTTAGCGCCGGCGGGACTTTCGGACGACTTTTCCGTATCCACGGCGAGAAAACGCGGCATTTCTTTCGAGGCTTTTTTCGCTGTTTGCGATGAACTTGCTTTTCGAGATGACGCTAAGGCCTTTTGTTCTGCGAGAAGGCGTGCTTCCGCTTCGCGGGCATTTTGGAGTGCGATTTGCCGCTGCCGTGCGTTGGCCTGTTGCTTGGAAATGATATAGGCTGCGCCGCCTGCCACGATGGCGGCACCGGCGGCTACGGGAATGGTTATGGCGGGATCAACACCTGCAAGGGCGAGAGTTCCTCCGGTCACGGCACCCGCTAAGCCTCCAAAGACGGCGGCATTTTCTCCTGAGGACATATTTTCGCAGCTCGAGGTGAGTAGTGCTGTGGCTATGACAAGGGGAATGAGTTTTGAGTTTTTCATGGGATGAGGGAGTTTTTGTTTGGTGGGATATTTCTAAGCACGATTTGGGCGGCGAAGCAAGAGGAATTCGATTTTAAAAGGCGATGTTGTTGCTGACGCACCATTCGATAGCTTTGGGGTTTTTGAGGGTAGCCGCTTTGCGGTACCACTCGGCAGCCGCCGTTTTATCCGGCGTCCCAAGCGCCCCCCCCTCGAGTGACATCGCATAAAATAACATGCAGATGGCGTTGCCTTTTTCGGCACCGTCTTTCCATAGGCTCACGGCCTTTTTAGGGTCTGTCGGAACGCTTTCGCCGTTCATGATCATCACGCCGAGGTTTCCTTGAGCTTCCAAAAATCCTTGGTCAGCGGCTTCTTGAAACAAGCGATACGCGAGGGGCAAATCTACCTGCGGTACACCGCGCCCCGAGCGATAAAGTTGGGCTAACTTTGATTTTGCCCGAATTTCTCCGAGAGACATTGCGCTCGAAAAAAAGCGAGCCGCTTCGGCGTCATTTTGCGTCGTACCTTGGCCATCAAGGAGACATTCTCCGTAGAGAAGCATCCCTTCGGAATCTCCTTGTTCTGCAGCCTTCTTAAACCACGTGGCTGCTTCAATAAAGTCGGTGCGATGCCCACCTTCTCCACTGGCAATCATGTCGCCGACCATCACCATGGCACGGCGATTGCCTTGGTCGGCAGCGATTTTAAGCAACGATAAACTTTCTGCGGGATCCGCCTCTCGTACAAGGGAGCCAAGAAACATACAAGCGCGGCCAAGTTTGATGTCTGCAAGTTGGCGCAGGGTATTCAACAGTTTGATATTCCCAAGGGCGACTGCCGACTTTTCTTCCAGACGCGCAATGACATTCTCCGCGCGGTCACGTGCTGCTTGGTCTTGCGGTTGACGCAAAAGAATGTCGGTATAAATCCCCAAGGCCGCGACGAAATCCTGGCTTGTTTCAAATTCTTTAGCGCGGGAAAGCAAATCCTCCGGTGGCGTTGGTGTGGGCTGCACCGTGGAGCTTGGCGTGTTTGTGAGTTCCGGAGTGGCCGTCGGAATGGCTTGAGATGTTGCGGAGATGGCTTCCTTTTTACTCGCGAATTTTTCCATGAAAAAAAAGGCGCTTCCGCCAATGAAAAGCAAGACAACGATACCAAGGAAAACAAGGCCGCGTCGTGAGGAGGGCGTAGCAGGGGAAGAGGGGGAGATCGTAGAAGGGGAGAGCTGGGTGGGAGAGGGTGCCTGACCAAGGGCGGTCTGAACGGCCTGCGTTAGCTCCGCGATGTTCGGTTCGAGTTTTGGCCCAAAGGCGTCGAGCCAATGACGGCTGCTGATGAACAGCTCGAAGTCTTCGGACGGCTGAACTTTTTCGATGCGAAAAGGAAGAATGACCATGCGGCGCGAGACCGCGCGCTCCACCTCGTTGAGAACGTGAGGCGAGTCATTGGTGTGGCCGGAAAAAATGACGACCATGACTTTGGCTGCGGCAATGGATTGAATAATCGAGCGTCCCCAATTTTCACCGGGGCGAACATTGCGCGGTGCAATCCAACACGCGATGCCGGCGGCTTCCAACGCTCCGCAAATTTGATCCGCGACACTTTTGTCTTGTTGGCAATAGCTGATAAAAACAGGCGGACTTTCCGTGTCCTGCGCTGGAATTAACGGCGGTTGAGGCTCATTGTTGGACATCGGATTTTTTAACGGTACTCAATGGAAAGCCGAATTGGTTGCGGGTGTAGGTCGCTTAAAGACGGTTTTGCGTCTAGGGTGCTTATAGGTTATTCCATTTCGTACATGAAGTTTTTTTACTCTGCCTGCGTTGCGACTTTGGCTGTTGCCACCATGGGGATCGCGGCACCGCCCTTGATTGATCAGGTGGAGGTTCCGCGTCCGACATGGGAAACGCAGAAACAAGCTCGCACGTATTTACTCAACATTCCTGCTCCCCGTGGGCAAATTACCGATCGGCACGGAGCACCGATGGCCCAAAGCCGTATTGCTTACAATCTGGGACTCAACTTTCCCACGCCGCTGGAGTTTTCCGATAGTCAGGCCGTGAACTTTGCACGGCGTCAGATTTTGACAGCTGAAAAATTACTCGGTTGCAAATTTGACGTAACGGATAACGCGCTGATTCAGCATTACAACAATCGAGGCATTTTGCCTTTTATTATTGCCGAAGATCTTTCGTTCGATCAAATAGCCGCTGTCAGTCGCGGTCTTGGAACGGGCCTTGTGCTACAACCGGCCTACGTTCGGCATTATCCGCTTGGTCCCATGGCAGCGCACATCGTGGGGTATGTTGGACGCGTTGCACCGCTCTCCGTGAAGCCCATTGAGAATAAAGACCTTATTTTTCCTGACGCCGAGGGTAGGGAAGGGCTTGAGCAGATGTTTGATGATCAATTGCGGGGAACACCCGGAGTTCTCAACGTGACGCTCAATGCCGAAGGCCGCCGCACGACGGAGCGCATCGTGCAGCAGCCGATTCCGGGCTACAATGTCGTTACGACACTCGACCTCAAAGTGCAGAAGGCTTGTGAAGATGCCTTGGCGAAATCTGGGCGGCGGGGAGCAGTGGTTGTTATTGATCCGCGCAGTGGGGAATTGCTGGGGATGGCCTCGCGTCCGTCGTTTGACCCGAATGCCTTTATTCCCATCATCAAGCCCGAGGTTTTTGATAAGCTCAACAAAGACACGGCTGATCCACTTTATCCGCGGGCCTTTCGTTCAGCGTATCCGCCTGGTTCCACATTTAAAACAATTGTCGGTCTTGCGGCATTGCAAAGTGGACTCATCACGCCGGAGACAAGGATTAGTTGTCCGGGTGGTTTGCAGGTGGGAAATTTTTATTTTCGTAATTGGAAGTCGTCTTACTCCGGAATGTTGACTCTCGCCGAAGCACTCGCGCAGTCGTGCAATACGTGGTTTTATCAAGCGGGCCTCAAAATTGGAGCGGAGCCGATTATTGAGTGGGCGGATGCGGTGGGCCTTGGACGGCGCACGGGGATTCCTTTACGTGCGGAATCGCAGGGAAATATCCCCAATGACGCCTACATGCAGCGTGTTCACAATCGCAAAATTTTGCAGGGTGATGTGGCAAATATGAGTATTGGCCAAGGCGACATTCTCATCACACCTTTGCAAATGGCCCAAGCGGTCGGCGTGATTGCGGCACGAGGAACGTTTCATCAAATACGCCTCGTGAAGCAGGTGCAAAGCATAGACAATCGTGTGGTCGCTGCTTATCCCGATCGTGTGCGGGCGGAGCTCAATATTTCGGATGAAAATTTGGATTACTTAACAAAGGGGCTGGTGATGGTCACATCAACGGGTGGTGGTACGGGCCATCGTGCAGCGACGGTGAAGGGTGTTAAAGTTGCAGGTAAAACCGGAACGGCTCAATGGGGGCCTGTGAGTAAACGCCGCAATGCCGCATGGTTTTCCGGTTTTGCACCGGCCGATAATCCGCTTTATGCCTTTGCGGCTGTCATTGAGGGAAACCCAGGTGAAACCATCGCAGGAGGCGCCAATGCCGCGCCCGTGATTGGCAGCGTTTTGGCCACATTGTTGAAGGATTACCAACCACCGACGCCGGAAAAAGAAGAGCCGAAGGACGAAGAAAAAGCCGAAGGTGAGCAAACGACATCTCCTGCGGAAAATGATGCTTCGGGAGAAGCCGGCGAATTTACGGAAGATGTGGTGAATCCGGAAGGTGCGCCAACGACGAAAGAACATGCCGAAGAGAATGTGCATCCTTAATCGGTGTATCTTTGCCGTTGCTCTCGGAGACTAGAGCAGCAACGATATAGCTCTATGCTCGAATTACGCGAGGTAACGGTTTGTGCGGGAAATTTTGCCGATGCTCCGATGTTGCTTTCGAGCGTTTCCGGTGTTTTTCCACGGGGTGAAATTTGCGCTCTCTTGGGATCAAGCGGAAGCGGAAAAACGACGTTTGTTCGAGCGGTGGCAGGGATTTCTCCAACGGCCGAAGGCGCGATGTTTTGGGATGGAATTGATTTGGAAATTGAGGATTTGGAATCCTCCAAAATTGGTTATGTTCCGCAGTTCACGATTAGCCAGGAAAATCTTACCGCCGAGGAGAACGTCCTTCTTGCCCTACGTCTTCGCGTGTCAGGGCTTTCACGTGCAGAATTCAAGGATCGTGCGGCTGAATTGCTTCGATTAAC
>JBDHQL010000092.1:0-4969 GCA_039807035.1 Chthoniobacterales bacterium
TTGTGTCCATTGCCGAACGGGGCGACGGGTGTCGGATAAAGCCACGCAGTTTGCTCGTCAGGAATAGCCGCATTATGGAGTGTTTCAAAAATGGCAAAGATGCGTGGTGAGATTGTTGGCTCTAAGGGTGAACCATCACCTGCGGTGATATAGAGGCGAAGCACGCCCGTGTCGGTTTTTTCGAGCGATGGCAATGTGAGGGGGATGTGAGTTTTTAAAATACCTAGCAATGCCGCCGCACTTTCGCAAAGGCGTGTGGCATGATCGTGGGCAAAAAGTGCCTCCCCTTCCCGCACGCCGATGGTCTCAAAGACCGACATTCCATAGCGAATTCCACGATCGGTGACGGGCAGAACGGCGTTGGGTTTCCATCGCTCATTCTCGAAGAGCCATGTGCGTTGTTGCAGAACATTCATGCGCCGAAATGCGGATTACACTCCACCAAAACGACGGTTGCGTTGGGCGTATTCGCGGATGGCGGCAAAAAAATCTTCCTTAGAAAATTCGGGCCAAAGTTTCTGCGTGACGACAATCTCGGTGTAACTCAATTGCCATAGCAAAAAATTGGAGATGCGCATTTCGCCGGAGGTGCGGATGAGAAGATCGGGGTCGGGGGTACCTGCGGTGTAAAGGTGGCTCGTTAGAGTTTCTTCGTTGATGGCATCGAGAGTCAGCGTCCCTTCCTGTACTTCGCGTGAAATGGCGCGGGTGGCATCTACGATTTCGGTGCGTGCGCCATAACTGAGTGCCAAGGTGAGATTGAGTGCCGTGTTGTTGGCGGAACGCGCAATGCCCTCATCCAAACGTCGCCGCGTTTTCTCCGGCAAGTCTTGCAAATGGCCGATGGCCTTCAGGCGGATATTACGCTCCATAATTTCCGCAATTCTCTCGGCGAGAAATCGGTCGAGCAGCCCCATGAGCGACTTCACTTCATCCGGCGGACGTTGCCAATTCTCCTTGCTAAACGCATAAAGTGTGAGGTGCTTCACCCCGGCTTCAAGACACCCGGCCGTGCAAGCGCGAACCGCTTCCGCCCCACGCCGATGCCCTTCGATACGTGGCAAACCGCGTTCACGGGCCCAACGTCCATTGCCATCCATGATGACAGCCACATGGCGTGGAATTTTATCTTCGGAAACTCCTGCCGGATTGCTCACAGACGGATAGTCTCATCATGCCCTGCGCCGACGCTTACGATGCGTAGTTTTGCACCGGTGAGGTCCGCAAGAGCACGCGCATAGCGGCGGGCGTTGAGAGGGAGTTTGGAAAACTCTCGTATGCCGGAAGTATCTTTCATCCACCCGGGAAAATCCGTGTAAATCGGCTCACAGCGTTCCCAGTCCGTGGTATCGGTTGGCGGATAATCTAGTTTTTTCCCATCGAGGCGGTAGGCGGTGCAAACGCGCAGTGCGGGGACATTATCAAGACCGTCGAGATTGGTAATCGCAATTTCGTCAATCCCATTGACCATCGAAGCGTAGCGCGTGGCCACCGCGTCAAACCATCCGCAGCGGCGGGCGCGGCCCGTCGTGGCGCCGAACTCGCGGCCCATCGAGTGGAGCAGGCTGGTGACCGTTTTATCTTCCGTCACAAATGGCCCTTCGCCCACGCGTGTGGTGTACGCTTTCATCACGCCCATCACGGTATCCATGCGGTGCGGAGGAACACCCGAGCCGGTGCAGGCGCCGCCTGCCGTCGTGTTCGAGCTGGTCACAAAGGGATAGGTGCCGTGATCGAGATCGAGAAAAGTTCCCTGGGCACCTTCAAAAAGGAGGCGTTTCCCTTGCTTCATCGCTTCGTGCAAATACACCACGGTGTTGGTGATGAACGGACGCAACACGTCCGCTGCTGCGAGGTAATCCTGCAGGGTGGAAGCCGCCGAAACGGGCTTAGCACCTAACGAACGCAGCACGGCATTGTTTTCGCGCAAACGACGATTGAACTTAGCGGTAAAAGTTTTCGCATCGAGTAAATCACCAACGCGCAATCCTGTGCGGGCCGCTTTATCACCATAGGCCGGTCCAATGCCACGTTTGGTGGTGCCAATTTTATTTTTGCCCTGGTGTTTTTCTCGCTGCTCATCCAACAGGCGATGCCAAGGCATCACGAGATGAGCGCAGTCGCTGAGGAGTAAATTGCCGCCCACTTTCACGCCACGATCACGGAGGCCCTTGATCTCGGCTACGAGGGCGATGGGGTCCACCACAACGCCATTGCCGATCACGCACGTTTTACCACGGCGAAGAATGCCGCTGGGAATGAGGTGGAGAACGAACTTTTCCTTTCCGTGTACGATCGTGTGACCGGCATTATTGCCGCCCTGACTACGCACGACGATGTCTGCTTCATCCGTGAGGTAGTCTATGATTTTTCCTTTGCCTTCATCGCCCCATTGGGCGCCGACGAGAATGGTGTTGGCCATGATTTTGGTGCTCGGCGCGGCGTGTTGCCACGTTATCGGAGCAAAGGGATATAATTTTCACAAATTCAGGTTTCGGGCAAGGACAACAGCAATTTGAAAATCTGTGGTTGAGCCGATACGGAAGGCCATTAACTTGGTAACCATGTGTGGTATTGCGGGATTTGTGGGGAAAGATGAGGGCGGCATCCTTCGGAGGATGACGGCGCGTCTCGTGCATCGTGGGCCGGATGCGGAGGGGTTGTGGAGCGGGGAGGGTGTGAATCTCGGGCATCGGCGGTTGAGTATTTTGGATTTGGAGGGCGGAGCGCAGCCGATGTGGAGTGCGGATAAACGCTACGGCATCGTATTTAATGGAGAGATTTATAATTTTGCGGAGCTGCGGGAGACGTTGGAAAAATGCGGGCATATTTTTCATACGGATCATTCCGATACCGAAGTGTTGCTGGCAGCTTATGCCGAATGGGGCGAGAATATGGTGCAACGCCTTAATGGGATGTGGGCGTTCGTAATTTTTGACCGAGTAAAAAAACGCCTCTTCGCCAGCCGTGATCGCTTTGGGAAAAAGCCATTTTATTATTATCATGCACCCGCAAAAGGATTGTTTGTTTTTGCATCCGAGCTGACATCCCTGATCGAACATCCCGGCGTTCCGCGAAGCGTCTCGGCCATGGCTGTACGAAAATACTTTGCCTACGGCTACGTGCCTGCACCTTTGGCCATGACGGAAGGAGCGCACAAACTTCCCGGAGGGCATTCGCTGACACTGGATTTGGCGACGCAGGAATTGCGGGTGTGGCGTTATTGGGATTATCAACCGGAGTCGGGCGCGATCCGCTCGGTTGAGGATTGGGGTGAGGAGTTGCGCTCGTTGCTTGCCGCCGCCGTGCGGCGATGCATGGTGGCGGATGTTCCCTTAGGAGTTTTTTTGAGTGGTGGAATTGATTCCTCGGTGATTGCGGTACTCGCCGCACGTGAACGTCCGCGTGGAGAATTGCTGACATTTAGCATCGGTTTTGATGAGCCTTCGTATGACGAGCTGCCTTATGCGGAACGTGTGGCGAAGCTGATTGGGGCGCGTCATCGCACGGAGACGCTCAGTATGGAAGGAACGCGGACATTGTTGCAGGGTATTTTTGAGCGCTTGGATGAGCCGAATGGGGATAGCTCGCTGTTGCCGACGTACCTTCTTAGCAAATTCACGCGGCGTGAGGTGACGGTGGCTCTTGGTGGCGATGGGGGGGATGAACTTTTCGCGGGCTACGCGCCTTTTCGTGCGTTGCGAGCGGCGGCATTTTATCGTGCGATTGTTCCCAAATCCTTGCATCCGGCCATCATTGCATTGGCCGACAGGCTGCCTGTTTCTCATCGCTATCTAAGCGCAGATTTCGCCTTCAAACGCTTTGTGCGCGGAGCGGCATTGCCGGCGTCCTTGTGGATTCCGTCATGGATGTCGGGCATGAATCTCTCCGACTGGCGTGAATGTTTTGGAAGTGAAGAAAATCTTGAGGACATTTTCAGCGAAGCCATCGAGGCGTGGGATGGGATTCACAGCGATGACCCGGTGGATAAAGCGACGGGATTTTTTATTCGGCTTTATATGCAGGAGAGTGTGTTGGCCAAAGTGGACCGCGCTAGCATGATGAATGGCCTTGAGGTGCGGGCACCCTTTCTCGATCCCGAGGTGGTGGATTTTGCGCGGCGGATTCCGGCGGATTGGCGTTTACGTGGAGGACAGACGAAATTTTTACTCAAACGAGCAGCACGAAAACTTCTTCCCGATAGCATCATTTACCGCCGCAAAAAAGGTTTTGGCGTGCCTGTGGGAAAATGGTTCGAGTCAGGCGCCTTGAAAATTGATCCGGCCATGATGCCTTGTCCGAGTGTGGCGGAACGCCTGCAACGAGAGCACGTGAGCGGACGCTACAATCATCGCCTTTTCCTGTGGAATGCCTTGGTTTTTGGACAATGGCGTCAGGCTAACGGCATCCTATGAAAATTCTTGTCGTGAATTACGAATATCCGCCCATCGGCGGAGGCGGTGGGCGGGTTGCTGCGCAGGTGGCGGATGCTTTGGCGAGACGAGGACATGAAGTACGCGTGCAAACGTCACGTGTTCGGGATTTGCCTTCTCGTGAAATGTCTCCTGCAGGAGTGGATATTCGCCGTGTCTTTTCTTTTCGCCGCAAAGCAGACACATGCAGCGTTCCGGAAATGGCCGGCTATGTGGTGGCAAACACTCTGCCGGTTTTGCACGCGGTGCGGCATTGGCGACCGGATGTGATGCATGTGCATTTTGCCGTGCCCACGGGGCCTGTCGCATGGCTGGCGCATCGGATGATGGGTGTGCCTTATGTGCTGACAGCGCATTTGGGGGATGTGCCGGGCGGCGCACCGGAGCAAACGGAAAAACTCTTCCGCGTGGTGAAGCCTCTCACGCGCCCCATTTGGAATGCTGCCGCAGGTGTGACGGCGGTCAGCTCGCATGTTGCGGCACTTGCGAAGACGGCTTACGGCGTCGAGTCGCGAGTAATTTTTAATGGAACGGAG
>JBDHQL010000006.1:0-23248 GCA_039807035.1 Chthoniobacterales bacterium
AATTTTGGCCCCTCGTTTTTTGGCGTGCTCATATTCTTCGAGAATCACGACGCCTGCTCCTTCTCCCATCACAAAACCATCGCGGTCTTTGTCAAAAGGACGCGACGCTTTTTCCGGCTCGTCATTTCGAAAACTTACGGCACGCATGGCAGAAAACCCCGCCATGCCCACGGGAATAATGCACGCCTCGCTGCCGCCGGCCAAAATGATATCCGCATCCCCAAACTTAATGATCCGCCATGCCTCCCCCATGCAATGATTCGCTGTGGCACAGGCCGTGACGATGGACATATTCGGCCCGCGCAAGCCATATTCCATCGAGATAAATCCCGAGGCCATATTGCTAATCATCATCGGAATCATGAACGGCGACGTACGGTCCGGTCCGCGTTGCTGTGTCTTGGCGATTTGCTCTTCCATGGTTGCCAAACCGCCCACGCCACTGCCAATCATCACGCCCACGCGATCACAATCCGTCGCGGCGAGATCAAGGCCGGAGTCTTCGAGACTCATTTTTGCCGACGCTACCGCCAACTGCGTGTAGCGATCGGTGCGCTTCACATCCTTGGGCGTTTTGTAATATTTCGTCGGCTCAAAATTTTTAACCTCGCCACCAATTTTGCAGGCAAATTGAGTCGAGTCGAAGGCTTCATAACGCCGAATACCACTGCGCCCCGCTTGGATACTCTGCCAAAAAGTCTGAAGATCATTGCCCACCGGCGTAATAACCCCAATCCCTGTAATGACAACGCGACGTTCGTTCATAGTTTCAATGTTATTTCGTAGCCTGACGTACGAAGGTTTGGCGAGGCACAAATTATTTTACCGCGCCATGCCCACATGCTGCACCATTTGGAAAAGTTTTCCCTCCGATTTAATGGACGGAGCAATAATGATCTCGGTTTCTTGAAACTCTTTCAAATTTGCCGCGCCCACATTTCCCATGCAGGTCGTGATCGCGCCTACCAAATTTTGACTGCCATCATCCACATTCGCGGGGCCAAAAAGAATTTGCCCAAGCGTTCCCGAAACGCCGACCTTAATGCGCGTGCCACGCGGCAAGTTAGCGTGAGGCGTGGCCATCCCCCAATGGTAACCGCGACCCGGTGCTTCTTCGGCTTTGGCAAAAGCACTGCCAACCATCACCGCATCCGACCCACAGGCCAGTGCCTTGCACACATCCCCGCCCTTACTCATGCCGCCATCGGTAATGATCGGCACATAGCGTCCGGACTTTTTGTAATACGCATCGCGTGCTGCCGCGCAATCTACGGTAGCAGTCACCTGCGGAACGCCGAGGCCGAGAACGCCACGCGATGTACACGCGGCACCGGGGCCGACGCCGACGAGAACGCCGGACACGCCACATTCCATGATTTCCCATGTCGTTCCATAAGTCACCGTATTGCCGACAATCACGGGACATTTCATGCCGCGACAAAATGCGGCGAGATCTAGCATTTTGTATTCCGTAGAAATATGACGCGCTGTTGAAACGGTGCTCTGCACGACAAAAACATCCACGCCTGCTTCCGCCGCGATAGCACCACAACGCTCTGCTTTTTGCGGAATGGCACTCACCGCCGCAATCACACCTGCGTCTTTAATTTCACGGATGCGCTTGGCAATAAGTTCCTCCTTCACCGGCTCGAGGTAAATTTTTTGCAACAGCCCCGTCACCTTGTCTTTATCCTCGGCCAAAACCTCAGCCAACACCGCATCGGCATCTTCATAACGCACCTGCACACCTTCGAGATTGAGCACCGCAAGGCCCCCAAGTTTTCCCATCGCGATGGCAAACTTTGCATCCACCACACCATCCATCGCACTGGCTAAAATCGGTAAGGCTAATTTAAGAGCACTACCATCGGGGCGAGGAATTTGCCATGCGACATCCACCTCATTGGGGTTAATTGTCACGGCTCCCGGAACCAGAGCGATTTCATCAAATCCGTATGTCACCCGCGCTTTGCGGTTTCTGCCAATCCACATTCCCATAATTTTCGTTATACCTTTCTAAATATCGTTGCCTGTTATTGTTGGTTCGTTCATTGCGCCGCAGGACGGGCAGCGAACGAGACCGTGTTTGTCGCGGTGCCGGAGCCATTCAGCACAAAGCCTGCATCGGAACAATCCAATGCGGTCGCGGTGCCGACGCCGAACACGTCCACGCCCATAGACTAGCCAAAGCACAAGAATCGCCGCAAGAAAAACGCCAGCATAGGCAAAGAGCAATGTGGCCAAACCGGCGCGAATCATGGCTTCACCTCCGTCGCGCCCCACGTCACCCGTAAAATGCCCTGACGCATCTGCCCGGGCGGATCAAAACGCGAACGTTGCACGGCCATCTGCGCCGCCTTGTCCACCTCCGCAACGCCACATCCACGCAGCAACCAAACATTATGAACTTCACCGGCGGCATCCAACACCACGAGCAATTCTGTCGGTGCCCCGGGCGGCTCCGCCGGTGCCACGGCACGCAAACGCGAAAGCAAATCGTCCGTCACGCCCAAATGCCCTTCCGTAAATCGTGCCGTCACGGGTTGCAAATGTACCGGTGCGGATTTTTCCGCGAGAGAAGTCGGCAGCGGACGAACGGCAAGTGGCGGGAGAGCAGGAATCCAATATGGCGGCACTTCCCTAACCGGAGGGGGCAACAGCTCGGGCAAAATCGGTTCGAGTGCGCGGTGTGATCGCGTGATATGAGGCGATGGCAACATGCGTTCGCGAAAACGCCCCGGCTCCAACCACGAAGGATCACGCGCTCCAAGCAACAGGGAATTATCACCACTAGGATAAAGCGTGATCGCCACCGGTGGAGGGGGCATGGAAACTCCGCGCTGCGGCCACGTCGTGCGCACGAGATAAAACCCTGCGGCGTGAACGAAGACAGATACTGCCAACATCGTCGGCAAGAGCAAACGAATCGGATATTTCTCCGGCCATTGAAAAACCTGCAGAATGCGCTCGGAAATTATCATGGACGCGACGCGGCTAAAGAAACGGAGAAGCCGTGAGAAAGCGCAAGCTCGGTCACACGCGTCACGAGCGACAGCGGTGCCATACGGTCCGCTTTAATCACCACATGGCGGGAAGATTGGCGACGGGCTTCAAGCCGCGCCGCGAGATGCTCAAAAGCAACAGCGCGATCCTCAAAATAAATCGCCGCCCCCGGATCTGCGGTGATCGCGACAACAAGCGGGTCTTGAGCTGCAGGCTTTAAAAATTGCGACGTAGGCAATTCGACGGCAACGCCCGGTTGCAACAAGAACGAGGTCGAAAGCAGGATAAAAAAAATCAGCAACAACACAACGGTGATCGCTCCGGTCAGCACCGGCAACACGCCATACGTTCGTAGCGAACCCTGCAGCTTCATGCGTTATCCACAGGCTCACCTTCCGGCGCCAAAAGTTCCGCCGTGAGCAAGGTGCGATTTTTGAGGAGGTTCACCATTTCAATGCCGACGCGTTCCATATCGTGAATGGTATCCTGCACTCGCGCCGACAAATAACTCACGCCAACAAACGCCGGAATCGCCACGGCAAGCCCTGCCGCAGCGGCGATGAGACTTTGAAAAACGGCGCCGGAAAGATCGGCCACGGTGGCATAACCTCCTTGCGTTGAAATGAGGTAGAATGCTTCCAACAAACCCAACACCGTTCCCAACAATCCCAGCAAGGGCGCTGTGTAAGCCAGGGCGGTGAGCATGGGTATATGACGCTCTAAATTCGGAACCTCCAACTGCCCTGCTTCCTGCACGATGTCGCGCAACTCCGCCCGCGAACGATCGCGTGCTTGCATCGCACTTAAAGCCACACGCCCCACAGGCCCTCCCGCAAAAGTACATTGCTGCCGCGCCTCCTCATAGCGTCCATCACGCACGAGATTTCCGAGGCCAAGAAGAAATTTCCCCACGTTGAGTTGCACCCGATGTAGATAAATCAAGCGTTCAAGAAATATGGCGACGCCGAGAATACTCACGACAAGAATGACCCACATGGCGGGCCCACCTTTTTGCATTAGTTCAAGCATTCCCCGCATCATTCAAAGCCACGGCCCTCGGGGCAATCCTGATTTATCGCCAAGTCTTTCCCACGAGGGCAATTTCCTCCGCACAACCAACCTACCATGTGTAATGAACGGTGTAGGTGATTTTGCGTTCTTCGCCGGGTTTGAGGGCAATGCGGAATTCGATCTGGTCGGAATTGAGCTTGGTGAAATCGTCGCTGTTGGCCGAGATGTTCCAGTTGGCCCAGCGCATCAGATGTTCAATGACGCGAACGGTCACGGCTTCTTTTTTGCGGTTGCGTAGTTCGATTTCAAAACTTTCGTCCGCCCACTTATTGGAGGTCTCCACCTTGAAATCAGTACGCTTGCGTTCGCCCACGATGTCGAAGGCATCGCCGGTTTTGAGTTTGATGATTTCATCGGTCGGGGTGTGGTCAATTTCATTTTCCCCGATGAATTCGAGGTTTGTTCCATCCGTGCGGTAAAAGCGGACGCGACCTTTCGGTAGGGCGATGCCAAGGTTGTTTTCCTTGCTGTTTTTGAATTCTCGCAGCACGGCGACCTTGGTGTTGCTTTGGGTTCCAAAGTTCGGATTATCACCGACTGTTCCACTGACGAATCCTTGGCGCATGAGGCCGAGACCATCATAGACGTAAATCGTTTCGGATTTTACTCCGGAGGCGCGGACAAACTCGACTTGCTTGGTTTCACGATCACGCAGGGTGGTTGGACGCCCTAGGGTGTAGAGGTGGAATTCATCAAAGGCTTTCTCGCTGACGGCAGGTTCATCCATAATGGGGGCGGCCATCGCCATGGCTCGTCCCTTTGCCTTCCAAATCATGTCTGACTGGATTTTATTCACGTCGCCAGCGAGTAGTTTGATTTTGGCGTCTTCAAAGGTGCGTCCGCTTTGATTTTGCATGGTGATCCAACCGACGAAGTCAATGATGTCGCCTTTCTCCGGTGCCACGAGGTTGTAGCTTGCGCTCCAGCTTAATCCGCCGGTGACATAGCCCAGCTCGGCGTCGGTTTGGAGAGGTTTGGACGCATTAATTTTCCATGCGAGGCGCGGTTTGAGGATGGTGTCATCACCGAGCGAAGGAAATATCGGCATTCCCGGGAGTCCGAATTGAATTTTCCCATCCACCTCGATCACCGGCTGACTGGCCTCGCCGGGCTGTCCGTAGCCGGAGCGGATCACTTTGCCGCGCACGGTGCGGTCGGGTTTATTGACCTCGCGCACGAAAAAATCAATCTCCTTTCCCTCGAAAAGCGAGAGCAGGAGTGACTGGGTCACGGGGTCGTTGCGGTAGTTTTGTTCGAGAATGGAAATGGGGCGACCTTGAGGATCGCGAAGGATCACCGAGTCCGGCTCAAGTTGTGCCGTGGCACCGTCAAAAGTCACGTCGTTCACACCGGCTTTGAGATCGAGCGGGATGGTGTCGCGCACCACGGCGAAGTTTTGATTGTAGATGGTTAGCCCGGGCGCAGCTAAAGCGATCGTGGGAATGGCGAGAAGGAGAGCGAGGTATTTCATGGTTGGGTTGGTGATTTGTCATCGTCTGTTTTTGGTTCAAGGGCGAGGCTTTTTGCGGCTTCAATAAGAGTGAGAAATTCGGCGCGGTAGCTGCCGGGATCGTCGCCCAGGGACTGGCGGGCGATGCGCAGCATGTCGTCCCATGTGATGTTTCCCGCATCGGGGGAGGCGCGCAGTTTCATGCCGAAGGCGGCTACGGCGGCGGCGAAACGGAAGTCGGATGAGGCTTGATCGAAGAACGGGATGCTTTCGGGGGTGGCGAGTGCCACTTCGAGAAGCTGGCTTTTGTCGCCATCGGGCTGTTTGAAGCGGAGCTTGACGGTAAGGAGATCGCCGGAGACGGGGACGCCGGACACCACGGGCGCGGGCGTCTGGTATTTGAGGGGGTCCACGGACAGGGCGCCGGGGATTTTTTTACCGGCGGGAATGATTTCGTAGAGCGCGGACACGGTGTGGCCAGCGCCGATTTCGCCTGCGTCCTTGGTGTCATCGTTGAAATCTTCCTTGGCGAGTAAGCGATTCTCGTAGCCGATGAGGCGATAGGCCGCCACTTGTGCCGGGTTGAACTCCACCTGAATTTTCACGTCCTTGGCGATGGTGAAGAGCGTCCCGCCCATTTGTTCGACGAGTACCTTGCGGCCTTCGTTGGGCGTATCAATGTAGGCGTAGTTGCCATTGCCCTTGTCGGCCAGCAGTTCCATGGTTGAGTCCTTCACATTGCCCGTACCGAAGCCGAGGACGGAGAGGAACACGCCGGAAGCGCGCTCGCGTTCGATGAGTTTTTGCAACTCGCTTTGGCTGGTCACGCCGACGTTGAAATCACCGTCGGTGCAAAGGATGACGCGGTTGGAGCCTTCTTTAAGGAAATTTTCCCGTGCGGTTTCGTAGGCGAGTTTGATCCCCGCGCTGCCATACGTGCCGCCGCCGGACTGGAGGTTGTCGAGTGCGGCGAGGATGTCTTGTTTCCGCGTGCCGGGCGTTGGAGGCAACACGAGCCCGGACGAACCCGCATAGACCACGATGGCCACGCGGTCGCGATCGGAGAGATTTTCGACGAGGCCGCGCAGGCTGCGTTTCAAGAGCGGGAGCTTGTTGGGTTCATTCATCGAACCCGACACATCCACGAGGAAAACGAGGTTGGCTGGGGCGCGTTCGGAGGCGGGAATTTCTTTTCCTTTCAGCCCAATGCGAACCAGCAGACGCTCCGCGTCCCACGGCGCGGTGGCGACTTCGAGATTCACCGAGAACGGGGCGGCATCCTTGGGAGCTGGATCATTGTAGGGAAAATAATTCAGCAGCTCCTCGGTGCGAATGGCTCCGGCAGGCGGCAACGTCCCGTTGCGCAGGAAGCGGCGCACATTCGCATAGCTCGCCGTATCCACATCAATCGAGAACGTCGAAAGCGGATTCTGCTTCACGTCGAGAAAGGCATTTTCCCGGATGGCATTGTAACCCTCGGTGTTCCACTCGCCGGAGCGGGTGAGGATGCTGTCGGCCACAACAACATCGGAGCCGGCGACTATCGGAGAGCCATAGTGAATATACCCGTCAAAGTCTGTCGCTGCACGGGCGGCGGCACCACGTGCGGCACCCATTTGCCGAGCCTTAGCGATTTTTGCTTTTTCCATTACAACAGCACTGCGCGTGTCAGCAGCGGGCTGCTTCACCTCCTGCTGCGTGAGCGAAATATTTTGTGGCGCAGATCTGACAATTTCGTCCGCAGATTTTTCGGCGGGTGCGGAAACCGCAAGGATTGCCGGTGCGGGTGTTCCCGCCTGATTGAGTAGCGCGACGACCACAAGGCTTGCCGCAGCCGCGAGGCTGATCGGCACGGCCAGCCGCAGGATGTTTGTTTTGCGGCGGCGGGATTGATTTTTGGCGCACTGTTCGAGCAGAGCGCTGCGGTTTTCGAGTTGTTCGTTAGGCATAGGAAGTGCACCAAGAGCCTTGGTGAGGTTAATGGTTTCGTTGAGGTGCTTTTGCAAATCGTCGCTGGCAGCCAGCTCGCGTTTGAAAGCCTCGCGGTCCGGTCCTTCGAGTTCGCCGAGGGCGTAAGATGTAATGCGTGGATCGTTCATGACGTGATGTGTGTTGGGCGGTTCCAGTGCTGACGGAGGGTTTGCAGAGCACCGTGTAGTTGTACGCCGACGGTAGAGACACTGGTTTTCAAAACCTCGGCCATTTCCTTGTAGCTGAGTCCGCTTTCGAATTTCAGTTTGATCAATTCCCGCTGCTGCTGTGGCAAACGAGACACCAGTTCGCGCAGGCGTACGCTGTCTTCGTCCGCCATGACACTGGCGTCGGGCGAAGGGTCGTCGGATGCCCGTTCATTTTCGGCGGAATCTTCGGCAAACCGCCCGACCTTGCGCACATGATCGAGAGCGCAATTGCGGCAGACAAAAAAAAGCCACGGCGTGAGGCGTGGCTCTAATCGAAGGATATCCTGTCGGCTCAGACGAAGAAAAGTTTCCTGCACGGCATCCCGCGCCGCTTCCAAGTCGCCCGTGATTTCCTTAGCGTAGCTGATCAGCGGTCGTTCAAACCGATCGAAAGCATGGGCGATAATTTCTTCCGGGGACATCATGTTGCTACCGAGTCAACGCACGGGGCGCACATTTCTTAAGAAATTTTTTAAGATATCCTGTTTCACTTTATCGGATTTACATTTTGAGTTTGTCGTGGGTCGGAGAATAATTTGCACGAAATGAATAAACGCTGCTCGCAAATCCTAGGATCGTTATCTGTTGCGCCGGGACGATTTCCCCTCGTGATTCTGGCCGCAATCCTCGGCTTAGTGGCCGCCGTGGTGTTAAATCATCATACAACTCGTTCTCCGGATTTGCCTCACTACAGCACGCGCTTGATGCTGGTGGCGGGCATTCTGTTTCCTCTCGGCGTTGCCGCAGGATGGATTGGCGAAATGCGGCGCGATTGGCGATGGATAGCTCAGGGGATGGCCTTGCTGCTTGCGGTCGGCGTTTGGTTTGTTTTGCCGATGGGGATGGATGAGTCCGTTCATGTTTATCGTTATGGCGCCATGCTATGTGCCGCCATTGCCTTGGTGAGCGTAGTACCGGGGACGGTCGGAAATGCGCGATGGTGGAAGATGAATATCGGCATCATCCAAGCCATCGTACTGGCAGGGATTCTCAGCATGGTTGTAACAACAGGGCTTCAGTTGGCTGTACTCAGCGTGGAAAAACTTTTTGGGATAAAACTCTCGTCTGTTCCTCTAGATGTTCTGTCATTCGCAGCATTTATCGTGGCACCTTTGTCGGTGATTGTCCTTCTGCCGGATGGCGGAAAAGATTTGGAAGAAAATCGGACCGAAGGTTTTTGGGCCGGGCTTTGCCAATGGGTGTTGGTGCCGTTGGGATTTATTTTTCTCGGCATCCTCACGTCTTACACCGCGCTGATGTTGGTCCAGCAAAAACTTCCCGATGGCATGGTGGCCATCCCCATGCTTTCCCTCGGCGCTTATGGGACGGCGGCTATGTTGCTCCTGCAGCCCTAGCGCGAAGAACGCCCATGGGCGCGATGGTTTGCCCGCGTTTACCCGATCGCGTTTCTGATTTTCAGCATTCTGCTTTTCGTGGCGCTCGCCCAGCGCATCAACGCCTACGGCGTCACATTTGGGAGGTATTTTGCACTGGCGTTCGGGATTTGGTTCACTTTGTCCGCGATCGTTTTTATTCGACGTCAGGAGAAAAGTTCCCTGCTTGTCACGGGATTGCTTGCACTCATGGCCCTTGTCTCGGCTCTTGGCCCCATGAGTGCAGCAACAGTTTCGCTGCGGAGTCAGAGTGCGCGATTGAAGTTCTTGCTGAAAAATTCTCAGACGGACGAGGAGAAGGGACAAATTGTGAGTGGTTTGAGGTTTCTCGCTAACAACTTTGGTTTGCAGGCCGTCGAGGATGTGACGGGGCCGTTAGGGTTAAATGCAAAAAAGACTCCACGATGGACGATCGCTGATCTCGCCATTCAGAAGCTGGGGCTGTCCATGAACCCTTCGAACGTAACATTCGTATGGAAGAAGGGTGGCGCGATTCCAACCGAGGGATTTCGTTTTATCTATCCGGCATCTCCATTGACCGACATGCCCTGCCAACTTGGCACCAATGAGGCGGGAGAATCCATTACTGTGAGTAGTCGTGATGGCGCATTGGTGGTGTTTTCGGGGAAAGAAAAAATACGCGAACTACTGCCCTCGGCGATGGCGGATTTGAAGGGCGATGTCGAATCGGAGGAACCCCTGCGCGTGCCCTTTACCGTTGGCAATCGCGAGTTCTCCCTCGTCGTTCTTTTTGCTCGACTGCATACCATGGAACAAGGGCGTCGCATTCTTACGACGGATTTTCTGGTGCTTGAAAAATAGACGAATCTAGATCCTGTCAGGAACCTTTCAAGGGCAAGCTGAGAGCGTGTCATACATCTTTTAACGAAATGCGCCCATAGAGAATACCAGGGTGAGCGCAGTGAGGTAATGGGAAGCCTATCTGTGTTTTCTCACACCCAATAGCGCGCCCCTTCAGGGCGCAATACCGTCTATCACCCAGACCCAGCCCGTTGGGCTGGGCTGTGATATCAGCGCGCCTTTGGGGCTTAAAAAGTGCATGATACGTTCTAACCGCTGGCGAATTTTTGCTTTGGCTTGGTCGTCAGCCAGCCGCTGATGGCGGCGAGGAAGACGGGGCCGTAGTTGGAGAGTTTGCGTTCGCCGACGCCAGGGATTTGCAATAAGGCCACTTCGTCGCGGGGATAGCGGCGGGCCATGTGGCGTAGAGTGACATCCGAAAAAACGACGTAAGGCGGAACATTGCGTGAATGAGCCATGGTGGCGCGCAATTTTCGCAACACTTCGAAAAGCCCTTCGTCACACTCGATCTCTCCCGTGCGAGAACGGCGTTTCTTTGGTGCCGACGTGCTGATGGCCTCTCGACCCTTCGGTGGGGCAATCATGGGCTGTGTGAGTGTAATAGACTCGCGATCGCGCAATACCTGCTTTCCACGCTCCGTGACGCTTATCGTGGCAAATTTGTCTTCCGTCGCTTCGAGTAATCCAAGTCGAAGTAGCTGACGCCCGATATCTATCCAATAAGCACGAGGCTGGTCACGTCCGATGCCATAAGTACTCACGGCATCGTGATTCCAGCGCAGAACTTTTTCCGATCGGCTGCCGGTGAGGACTTCGACAGCGTGATTAAGTCCGGTGCTGAATCTGCTTTTTTGCTCAAGGCGAATCACGCAGCTTAGCAACTTCTGCACATCGGTTGTGGCGTCCCATTTTTTTCGAGGTTCGAGACATTGGTCGCAGGCACCGCAATTTTCTTCCGTCCACTCCTCGCCAAAATATCCGAGTAATCCCACACGCCGACAACGATCATCCTCGGCGAAATGCGTCATTTTTTCCAACTGTGCCCGCGCCTCATCACGGATGGAACGCCCGCAAATTTCCTCGAAGAACCGCAGGTATTTCACCACGTCGCCGCGTGAATAAAGAAGCAGGCAATCCGCAGGGAGACCATCACGTCCGGCGCGGCCTGTTTCCTGATAATAGCTCTCCACGTTTTTCGGAAGATCGGCGTGAATCACAAAACGGACATTGGGTTTATTGATGCCCATGCCAAAAGCAATCGTCGCACAAATCACACGCACTTCATCACGAAGAAACGCCTCTTGATTTTTCGCCCGTTCCTTCGCGCTTAACCCCGCGTGATACGGCGCGGCTTCGATACCGGCCTTGCACAATGCCTCGGCGAGCGACTCCGCCGCACGCCGTGACTGCGCATAGACAATACCGGCATCGTCCGGACGCTCGCGCACGAAACTGACAACTTGCGCCGACGCTTTGGACTTGGGGATGACGCGGTAGTTGAGGTTGGGGCGATTAAAGCTTGCGATGAAAATCTCCGGCTCACGCAATTCCAATTGCGTTTGAATATCCTCACGTACGCGGGGCGTGGCGGTGGCCGTGAGGGCGAGCAAGGGGATGTCGGGAAAAACTTTTCGCACCTTGCGCAGTTGCCGATATTCCGGACGAAAATCATGCCCCCATTCGCTAATGCAATGCGCTTCATCCACGGCAAACGCCGACATTCCCCACTCGCCCAACTTTGGCAAAAAGTCCGGCAACATGAGTCGTTCCGGTGCGAGATAAAGCAAGCGATACCGCCCTTTGTAAAGATTCGCCAAACGTTTCCGCGCCTCCACCGCGCCCAACGTCGAATTCAAAAATGTCGCCGTCACACCGCTGGCTTCCAACTGATCCACTTGGTCTTTCATCAGCGCAATGAGCGGAGAAACCACCACCGTAAGTCCCTCGTGCATGACCGCTGGTAATTGGTAGCACAGGCTTTTCCCCGCGCCCGTCGGCAGCACCGCCAACACGTCGCGACGAGCGAGAAAACTTTCCACAATCTCCTGTTGATGCGGACGGAAGGAATCGTAGCCGAAGACCTCCTTCAGCTTTTGTATCAGCGCTGGCATAGCCGATTGTTTCCGCTTTTCTTCCTCACGCCAAGGTAAAGGAATGAAAAAACGGAAAGCTTTCAGTCGTCAGTCGTCAGCATTTCAGCATTTTCGCATTTCAGCTTTTCAGCTCTTCCCCCATCCCCCTTGACGCCTCCTCATTCCGTCGTATGTTGCTTTGTCTCTTGAGGCAGACGAGCGAAGCCACCCCTTCGGAGTCTTCGTCCACCGGTGCTTCAAGAGATATTTTTTGCAAAAAAAGAGCGCCCCGAAGGACGCCCTTTGTTGATCTTAAGTTGCGTGGTTTTTAGTAACCGCCACGGTCACCGCGATCGCCGCGATAACCGCCACCACCACCGCCACGATAGCCGCCGCCACCGCCACCGCGATAGCCACCGCCACCACCGCCGCCATAACCGCCGCCGCCACCGCCACCGCGATAGCCGCCACCACCGCCGCCGCCTTGCGGGCGTTCTTCACGAGGGCGTGCTTCGTTGACTTGAATGGTGCGTCCTTCGACATCCGTGCCATGAAATTTGCTAATGGCTGCGTTGGCTTCATCGTCCGTCGAAAACGTGACAAAGCCAAAACCGCGCGAGCGGCCTGTCTGACGATCCAAGGCAATCATGACGTCGGTCACGTTGCCACATTGTCCGAAGAGTTCGCGGAGCGAGTCATCGGTGCTGCTGAAAGGGAGATTCCCCACATAGAGTTTGTTACCCATGGTTGTACTTTCGTTGTATTTTTCTGTCAGGCTCCAAGCTATCCGGTGCCTGCGCCAAATCCCACGAACGTTAACTCAACCCGAGGGTATGCGCTTTCTGACCTAAACTTGTTGACTGTCGGTTGCGACAATCGCCGGAAACGAATAAAGCGCAAGTGAAATAAAACACTCTGCAGCATCTTTCGTTTTCCCTAGGCAAAATTATTTTTCCGCAGCGGGAGGTGAAAACGCTCTATTCAGCAAGGCGGCCATGCGATTCCCTGCGAGAACGAGGCGTTGTTCTGCTGCTTCGCGTGCGGTGTTCACGTAATGTTCATCCACCTTCGTCACGCGTCCGGCTTTAGAAAGCGGAATCAGTTTTCCATAGCCCAGCTCGTAGCCGATACGATGGCTCTCCTGCGCCCACTCCTCGGGCCGGTCTAAATCCGGCGCACCCAAATTCGGAAATTTTTGCCGCAAAGAATCTGCTTCACGGCGGATTAATTCCAATGCCGCCTTATGCCCAAGAACGGGTTTGGCAATATCATGCACCGGCATATCGTAAATTACATCGGTGCGTTCATCGCGAAATCTCCGACGGTACGAGCTGTCCCAAAAAGCATGGAGGTTGCCGGTTTTCCTTTTGCTAAACATGCGGTCTTCGGAACTCAAATCCATGTTCCGCATAGACACCGCATTGCCGCCGTAGTCATTGCCACGGTTTGTGGTGTGAAGCGGCTGATGAATATCGCCCGCCAAATGCGTGAACATAAAGAGCGCCTGCGCCCGGCTTATTTGCGGGTCTTCCGCTTTTCCCGTGAGAATATCCAAGGTGCGCCCAATCCCCCAAATCACATTCGGCCCCTCACCATCCGGTGGCACCGGCAAACCATCTTCATTAAATGGCAAATCCACATAATGCCATTTTCCAAAATCATAACGATCCTTCATACTCCGAATGTCATCCATCCAACATGCGGCGGTGACAAAATCATACGGCGCATCATCCGGATGTCGTTCCTCCGCCTTTTGCTGATTAAAATCCGCCAGCACTTTTTCTACTCCCGCCCGCGCTTCCGGCGTGAGTTGTTCCCACGCAATTTGCGCCGTCAGCATATGCCCCAACGAATCCCAAGCCAACGCGGAGTGCGTCGCGATGCTGCATAATACCCCAATCCCTACCGCAAAAAATAATCGAGAAAAACTCATAAGCACAAACAATGGGATCGGCTGTTAGGAAAATCAAATAAGCTGAGAAGCAAAAGTTTCTTCACGGTTGTTCGTGCAAAAGTTGGCGTAGGACGGATGCGTAGGAATCGCGGGCGTTGAGGGTGCGGAGACGGCCTTGGGCGTCGAAAATAAAAACTGTAGGAAGGGCGTTGATACCCATTTGCCGTGCAATCGCGCTATCCCATCCGCGCCCGTCAAAGGCTGTCGGCCACTCGCTGATTTTGAGAGCTTGCAGAGTTTTTTCCGCATTCGCTTTGGTGCGATCAAGGCTGACGGTGGCAATCGTGAGGCGATTTCCTGGGAGCTTGGTGGCAAAGGCGGCAAAATCTACAATCCATGAAACGGAGGGCGGCGACCAGCCGGCCCAAAAAATCAGCACCACAACACGCCCACGCTGCTCGGCAAGCGAAAAGCGTTTTCCTTGCAAGGTGTCGAAGGAAAGCTCCGGCGCTTTTCCCAAAAGTTCCAGACGCTTGAGGTCATCATCAATGCGCTGCTGCGTTTCATCATCACGCGCTAAACTCGCGGCTTGCTCCAAGGTCTTACGTTTGAGCGCGGGCTGATTGTCGAGCAATGTCGCGGCTTCGGTCAGCAATCGCGCAGCACGGCGGTCTTCCGGATAACGCGAGGCAAAATTGCGTGCGGATTTGAGAATGAGATTGCTCGCACGATCGGTTTCTCCCGGACGCGTGGCTTCGGCAAGGTTAAGCGTCTGCATGGTTGTCGTGATGCGTTGAAAAGCCGCATCCGCACGAGACTTCGTCGGTGCCGCCTCCGCTTGCTCAATAGCCGCGAGACGTTGCAGGGATTTTTCAATGCGCTGACGATCAGAAATTGAAGCACCCAAAGCGGCACTCACACCTGCAAGTTCAATCCCGGCTTCGTAACGACGCGAATCCTTGGGAAATTGCGCGAGAAACTCTCCAAGCGCAGCTTCTTGCTTCGTTAAATGAGAACGCGCAAGACGTACAATTTCCTCCGGCGAATCCGCAGGTGGAACTCCCGGCCCTCGCCGCAAAATTTCAATTTGTGCCCACGCTTGATCTGCATCTGAGGCAGCATGAACTCCACCGACAACGAAGAGTAAAAATAGAAAGATAAATTTTTTCATGGTGCAACACGAGGCAGGCGCAGTGTCACAACAAGCGGACGATGGTCACTGGCCTTAGACCAGTTGACACTCGAAGGAATCCGCGAAGCACGGCGATCAATAAGTGGCCTCAGTGCATTGCCCACCATCACATAGTCCACGCGGCTGTATTCATCCGTCGCGGCCCAATGATATGTCCAACTTTCACCACGGCGATCTTGAAGCGGCACGAGTGACAGCGAGGTCTTTGTCCCGGCACGCCCCAGCAATCCTGCGACGGCAGGAGAATTTTTGACATCATTGAAATCACCAAAAACAAGCAGTGGTGTCTCCGGATTTTTCTCCAAAATCGCCTCCACATGATGCCGCAAAAGCAGCGACTCTTTGCGACGGAATTCTGCTTGATCAAACTCCACCACAACACGACGGGATTTGAGATGAGTACCTAGCACACGTAGAGAAAAATCCGGCCTCACCGCAATCGTGCAATCCAAGAACCCTCGTTGAACGTGTTGCTTCGGCGCATGTTCCCGCACAAGGGCATTGGTCACATGCTGCGTTTCGGCAATGGGAAATCGGCTCAACAATGCCAAATGCCGCTCTTTATCCTCTCCCGCAACCCACGTGGCATAAGGAAAAATGAGCCCGCGCTTTTTTAGACGCTGTTGAAAATCTGCGAGATCGCGACGCGAACCCATTTCACACAAACCAAGAATATCGGGCGCTATTTGCACAATCACATCCACCACCGCCTCGGCAGCTTGTTCCGTCTTAGCCGGTGTTGCTCGCCCGCCGTCCCTTTGCGGAGGATCGAGTAAATAATTGCGGATATTCCACGCTGCAAAAACGACTTTTTCCGTAGGTGTGCTTTGGGCACTCGCCGCAATTGCCCCTACAGAAAGCAGGGCAATGAAAGCGGCTCCCAAGCTGGCGCGCCGCAGATTCACAAGCAATTAAGAAGGCTTATGCTCTTCTTTATTGGGAGCTTCTTTTGCCTCCAACGTGACCGTCGTTTTTTTTACCTCACGATCAAATTCATCCCGCGCCTTTTTGAACTCGTTGAGGCTCTGACCCAGACCACGGGCCAATTCAGGAAGACGTTTCGCACCGAAGAGTACGAGGATGATTAGCAATACGAAAAGAATCTCCGGCCAACCTGGGGCACTGAGTGCAATAATAGGGCTCATAGTGTTAACGCTAGAACGACCACGCCTTTGGCGCAACCGGAACTTTCATTTTTTCGAAGACGACCCTTGGTAGAGCGTCACGAGACGCGCTAACAAAATGGCGGGAAAAAGCTGCCCCACCAACCCTTCCAATGTCACCAGCGAACGCGCAAAAGGATGCAAGGGAACGATGTCGCCATAGCCAAGAGTCGTTAATGTGACGAAGCTAAAATAGAGCATTTCCGACACGGGCGGCTCGGACGCCTGAACACCAGGCTCAAAAAGAAATGTCGTGGGCGATGCCAAATAAATAAACAGGTAGGCATTGGCCCACATCACGCCGAGCACAAGGTAAACGGCGATGCCGCCCATAATGCTGTAAATATTGACATCGCCTCCGCTAAAAACGCGCCTCGACAAATGCCAAGCTTGAACGGCAAAAAACGCCGCAGCAGCCGCTACGGAAATCATGTGATCCACGCGTCCGCTCACAATCACATTGGCCCAATGCGAGGTCAGTGCAACAAGCGCGAGAATGACGACGCTAATGCGCACGGCATGATGCGTGGAGGTCGCAGCGATGCCTGTCGCCAATATGAGTGAAAACGAAATCCCAACAGCACCACCCCGCAACACCTCACCGCCTAGCAACGGATAAATGATGAAAATGTAGAGCGTGAGGAAAATGAGAAGTGCTGCCAAACCGCGGTCCGAATCGGCAATCCAGAGCCAGTCGCGTCGAAGTTTTATCAGGCGGTGTTTAATCATGCGCGGCTTCCTGCTCATGCTTGGGATCACGCGCCAACAATTGCAAGAGGCCGTCGCGCGGCGACAATCCCTCGAAAAGCACGGCATGAACCGTATCCAGCAATGGCGTTTCTACATCATGTTTTCGCGCTTCTTCGTAAGCACTTCGCGTTGTCGGAACGCCCTCGGCCACCATCACCATGGTTTTCTCAATGTCGGCCCACGCCTCGCCACGCCCCAAACGTTCGCCCACGCTGCGATTGCGACTGTGCTTGCTAAAACACGTCACCATTAAGTCCCCCAAACCACTCAATCCATGAAATGTTTCAGAGCGTCCGCCGAGCTTTACCCCGAGACGTACAAGCTCCGCCAACGCCCGCGTCACGAGCGCGGCCTTCGCGTTGTCGCCCAAGCCAAGACCATCGGAAATTCCCGCCGCAAGCGCATAGATATTTTTTAACGCACCACCCAACTCCACCCCAGCCACATCGTCATTCGCATAAGTACGAAAACTTCCGATGCAAAAAAAACGTGTAAGCGTCATCGCCAAATCACGATTATCGGCGGCAATGACGGCCGCTGCGGGTGTTCCGCGTGCCACTTCCTCGGCGTGGTTTGGGCCAGAGAGTGCTGCCACCGTATTGTGGGGAAATGACGCCTCAAGCACCTGTGTCATGAGTCGCCCTGTATGATGCTCCAACCCCTTAGTGCAACACAACAAGGGCACCCCCTCACGAACGCCTGCCTGCGCAAGTTGCTTCACCACGCCCCCAAGAAACTGCGAAGGCGGCACGACCAAAATTAAGTCCGCATCCGCCGCAACATCCATCTCACTCGTCGCGAGAATCGTCGGTGCCAATGTAACGCCCGCGAGAAATCGTTCATTCGTGTGGCGCGAATTTATTTCTTCCGCCTGGGCTTTTTCGTGCGACCAAATGGTAATCGGTACACCCCGCTGAGAAAGAAGCTGCGCGAGTGCCGTGCCCCAGCCACCCGCGCCAATGACAGAGATTGTTTTCGGATATTTCACGATTTTTTTCCTCGGCTAAAACGAGATTCCGTTCCATTTCGCAAGCGTTGAATGTTGGCGCGATGGCGCCAGATAGCGAGCGCGGAAATGAGGGACATAAATCCCCAGAGCAAGGCATTCCCGCCGGCATCTAATGACCACAACACTCCCACCACAAGAGGAAGTGAAGCGGCAGCACCAATCGAAGCGAGAGAAACATAACGCGTCGTGTAAAAAAGAATTACCCAAACACCCACGCCAACCAATGCCGCCCACGGTGCCAACGCAATAAGAACACCTCCCGATGTGGCAATGCCTTTACCCCCCTTAAATCCCAACCACGGTGTGTAATTATGCCCCGCAATCACCGCCACCGCAGCAACAATGCTTGGCCACGCTGCCGTACCTCCGAAGTGTGCCGCGAGCCACACGGCCACGTAGCCTTTCAGCGCATCCGCAAAAAAAACGAAAATGCCCAGCGGCTTTCCCAGCGTGCGGAAGACATTCGTCGCTCCAATGTTTCCGCTGCCATGTTGACGAATATCAACACCACGCGCCCTCGCCACGAGATAACCTGTCGGGATGGAACCCAAAAGAAAGGCAACGATGACAACGAGAAGCTGGTTCATTTTTAACTGCGAAATTTTTGCGCAATGGGCATTCGGCGCCCGATGCCAAAGGCTTTCGATGTGACCTTGATTCCGGGAGCTGCTTGCTGACGTTTGTATTCATTGGCATCCACACGCGATGTCACCCAACGCACCGTCTCCGCCGCAAGACCTCGGGCAATAATTTCGTCCGCGCTTAATTCTTCCTCGATATAAAGCTGCAGAATTTTATCGAGAACGTCGTAGGGCGGCAGGGTGTCCTGATCTTTTTGCCCCGCACGCAGCTCTGCACTTGGTGCCTTTTCGATCGTGGAACGCGGAATAATTTCGTTATGCCGATTGATATAATCTGCCAGCTGATAAACCATCGTTTTCGGCACATCGGAAATAATGGCCAGCCCTCCCGCCATGTCGCCATAGAGCGTGCAATAACCCACCGCCAACTCGCTTTTATTTCCCGTCGTAAGAACCATGCTGTGGAATTTATTCGAAATCGCCATTAACGTCATCCCGCGCAAACGCGCCTGCAAATTCTCTTCCGTCGCATCTTCTTTTTGTCCTTGGAAAACATCCGCCAACTGCTCTCGCAGCACATCATACGCTGCAATAATGGGGACTTGATGACATGTGATGCCGAGATTTTTTGCGAGAGCGAGAGAATCATCAATGCTTCCTTGTGAGGAAAATGGCCCGGGCATCGTCACGCCGAGAACTTTTTCCCGACCAAGTGCCGTGACCGCTAAAGCCGCCGTGACAGCGGAATCCAAGCCGCCGCTTAATCCCACAACCACTTGAGAGAAGCCGCACTTCCCAAGGTAATCACGCAAACCAAGCACCAACGCATCATGCACATTGGCAATGTCGGAACGAGATTCGACGATCGCTTTTTCGGGAATGTGAACCACGACATTGCTTTCGACAAAGCCCGGCAACACGACCGCCAACGAGCCATCCGCATTGAGCGCAAAAGAATGGCCATCGAAAACTAATTGGTCATTGCCGCCCACGAGATTGACGGACACCAACGGCACTCGCGACGCTCGTGCGATCTCGGACATCATTGCTTGGCGTCGCGCATGTTTTCCTATTTCAAAAGGTGACGCTGCCAAATTAAGCAGAAAATCAATCCCCGAACGCCGCAGAGTTTCCACCGGACTATGCCCGTAATAATTTCGTGGTAAATATTCCGCCGTCCACAAGTCTTCGCAAATCGTAATGCCCACACGTCGCCCCGCAATGGTGGCCGTCGTCACGCGTGTTGCCGGCTCAAAATAACGCCCCTCATCAAAGACGTCATACGTGGGCAATAGCGATTTAATCGCCGTCGTAACGCGTCGCCCATTTTGCAAAACAACGGCACTATTCAAACACGGACGCCCATGACGCCCCATATTAGCTTCGATGGTACCGACGATGAGCGGAACCTCTTCCGTGTGCGACGTGAGAATATCCACATGACGATCTGCCTCATGAAGAAACTCCGGGCGAAAAGCTAAGTCCATCGGCGCATAACCACACACGGCCAACTCCGGCGTGACGACGCACTCCGCACCGGCATTCACCAACTCACGGTAGGCCCGCAAAATTTTATCGGTGTTGCCGACAAAATCTCCAACGGTCGTATTGATTTGGGCGAGGCCGCAATTTAAGGGCATGAAAAATGATTACCAGAATCCCCACTGCTTTGTCTGCATGATGTAAATGCCAAGACCCAAATTCGTGATAGCGTGCGCCACCACGCAACTCACAAGGCTCCGCGTTTTCATCGCCACTAAATTGTAAATAACGCCTGTCAAAATCGCCGGAAAGAAGTCCGGCCCCCAGTGCGCAAGGCCAAAAAGCACAACGACCGCTCCAAAGGAAAAAGTCGTGAACGCCCCAAAGGCAACATGGGTAAAATCTTCCTTAATGAGATAACGCATTAAAAACCCGCGCCAAAAAATTTCCTCCAATAAAGGCACCACAATCACCAAGCGTAGAAAACGAAAACTTACCGTGCCCCACCACAACGCCGGAGAATCCGCGAAAGTTTCCGGATTAAATCCCTCCATGCGCGGGGCAGCGCCGAAAATCCATTGGGGAGAAATCCAAAGTGCCAGCACCACCAGCCCCGCTGCAACACCCGTAAAGATTCCCCACGATTTTCCCCATTCATAATCTTTCCAAAACCAAATCAACAACGCCGCGCAAAGCAGCGTTTGAAGCGGATACACCCAATAAACCGGCTGCGACAACCACAGCGGCGCACCTTCTGCGGGGGCAAAAAGTCCGATGCCCGACACCAAGGACATCGCCGCCATAAACACGGCAAAAGGCAAAACATAAGCCCACAGCGCCGAGCGAGAATTGTGGGTGGATGAAGACAAAGAAGCCATCCGCCTATTATGTGCCGTAAAACCACCTTGACGTGCAAGCTTCCATGGAGAAACTAGGAAGAGTCTGCGGGCATAGTTTAGTGGTAAAACTCCAGCCTTCCAAGCTGGCTATGAGGGTTCGATTCCCTCTGCCCGCTCCCTCCATTCTAACTCTCCTTTCGACAGTGTTTTATAGCAATTTTCGCCGCTCTTAAAAAGGCAAAGTCACAACAGTTTTGCCAATGTCAGCATTAGTTTTTAATGTCACGGAAGGGCTTTTTATCGTAGGCTGTGGCGTGCAATCCCACGTGGGGGCAACATGGGATTAGATGCCTTGCGCTGCCGCGAGATGGGAAGGGGGGCGTTCCCAAATGGGAAGGGGTTATTCCGAGGCTATTCCGAAAAGGGCTTTTCGCGCCTCGTTCAAACGAGGGTTGATTTTCGATTTCATTGCTATTGCCCTCGCTAATCCTTCCGCTTGCTTGGTGGTAATCTCGGGGTAAGTTTCCCGTAGCAACGCCATAAGCTCGGCAATCTGCCGCGCTCTCACGCGCCCGTGCTGTCTTTCCCTTGCCGTCGCCATTGGTCAACCTTCCGCGCCGCTTTTATCCAACTCACACGCCGCCGCCTCGAACGCTTCCGCCTTGGAAAGTGGGGGCTTGCCGGCCACTTCTCGGGCCTTGGCTTGCAATTCTATCAATACCTTTATGCGTTCCTCTCGGATAGGGGGTTCGCTTGGTAAAAGTCCCAAAATCTTTTCAACCTTCTTGAGCGTTTCCGTAGAAAGCCCGTCGCGCTTTTCGCCTTGGATTCCTTCAAAGGGGGCCGGACTAAATGGCGTTCCGAAAATCTCGCAAGCTCGCCGCCGCTTGTCCTCGGCCTTGGCGTGTTCCGCTGCCGCTTCGATGGTTTCCGCGTCTGTGCTTAGGTGCAATCCAAGAATCTGCCGCAACTCGCGCAATTGCTCGGGAGTACGTCCGGGGGTGATGTTTTTAATTAGGGCCTGTTAAGGTAAATCCTTGACAGGCCCTAATCCTCAATGACAGTTTTTCACGAGTTCGCTTCCTCAGAGGAGAATCATCGCTGATTTTCCTCCGAGGGAACATTATATAAGAGGAGATTATTCTTACGCAGCGTAAGTTTCGTCGTCAATTTGAGCCACAAGATCGAAGGTGGCTTGGGCACCTTGAATCATGGCGGCTTGCTCTTCATCCGTCCATGCGATTGCATTCATTTCTCGGCGAAATTGCATCCATGTCGCACGTTGAGCGTCGCCATGTGGATTGAGATAGCGTAAGCCCGTGCGGTCTTCCGGTTGGTTCCATGCCTTCGCAAGCGAATTGGCAACCATGGTGCCTCCGTTCTTACTTCCTTCAAAGACATAATAAATCCCCATCAATGGCGCAACGTCGGCCTGACGAATAAAATCCGTCAAAGCTTTGGTTCCGGGATGCGGTTTAAGGGATGTTGTTTCTGCGCCAACATGAGCAAGATCAGCTTCTATATTTGCCGTTTGATAAAGTTCCGGTAATCTCAATGCCGAAAGGCGACTATCCAACGCGGCGGCGCGATCTGTGGCGGCTTCAAGTTCGCGATGTATAAACCAACGTTGAGCAAGATAATCTCTATAATGCTCAGGGCGGATTTTTCCTTCGATAAGATCGGCTTCAAGTGGCTTCGATTCAGCAATGATATGTTGTTCTGCTGTATCGGCTTTCAGACGCCCCATGATACCGGCTGGTGATGTTGTTTTTGTCATAATGATAGATAGGTTTGATATTTAGACTTAGGAAAACGTGAGGTTTACAAACAATTCTTATGTTGAGATTCGGGTTCCGAGCATTTCGCAAATTTAAGTACGCCGGTAGAGACTTTCGCTAAGCTGACATAATAGGTATTGCCCACGACATCCGCAGGTTGGGCGGCATCTAGCCCCACCTGAATATCTTTGATGCTTGCAAATACTGCCTCAAACTTTTTTCCCGCGCCCTCATAAGATTGCCATATACCCGAAGGTCCGAGTGAATCTATAATTGGAATACTAATTAAGACCCATTCGTTGGGCTTAACGGCAATGGGATTGCTGCACGCCGCATAACCCATACCTCCCGCATTGAGGCGGACAAAAAAGTTTAGGGGCACCGGCGCATTATGCTTCACATACGCCTTAAAAGTGGTCACTCCCGCCGTTAGCCAATTTCCCACAAAAGCGCCATCACTTGCAAAATGGGTGCTGTTTCCGCGAAACACAATGTCAAGACCTGCATTAACCGTCGCCGTCGTGCTAATAAAGGCCCGATTCTCGACGCCGCCCTCAAGGGGCGCGTC
>JBDHQL010000093.1:0-4935 GCA_039807035.1 Chthoniobacterales bacterium
GCATGTGTCTCTCCGGTGACATCAACCGTTTGAATGACGAGCAATGGGAAATCATTCTTCGCGCCCAAAATCTCTATCGCCTTGCCGTGCCGGTGATCAAAAATGGAACCAGCCGTCGCTTCGGCACGATCGGCCCAAGCTGGCGTCATCCTACCGGCTGGCAGGCCGTCGTTCGCGTGAGCGACGACCGCCGCTCTGCGCTCGTTGTCGCCCATGCTTTCAAAGAGGCACCCGAAAAAGTAGCTCTCGATTTACCCGAAGGGGCATGGGCCTTAACGCATCAATTTCCGCACGAAACCGCCTGCCTTGACGGAAATCGCCTGACTTTGTCCTTCGCCGGAGAATTCTCAGCCCAAATTCTCTTGCTCCACCTCGTGGAGAATTGAGCTCACTCTCATCATTTCACCTCCACGCTTTCGACTTTCCAAAGCAGCGATGAGAATAGCCATCAATTCGATTGTTTCCTCGAAGGGGTAGGGGCTTTTCCCCGTTTGCATCCACGTAATGACCGCAAGAAGTTGGTTGCGAAATGTCGGGTAGGTATCCGTCAGTCGTACAGTACATTCCTCCTCCGTACCGTAGGCATGAATGGTCCAAGCGCTTCCTACGGCGTCATCAATCAGGGCGATGCTTGCCTGGCTGCCATCGCGGTGCAGACAATACACAATATCGGATCCGGGTTGTGATTCGCAGCGAACGTGAAGAAATCCTGCGCCTAAAATCGTATAGACAGCTTCTAAACCGTGAATGCCATAGCGCTCCCAATTTTTGCAGACGACGCTTGTGATCCATCGCCAAGTTTTCCCGCGAAGTTGATTTAAGGCGGGTGCATACCGCATTCCACTTGAGGAAAGAATTTGCGCCCCGGCTTTTTTCCACGCAATGAATTGCGCCAATTCTTTGCGAGTAATGGCCAATGGCTTGTCTATAAAAACGGGGATTTTCGCCTCGATAAAGGGCTGTGCTCTCCGGACATGATCGGTGCCATCATCCGTCGCAATGAGCACGCCATCCACCGCGCCAATAACATCCTCCGGGCGTTTGACGACGTGCGGAATTTTTGCCGCTGCGGCGACGAGTGGAGCTTCCGCAGGATTATCCGTCCATACATGCGTTACCTGCGCCTCCGGAATACGAACACTCTCCAAAGGTTGCGCCCCGAGATATTGTGAAATCATCGGGTAAGGACACGCAGCCATTTTGAGAGGATCGTATCCGTTCACGATTGCCGACCATGAATAGGGGTGGCCATTGCCCGGGAGCATCCCAAGCATCGCGAGGCGAAGGGGCTTGCTTTTGTCGTCCGAGGGAGAAGTGGTTTCCGAGGTCACAACGAGGAAAGTTCTAACATCGTGGCCTTGTTATCAAGTCTCCGTATTTGCAGACGCGCATCGCTGGAGGATTAGCTGCCTCGCATGGATTTGAACCATGACAAAGTGATCCAGAGTCACTTGTGCTACCGTTACACTACGAGGCAAAAAACGCATATCATGAGGCTGACTGCATAGCGTCGCTTTTTCAATCGCAAAGGAATTTTATCAGGGACAAATTTTCTCTACCGCAGCAAGAACCGTATCGGCGGTTTGTTGGTGAGTGAGATTTTCGGAGTCAATACGGATGTCCGATGCTTCGTGATAAAGCGGCTCACGCGCACGGTAGAGAGTTTCGAGTGTGTGGCGTGGATTCTCGGTTTGGAGGAGAGGACGCTTGCTGCGCTTTACGCGGCGGTGCAAATGCTCGGTGCTGGCATCAAGCCAAATGACAGGGCCAATTTCACGTAGGAGAGTTCGATTTTCTTGCGAGAGAATAACACCGCCGCCCGTGGCCACGATGAGACCGAGACGCCCTACAAGGCGGCGCAACACGGCGGTTTCCAACTCACGAAAATGTTCTTCTCCGTATTGCTTAAAAATTGCGGGAATGGGGAGTCCGGCTTCTTGTTCGAGAAGTTGATCGGTGTCCACAAAGGCGTAGCCGGTAAGCGAGGAAAGGATGCGGCCAATGCTGGATTTGCCGGAACCCATAAACCCGACGAGAACCAAGTTGCGGTACACGTTTAGGCTTTCACAACGTTGATGGCTTTGAGGCCTCGCTCGCTGGGGGCGAGATCATATTCGACCGAATCGCCTTCCTCGAGCGTTTTGAATCCGTCGCCACGTATTTCAGAATAGTGGACAAAGATATCGTTGCCAGAGCCATCGGGATTCGCAATAAAGCCAAATCCCTTTTTGTTATTGAACCACTTGATTAGACCTTGAGCCATAGAATTGGGGGATTGTTAACGCGCCATCTCACGACCGACTTTTCTTATGGCTTCCCCGTGAAGAATCGTCAATTGCATATTGGAAAAAAACATGCCAGCAGACAGAATCTCGCCGTTTGTGATTTTCGGCTTGTTCACTTTTTTCCTATGACAACATGCGTACTTCCGGCGCATGATGCGTCGCAGATTGCCTTTGCGGCGAGCGAAGCAGCACGTTTGCTTGCGAAGGGCGAGATTGTTGCGTTGCCGACGGAAACGGTGTACGGCCTCGGTTGCGACGCATTAAATCCGGCGGCTGTCGCTCGAGTTTTTGCAGCAAAAGAACGTCCGTCTTTTGACCCGCTGATTGTGCATGTCGAGGATGCGGAAGATATTCATAGTTTTACTATAGTGCGCGGTGATGTGCAGAAACTGGTGCTTCGATTGGCAGAAAATTTTTGGCCCGGGCCTTTAACGATGGTGTTGCCGGCGAGCGAGAGGATTCCGGATTTGGTGCGCTCGGGTTTGCCGACGGTGGCGTTGCGATGCAGTGCGCATCCGGTAATGCAAGCGACACTGAAAAATCTAGGTCATCCCATTGCAGCACCCAGTGCCAATCGCTTTGGGCGTATTAGTCCTGTGCGAGCGGAGCATGTGGTGGAGGAGTTAGAAGGCCGGATCCCTTTGGTATTAGACGGCGGCCCGTGTTGTCACGGATTAGAATCTACAATCGTCGCCGTGGAGGCGGAGTGCTTGGTGTTGCTGCGTCCGGGCCCGATTACGCAAGAGCAGTTAGAGAAATTTGCGCCGGTGCGGTGCGTAGCGGAGGCCGGTGCAGTGTCTGCACCCGGTATGATGAAAAGTCATTATGCACCACGAACGCCTTTGCATATTTTAGCAGTGGGAGAATGTCTTCCTGAGGATGCAACGCGGAGTGGGTTGCTGACTTTCGGAAAAGAAATGACGGGCTTTGCTGAGGTGGAAAATTTATCAAGCAATCCTCTGGAAGCCGCACCGCATTTGTTTGCGGCGTTGCGGAGGCTGGATGCATCGGGTGTTTCTCGCATTTATGCGCACGAAATTTCGGAATCTGGGCTCGGCATGGCCATCATGGATCGTTTACGCAGGGCAGCGCATGAGTAAGGAGAAACTCAACACACGCGCAAGCTTCGTCGTCGCGGCCGCTGTCATGCTTTCGCGAGTACTCGGATTGGTACGGGAGATTTTATTCAGCGCCATTTTTGGCGGAGAAAGATTGGGCGCTTTTGTTGTGGCATTTCGTATTCCGAATTTGCTGCGTGATTTGTTTGCAGAAGGCGCACTTTCTACGGCGTTTATCACGGTATTTAGCCGCAAGGTGAAGACGGAAGGCGATGGCGGGGCATGGGTGCTGGCCTCGAAAATGTTCACGCTCACGGTGGTGTTCATGAGTGCGGTGACGATTTTGGGGATTGTGTTGGCTGAGCCATTATTTGACCTCATCACTTGGGGTGCATCGCCGGAGGTCATGGCATGGAAGGGGCTTGTCGTGTTGCTGACACGCGTGATGTTTCCATTTATTTTACTAGTGTCCTTGGCGGCGTTGGTCATGGGCATGCTCAATGCCCGCAATGTGTTTGGCGTGCCAGCGCTGGCTTCGAGTTTTTTTAATATCGGCTCCATTCTCGGTGGTGTTTTTCTCGCGTGGTGGCTTGAACCGGATTTCATTCGCCAAGTTATCCATCATACGCGGAGTGAGACATTGCCTGGATTGCCATTTGGTCAACGGGCCTTGTTGGGGTTGGCCTTGGGAACGTTGATTGGCGGGTTGTTGCAGTTTGTGTTCCAATTGCCGGCTCTCAAGCGGGCCGGATTCACATTTCGATTGGATTTCCGATGGTGGGACCCGGGAGTGAAGAAAATTCTGGATTTAATGATTCCGTCGGTCATTGCCGCGAGCGCTGTACAAATCAATGTGCTCGTGAATACGAGTTTTGCGATGCACGTGGGTATTTCGGCACCTGCTTGGCTTAATAATGCCTTTCGCCTCATGCAACTTCCGCTGGGTGTTTTCGGAGTCGCCGTTGCAACCATCACCTTGCCGGTGGTGTCACGCATTGCGGTGAGTGAGGATCGAGCGGACTTTGGGCCGACGTTGGGGCGAGCTTTGCGATTGGCTGTTTTTCTCACCTTGCCTTCTGCGGTCGGTCTGTATTTTTTGGCGCATCCGATTATCAGCCTCATTTACGAACATGGAAACTTTGGGGCGACAGACGCTCTCAACAGTGCCTTGGCATTGCAACTTTATGCACTGGGGCTCGTAGCATATTCGTGCATCAAAGTTTTGTCCCCGGCCTTTTATGCGATTGATCGGCGATGGACACCGATGTTGGTGAGTTTTGCATCCATCGGCATTAACGCTTTTCTTA
The DNA here is from genome assembly GCA_039807035.1 of Chthoniobacterales bacterium. Taxonomy (GTDB): domain Bacteria; phylum Verrucomicrobiota; class Verrucomicrobiia; order Chthoniobacterales; family JACTMZ01; genus JACTMZ01. Next base: position 4,651 of record JBDHQL010000093.1, read on the forward strand.
ATTGGTTTTTTATTTTTCGAATGGATTTGGGACATCGCGGCTTGGCACTTTCAACGGCAATTGCGGCAGTGATTAACTTCTTTGCTTTGTATGTACTCATGACATGGCATGTCGGTACGTTGAAAACACGTGCATTATTGACAACGACAGGCCGGTGTATTTTGGGATCCGTGGGATTGGGCTTCGTATGCTTCGGAGCGATGTATTTTTTTCCCAATTTGCTTTTTGCACCTTCGATAGGAATGCGAGTCGTTGCATTGTTTGGTGTTATTCTTGTGGCCGGTT
>JBDHQL010000094.1:0-4808 GCA_039807035.1 Chthoniobacterales bacterium
CCGCTTTTTTTCTTGGATTACCTTGGCGCAGGGAAACTTGATCCGAAGGTTTTCACCGAAGTTGTCGCCGGCCTAGCGCGTGCTTGTCGCCGTGCGGACTGCGCTCTTCTCGGAGGAGAAACCGCACAAATGCCCGGACTTTATCATGGAGCCGATTATGATTTGGTTGGCTGTATCGTCGGCGTTGTAGATCGCAAAAATATCCTCGACGGCTCCCGAGTTCGCCCGGGCGATGCTCTCGTAGCACTCCCCTCCAATGGACTACACACCAATGGCTACACCTTGGCGCGTCAGGTCATTCTCGGAAAACTCAAACTGGACGTTCATGATCGGCTGCCCGGATTACGCGGAACGGTCGCCGACGAATTATTACGTGTTCATCGCAATTACGAACCTGCTCTTCGCTCCGTACCAGCACGCGCCCTTCACGCTGCCGCACACATCACCGGCGGTGGACTTCTCGATAATTTGCCGCGCGTTTTACCAGCCAACTGCCGTGCCGTCATTTCCAAAAAGCAACTGCGCATTCCCACGCTTTTCCGCATCATTCAAGAGGCAGGAAAAGTTTCCGACGAGGAAATGCGCCGCGTCTTCAACTTAGGCGTCGGCATGGTACTTGTAATGTCAGCAAATGACGCACCTTCCATCGCAAAACGTTTGCGTGGCCGCATTATTGGGCATATTGAACGCGGCGAACGTGGCGTAGAATTTGCCTAGCCTTATGGCGGGGTCCTGGAAAAAAAAGGCGGGCATCGGCCTTGGTGCCGGATTACTTGGAGCGGCTGTCGTTGCCTTTCGATTGCGCTCACGTCCGCAACCTCAGCCTTCCCTGCCCGATATTATTTCCCCCTCCGTTTTTGCGCGTCGTGTCCAACGCACCACGCGAGGGCAAGTGGTTTATCACTTGAGTGGCAACGGGGAGCCGTTAATTTTTTTGCATGATTTTTTTCCCGGTGCTGCGTCTTACGAGTGGTCAAAAGTTTATCCGACATTTGCAGAAACTCATCGCGTGTTTGCAGCCGATTGGATTGGTTTCGGAGAAAGCGAACGTCCCGATCGTTCCCTTCGTGCGGAAGATTATGCCCAATGTTTACAAGAGTTTGTGCGTGCCACCTGCGGCGGGCGACGTCCGATTCTCATCGGCTCAGGCATAGGTGCGGCACTTGCCTTCCTTACCGCAGCACAACACCCCGAGCTGGCATCACGCCTCATACTTTTTCATCCAACAGGAACGATGGGATGGTCGGCACCTTGGATTCCGCCAGCCGTGCGCCTCGCCAAATGGACACGTCGAGGACGCCATTGGCTCTATGAAACGCATTTTTCTTCGCCCACACGCCTCGAACGCTGGCTTCATTCACGCCGCAGTGCAGAAACATCGCTCAATTTGACAGAACCCGTGTCAGTTTTTTCCTCATTTGCGCGGCAGTACGGCGCGGCATGGGCCGTGGATAGAATTCTTTCGGGACGCTTAAACATCGTACCGTTGCCACGACTAGAAAGCGTTTGTGTGCCCGTCACCATTTGGCAACCCACACACAATGTGGGGGAATCTCCGGAAATTTCAGCGGCACATCCCACGGTGCGATTAGATCGCCTGGAAGGGTGTGGGCCATTGGCACCATTGGATCGAGCAGATGCACTCATCACGCGTCTCCAAACGGAACTTTTCCAGCCACTGCGCTTGGAAAAATGATCTTGGATTGACACTCAAAGCGCATCCTGCGCAAGATTTTCTTTCGTCTCGAATTTTACAGCTATGTCTCACACTGAAGTCATTTTGACCACTCATCTTCCTAACCTTGGTGCCGAAGCCGATGTCATGCGCGTTCGCAAAGGTTATGCCCGCAACTTTCTCGTCCCACGCGGCATGGCGCACGAAGTCACGCCCGCCACGCTCCGTATGACCAACTCGCTCAAAGCACGCCGTGCGGAACGTGAGGCGCAAGAGCTTAATGAAGCCAACGAACTCAGCCGCCGTCTCGGCAAACTCCGTTTGGCCTTTATTTTGGAAACCGGAGAAACGGGCAAAGCCTTCGGCGCTATTACCGCCAAAGACATCGGAGATCGCGTCAAAGCCGAGATGGGTCGTGACATTGACCGTCATCGCATTGTGCTGGAACGCCCCATCAAAGAAACCGGCGACTTCCAAATCGAAGTGCGGCTTCATGCGGAGGTTCACGCCACGCTCAAAGTCAATGTGACCGCCAAAACTCCTCCTAAAGCGGAAGGAGAAGAGGATAGTGATACCGCCGCCAAACCGCGTGCAAGGCGGTCTGCTAAAAAGGCACCCGAGGGCGAATAATCGAGGAGAAATCCACTCGACTATAATTCGTGCGTGTGTGGATGATGGCCATTTTCTCGCCTTCATTGACCCCATGGCATTGTTAGGCGCACAATAGACCCTCCCTCCCATAAAATAGACGGGAGCAACTTTCCTCTAAACCATGACTACACCCGCTGATCTTAAAGGTGCCCCCGCATCCAAACGCCGTTCCTCTACTCCACGGCGGACGGCGACTCACACCTCCGACGCTACGGCCGTTGCCCGCCAGCTTCCGCAGTCTCTCGACGCGGAAAAGGGATTGCTTTGTTCCATCCTGATGTCCTCCCGTGAAGTCCTCACCGACTGCATTGAGCAACGCATTGAAGAATCGTCCTTTCATTTTCCTGCCCACGGCACCATTTATCGCGTCCTCACCGAAATGTGGGCGGCCAACCAACCCATTGATCTCATCACACTCAATGAAAAATTGGCGAACCTCAATCTCCTCGATGCGGTAGGCGGTCCGGGCGTCACGGCCGAATTGCTGGGCTATGTTCCCACCGCCGCCAACGCTCCATATTACCTCGATATCATCCGCGAAAAAGCCCTTCTGCGAAGTATGATTTCGGTATGCACCGACTCTATCACCCGGTGCTACGAAGAGCAGTCGGATGTTCCACAATTGATTGACGATGTTGAAAAGCAAGTTTTTGCGATTGGAGAAAACCGCCTTCGTAAAACGGCACCGAGCATGTACGATGAAGTTTTCAGCGCATTGGCCAACATTGAAAAGATGTATGAGCGACGCGGACAGATTAGTGGACTCGAAACAGGGTTCACACTTTTTGATCGCATGACCGACGGCCTTCACGCCGGCGAAATGATCATCATTGCAGCACGCCCTGCCATGGGAAAAACCGCACTGGCCATGAACATCGTCGAACATGTGGCGCTTCATCGCGAAAATCCCAAAGCCGTGGGTGTTTTCAGCCTCGAAATGAACACCCAACAGCTCGTGCAACGTATGCTTTGTTCACAAGCTCGCGTTAATATGAAGGACATTAGCTCGGGGATTGTGAAGCGAGAAGGCCATGCCAAGCTCAACGATGCCGCTGCAACTTTAAGCGAAAGTGCCATCTTTATTGATGATACCCCGAGCTTAACTATTATGGATTTGCGTTCTCGAGCTCGGCGGATGCGCGAACGCCAACGAGTCGAACTAATCGCCATTGATTATCTCCAACTCTGCCGCTCCCCTTCGAAACGCGGTCAAGAAAACCGCCAAATTGAAATCGCCGAAATTTCTTCTGGCATCAAAGCTCTCGCCAAAGAACTCGAAATCCCCATCATCGTTCTTGCCCAGCTCAACCGTCAGCCCGAACAACGCGGTGGCGGCAAGCCGCGCATCTCCGATTTGCGCGAATCCGGCTCTCTCGAACAAGATGCCGATGTCGTCACCTTGTTAGTCCGCCCTGAAGTTTACGAAGAAGACCCCGATGCTAAGAGAGATCTCAGTGGAAAGGCCGAACTCATCATCGCCAAACAACGCAACGGCCCCACCGGTGCAATCCCTCTCACCTTCATTGACAAATTTACCCGTTTCGAAAACGCCGCCCTCGAACGTGCGCCCGTTGAGGATTAAAAAAATCTAGGTGCAAGATGTGGGCCGTAGGCTGGGCGGAAGATGGAGCAACTACCTGCGATAATGCGTAATTACGCGACGCCACCATGGAGCAACGGTGAGCAATTCTGCGGACCAAATTCTTCGATGGAGTTTCAATAAAATATCACCATCTTGCAAAATTGCCTTGAGGTCTTTTTCACCAAGGCTCCCGGGCCCTTCGTTGATTAAAATTTCAGAAACCTCCCGAGGCAAGGTAGATGACGCCTCAGAAGGCTGGTCGAGCAACGCAACGTGAATGGCGTTGAGATAAGGATCCACTACGGCGCGGCTGAAACCGTGGTAGGGGTGAAACTGAGTACTTTCATGAGGCGACTCCTCCTGCGACAAATGACCGGAGCGCGATGCGGATTTTTCATGCGGACACGCCAAAAGATTGGCCCGGCGTAACAAACGTCCAACGTCTGGGCTGCTGGTAAATTTTGAGAGAGGAATGGAGACCAAAAGACCAAGTAAAACAGGCAGTGACCAAAGAAAGACACCCAATCCAAGATAAAGAGCCCACAAAGTCCAGAGGATGCCGAGAATGGTGTGGCCAAGATGGGCCCGAAGCACCACAGACCACGGTGTGCTCGTCGCCCCTCGTGGTTGAGTTCCCCATCGCACGCTGAGGCCGGAAAACATGGACACGAGGAATTTCGTATGGAGCAACATGAGGATCGGCGCAAGCAATGTGGAAAAAATAAACTCAATCAGAATTCCGCTCGAAATTTTAACCATTCCACCAAAGGACTGCCGCAGTCGCGAATCGGTAAGCGCACGGAGAAATAGCAAAATTTTCGGAGCAAAAAGCATCAGGGCGGTCAGCCCAAGAAGAATCCATGCCTGCCCCGCGACGGTGAGGTCCGGGAATAAATTATT
>JBDHQL010000095.1:0-4780 GCA_039807035.1 Chthoniobacterales bacterium
CCGAAGAAAAGAAACCACGGCCAGATGAGTGACACCATGCACCAAGGGGTTTTGTAGGGCACGAGGGAATAAGCAAGGAGAACGCCCGCCGCAAAAATTGCCGTCAATCGCGGAACCGCAGGGCTCGGCCATGCGTAACGCACAGACCACACTAACCCAAGTAATGCGGGCCATTCGTAACGTGCGAGAAGGGCGAGCCAGTAATAATTAACGAAGGGAACCAATTCGTAAGTTGCTTTGTCATGGCCGTTGGCCGCGATGCCCGTTTTTGTCCATGCCGTCATTGCTTCGAGTGGCCCGAGGAGGCCGGAAGGATTGAAAAAATTGCCGGAGTAAAAAAACACGTAAAGAAAAGTGGCGACCATCATGGCGATTCCAGCGTCATGCAGGGCCCAACCGCGTTCTGCGGCACGAGGCATCGAGGGACGCACCGGCGAGACTTTGCTCCATGCTGCAAATACACCCGCAGAAATAGCCAAGGCTCCACCATGAATGAGCGTCGTTTCCTTGTTAAGAATCATTCCCGTCAGCCCCAATACTGCGGCCCACAGCCCGGCACGATCACGTTCACGCCATAGAGCGAGTACTCCCCACGTCCCTAGCATCGTGAATAAAACAAACCACGGTTCATGGATTGAATAACGTCCGTAAAACACGCACGCTGGTGATAGGGCGAAGGCCAATGCGGCCCAACGAATGGCCGTGCGGCCAAACCATCGAGCGAATAGGAATATGACAGGAATGCACAGCAAACTCGCCACGACCGCCGGGATTCGTAGCGACCAGACATTGCGCCCAAGCAATTCTTGAGACAAAAAGACGGTGTAAAAATGCCAAGGCCCATGAAAATTATCCGCTGTATAAATGAAGGTTCCCGTTTCGCGCAGACGATCGGCAAACCATCCATTCACGCCTTCGTCGAAATGTGGGGCTTTCAATCCCAATGCTGTCAGGCGCAGCGCGGCGGCGAGCACAAGAATGACAATCATATCCCATGGCACGCGGCGAGCTGTGGTGGCAAATGACATAAGGCGGGGTGAATATGGCAGAAATTACGAGCGAAAACGTGTCAATTGTCATTCCGGCCTACGCGGAGGAGCGGCGCATAGAGCGCACGATTACGGAACTTTGCGAGTTGGCACAAACTTTTCCACGTTTGCAGGAAATTTTAATTATCGCCGAGCCATCAGGGGATGCCACGGCTGTAGTGGCGCGTGCCGCAGCGGGCGATTCTTCGCTGGTAAAGGTGCATGAAAATGCGGGACATCGTGGCAAGGGATTTGCCGTGCGTGAAGGAATGATGAAAGCCACGGGCGAAATTATTTTTTTTATGGATGCTGATCTCAGCGTGCCCTTGCATTATGTGGTGTCGTTTGTAAATCATCTCAATTTGCACCCCGAGGTTGACGTGGCGATAGGGTGCCGACGCCATCCACAAAGTGTGATTCATGTGCGGCAGCATTTTCTGCGGGAGCAAGCGGGACGAGGATTCAATCGTGTTGCGCGGCTGCTGGGATTGACTCGCCGTAAGGACACACAATGCGGATTTAAAGCCTTTCGGCGTAATGCCGCACGCAGCATTTTTTCGCGCACACGCGTGGATGAATTTGTATTTGATGTCGAAGCTCTGCTCATCGCCAAGAAACTTCACCTGCGTGTGGAGGGATTGCCTGTTGAGTGGATTAATGATCGAGACACAAAGTTTCGTTCGCTTCGAGACGGCTGGCGCAGTTTTCGTGATCTGCTGCGATTGCGGATGCGACGAGATTTTTAAATAGAGCGGACACGTCTTGCCATGCACTCTTTATCCGCACACGATCACGATCTCATGGCTGTGCGCCCATCTCATCCGCATTTTATTGTCGTTGGCTCCGGATTTTCGGGCGCGGTTTTGGCGCGTCGCTTGGCGGAGGAATTGGAGACGGCCAAAATTACCATTCTCGAAGAAAGGCCGCATCTCGGAGGCAACTGCCACACCGAGCGCGATACGGCCACGGGCATCATGCTGCATGTTTATGGCCCGCATATTTTCAACACCGATGACCCGCGCGTTTGGGACTATGTGAATCAATTTGCCGTCTTTGAGCCTTATGTTCATCGCGTCAAAGCCATGACGTCTCGCGGCGTATTCGGCCTTCCGATTAATCTTCACACCATCAATCAGTTTTTCGGAAAGACCTTTTCTCCCGAGGAAGCACGAGCATTTATAACGACTCGTGGAGATCGCTCGATTGGAGAGGCGCAAAACTTCGAGGAGCAAGCGTTGAAATGGCTTGGGCGCGACCTTTACGAGGCATTTTTCCGAGGCTACACGCACAAACAATGGGGATGCGAACCACGTGAATTACCGGCGTCCATTTTGAAACGCCTTCCGGTGCGCTTTAATTACAACGACAGCTATTACGATAAAAAATTTCAGGGAATTCCTCATGATGGCTATTCCGCACTTATTGAAAAAATTCTCACGCATCCACGCATTGACCTGCGCTTGGGTGAGCGGTGGACATCAGCGTCAGTGCCCGAGAGGACCCATCTATTTTTCACCGGGCCCCTCGACGCCTATTTCGACTATCGCTTTGGGCGCCTTGGCTATCGGACGGTGTCCTTTGAGCGTCATGAACAGCACGGCGATTTTCAAGGCACGGCGCAGATGAATTTTTCCGAGAGGGATATTCCGTGGACACGCATTATTGAGCACAAACATTTCGCTCCTTGGGAAACGCATGAGCGCACGGTCTATTACAAAGAGTTCAGCAAAGAAACGGAACGCGATGACACGCCGTATTATCCGAAACGTCTGGCGGAGGACATGCCGGTACTTTCCCGCTATCGCGCCTTGGCGCGGGAACAAAACCACGTTTCGTTTCTCGGGCGTCTTGGAACCTATCGCTATTTGGATATGGCACCGACAATTGGTGAAGCCCTGAATTTTACCGATCGTTTTTTATCCGCGTGGTTGTCTGGTGGTGCTTTGCCGGTTTTTCCAGATGAAGAAGCGGGTGGCCTATGATAAAGCGCAAGAATGCGCGGTGAGGGGATCGAACCCCCGACCCATTCGGTGTAAACGAATCGCTCTACCGCTGAGCTAACCGCGCTGAAATTGTCCACTTCAAATTGAAAGTGACCGCCCCAGAGCCGTCAACTTCGCGCTTTTCGAAGTCTTCAGATTATTCAACGTCCATGTCTGCTGACAAGTAAACTTACTGTAAAAGCTCTTTGCACATAGTAAGTTCTTCATTAATCCGCATTGCCCGCAAAATAAAAGTGGAGGTAAGGGGATTCGAACCCCTGGCCTTCTCATTGCGAACGAGACGCTCTACCAGCTGAGCTATACCCCCCCTCTGACAGACCCGAGAAACTAACATGATTGCCGTGCGGTGCAAGCTTGCTTTGGAAATGGATGAGACATGCAGAGCCGGGAGACATTTTTACTCCATTTGACGCTCTGTCGTCATGGGATATATTACTCCCTGATTATGAATCAACGACTTGATTACTCCGCTGTTTCGCCGGAAGGCTTTAAGGCATTGCTGACCTTGGAAAATCATGTGCGTCAATCGGGGATTGACCATACTTTGTTGGAGCTTGTTAAGACGCGGGTGTCACAGATCAATGGCTGTGCGTTTTGCCTTGATATGCACACCAAGGATGCACGAGCGGCCGGAGAAACGGAGCAGCGTCTCTACGGACTGAGTGCTTGGCGTGAGTCACCGTATTATACCGAGCGCGAACGCGCGGCATTGGCTTGGACGGAAGCTGTCACGCTTGTGAGCGAAAGCCACGTTCCGGACGAGGTGTATGAGGAAGTGCGACGGCATTTTGACGAAAAGGAACTCGTGAATCTCACGCTGGCGATTGTGGCCATCAATAGCTGGAATCGTATGGCTGTTTCGTTTCGTAAAAAGGCGGGGACGTATCAAGTCGGTGGGTGAGAGCCGAGCTAAAATCCGTTAGCCGGCTTTGAGGACTTCGATGAAGGCTTCTTGGGGGATGTTGACGCGCCCGATGCTTTTCATACGTTTTTTGCCTTCTTTCTGCTTTTCGAGAAGTTTGCGCTTGCGGGTAATATCACCGCCATAGCATTTCGCGGTCACGTTTTTGCGCATGGCACTTACGCTTTCGCGAGCGATAATTTTGCCACCGATCGCGGCTTGAATAGCGACTTGGAACATTTGCTTGGGAATCACGTCGCGCAATTTGGCGGCGAGAAGGCGTCCTCGGGCCTCCGCTTTACTGCGGTGAACGATGGAAGAAAAAGCATCCACAGGTTCCCCATTGACCAACATATCGAGCTTCACCAAGTCCGCAGCGCGGTAACCGTCCTGCTCGTAATCCATCGAACCATAACCACGGGTAAGGCTTTTAATTTTGTCATTGAAATCCACGAGGATTTCGTTGAGCGGCAAAATGGCTGTGAGCATGACGCGCCGTGAATCGAGAGATTCGGTGTGATCAACGAGTCCGCGGCGATCGAGAATAAGCTGCATCATGTCGCCGATATTTTCATTGGGAACAAGGATGTAACATTTGACGACCGGCTCGCGAATTTCTTCGATGACACTTGGGTCGGGAAGGTGGGCGGGATTGTCAACTTCGAGGAGTTCCCCATTGGTTTTCAACACCTGATAAACCACGCTAGGGTACGTGGCGATGATGTCCATGTTGTACTCACGGCGCAGACGCTCTTGAATGATCTCCATGTGGAGCAAGCCAAGAAAACCGCAGCGAAAACCAAACCCGAGGGCGACCGAAGTTTCGGATTGAAACACAAAGGCCGCAT
>JBDHQL010000096.1:0-4746 GCA_039807035.1 Chthoniobacterales bacterium
TCTTGTTCAACGCCTCGAAGATCATCGCGAAGACCATCACGCCGAACGAAACCCACACGACCGATTCGTACATGTTGGTCACCGGGGCGCGTCCGGCGATGATAACGCGAAGCAGGATGCCATACACCATGATGACAAAACCAACGACCGTACATGTAAGGCCCGCTGTCGTGAGAAGTCGGCGTGGCCCCTTCGTTGTTCCAACCACCAGCAAAATAAATGCCGCCGCAAAAAGCCAAATGGCCGCATCAAAAGGTTTCAACCGCTGATAAAAAAGCTCCCGCTCAATAATTTTGTCCGAGGGATAAATACCGGGGTTCAAGGCCCGCAAATTCGATTTAAGCGTCGCTGCCGTTGCCGCAAACTTTGCATTATCACCTTCACGAAACGCGACACCCAAGTCGCGAAGACCTTGAAGAATGGTGGTACCCTGAGCGGATGGCACACTTCCAAACGCCGTCAGCGAAAGCCATGTGTTGGCATGAGGCGCACCGGCAGGCGGAGGAATGAGCAAAAAAGCCGAGCTATCGCTGAGCGCATGAAACATCTGGAGTCGTCCGGCCACCGTTTGCGCCTCGGAATGGAGGCGTGGAATGGGTTGGTTCGATTGACGCAAAGCCGCCGCCTCCCGCGACAAGCTCTCCAGCTGCGCGGCGACAGGCTCAAGTTCCCGAGGCGAAAATCTTTTGCGCGTCGCCTCTAAACCCAGCTGGGCGGTGAGCGGGTGATAGGACAAAAGAATTATCGGCTCATCAGCCCAATCATGCGTAGCAAAAAGCATGGAAAACGCAAAATCTGTGCCACCTACTTTTGCCCCATCTTTCGTTGTGACAGGGTCGCGTCCGGAAAGTTTCACGAGCATTTCATGCCCAAAAATCCCCATGGGTTTACGTCGCCCGGAATCTTGAATGGCAAGAGCTTCCCACGGATGCAAATTCACCGTGTTTGACGTCGCGGGCGCAGCGACAAGGAACGTGGAGGTGAGAATAAAAATGCCAAGTGGCAGCAGCAGGCGCGTCTTAATCATGAGCGTTGGTAGTTATCAGTACAGCGCGTCCCGAGGGACGCCGAAAAATAAACATAGCGACGAGGCCGGAGCAAATAATGAGCGATCCCGTCCATTTAAACAGCCAACCCGGATCACGAAGAATTTGCACGGAGCTTTGCGTGGGGTCATTGGGATTCCATGAGGCTTGGGAAATTTTGTAAGTCAGCCCTGTGAACGAGCGCCACAAGGCATCGGGATAATTAAGCGGCTCATTCATCGAACACGAACCCGTAGCAACTTGGGTTCCATCGGGGAGAACCACAGCCAAATCACTCCGAAACGCCGCCGGATCGTCTGTCCCCTCATTGCGCCCAACGACGAAATTTTGCAGCACAAGTCCAAAAGGCAATTGATGCGTTTCCCAACCATAAGCAACTTCGAGTGGAAAACTTCCTGTGGGAAAACTTGCACGCCATCCCGCTGCCACCCATTGCTCGGCAAAACGTTCACCCTGACTTGCACGAATTTTCACGCCATCGAGCAGAGCTTGCCCCATCGGTGGTACTTGATGATCTGCGAGAAGCGGTTCAAAATGAAAAGCCGGTGTCGCCGAAGGCATCACCTGCACAGCTTCAATCGTCCAATCCGCCCAACCCGTCGAAAGTGGCTCTCCCAACGGAAGCACCTTACTTGCGCTTGGTACGCCTCGCGTAAAAAGTGTGACGCTCAAGGTGCCGTCCGCATTATAGCGCATCACGGCACGATTGGCCGCGCCTGCAGCAGGAGGCTCTTCCACACCGGAAAGCAAATCCACGGTAATAAGCCCGAGATCAAGTCGGCTATGATCCCGATTGCCTACCAACAACCATTGCTCCACCGTCTGCTTCATCGCCTCCGTGTGTAGGCGAATGCGAACCGCCGGAGCTCCCTCAGCCACCGGCGCAGGCTGGAAGGTACTGAGCAATCGTGACGAACTCGCCACAGCTTCAATTTTCCATCCCGAAGGCGTCGTCCAAAGGTCAAGCGGTTTCCCGCGCACTTCGAGCGTACGACGCCCCAATTGAATACCCACGGCTTGTTGCGAATTGCTGTCACGAATGGTCATCTGACGCGTTTGCAGCACAAGCGTTCCATCCGCAGGTGCCCCACGAAAAAGCGTCATCGTTCCCTCAATCCCCCCCGCCTGCCCAATCACCGCACCAAGCACCACGACAATGATGCCGAGATGCGTGAGGAGGAATCCCGTATGATGCCGACGCCACGGCCAGCGCATGAGGGTGCTGCAAGCGAGGTTGGCGACCAGCAGTGCAATCCACAGACTAAACCACGGCGCTTCATAAATCCACAGGCGTGCCGTATCGGCATCAAACTTCGATTCGGCGATCGTGCCGACGATGCTCATCACGATGAGAACACCAAGCAAAATGACCGCCAGACGTAGTGAGGCCAAAAACTTGAAAAGTGGATTCCGCTTCCATTTGTACCGCTGCGGACGAGAGCGGACATCGCCTTGTGGCATCATTGAAAGGCGAAATGTTAAGTCACAAGCACCGCATGTCAAGGAACGCCGAATTTTCTCGCGAAGAAAAGGCAAGAAAAACAGGCCCTTAGAAAAAGGGTGATGTTACTGAAGCGCTCCAGCAGAGTAACGCGGCTACAAGGCGCGAGGTTTTGAAAATCAATAAGCGCCTCCAACAATGTTTACTCTCTGCGAATACTGGCTCACCCTGCGTTTTGTTTGGACCAAGGACACACGCTATTGTCGTCGGGAGGATATGAGATCGTCGCCGAACAACTTCCGTGTTGTGCCAGCACCATATCGCCCTTTAGAAAATTGGTTTCGCCAACATCAAAGCCTCCAGCGCGAAGGTCATCTCCAAAGTTTGGGAAGGCGAAGTTGTTTTAGAACCCCAACCCGTTCCGGAACACGGCGTCGAATTTCACATTGAAACGCGCTACCACATCCGCCGCTCCGGAGAAACGCGCCTCGCCGTAATAATTAACCCCAAAGGCCCAAGTCTCCTTCTTCCACGTATGGGACTCGCTTTTGTTCTGCCGCCGGAATTTGAACAAGTCACCTATTACGGGCGCGGACTCTGGGAAAATCATCGCGATCGCAAATCCGGAGCATTCATAGGGCACTACACCGATACGGTTTCCGCCATGCTAACGCCCTATGCCAAGCCGCAGGACTGTGGCAATCGCGACGATGTCCGCTGGTGGGAAATCCGCAATGCGCAAGGAACCGGAATCCGGCTTTCCAGCGAAACCCATTTCTCCGCTTCCGCCCTCCCCTACACCGCGATGGAGCTTGTTCATGCCTCCCACCAACACACACTCCCCGCACGCAATAAAACCGTGGTTTCACTCGATGCACGACAACAAGGAATCGGCGGTGCCAGCTGCGGCCCTCCGCCCATGGAAGGAGATAGAGTTCACGGCGAGCCGGTGGAATTTGAATTCACCCTTCAACTCCTGCCACAGACGCCAAAATAATTTCCCACGCATTATGGCGTTCCTCGATAAACCGAGGAGCTACAAAAAAGGGATTACCCCAAGATTCCACAGTGCTGCCTTAAAAATTGAAATCGGCGTACATTGCCAACGAGTGAAAGGTTCGCTAAATTAGCAATTCACCTATTCTGCCACTTTGAATCAAGACTCCTCGAGACCGCGTCATGAGTGTGGAGTATTCGGGGTCTTTGGCCACGAAAACGCTGCGTTGCTGACTTACTACGGACTGTTTGCGCTCCAACATCGAGGGCAGGAAAGTGCGGGCATTACTTCGTGCGAAGGTCCCGGACATCGCTTGCACATTCACAAAGCCATGGGCCTCGTGTCGCAGGTATTTAACAGCCGCGTGCTCGCCGAACTCAAAGGCGATCGCGCCATCGGTCATGTTCGCTATTCAACGGCGGGTTCGAGCACTTTAGCGAATGCGCAACCGCTCGTGGCTGACACAGTGCGCGGCCCACTTGCCATCGCGCACAATGGCAATCTCGTCAACGCGGCAGCCCTGCGCACGGAACTCGAAAACGTCGGAACCATTTTTCAAACCACCGCGGATAGCGAAATTGTCCTGCACTTACTCGCAAAACAAGCCGCCGCAGGAGAACCGCTCGCCGCATTACGCTCTTTGCAAGGTGCCTTTTCGCTAGTGATGCTCACGCCCGAGGCACTGGTCGGTGTTCGCGATCCCAATGGGTTCCGTCCACTCGTTCTCGGGAGATTAGACAAAGGCTGGGTGCTTGCTTCCGAAACCTGCGCACTCGATTTAATCGGTGCCACATTTGAGCGCGAAATTGAGCGCGGGGAAGTGGTGATTATTGACAAGGATGGCCCGCGTTCGCTCTTTCCTTTTGCGCCGGAACGCTCGGCATTTTGTATTTTCGAATTAGTGTATTTTGCGCGTCCGGACAGCATCCTTGGCGGACGCAATGTCGCGGAGATGCGTGTGGAAATGGGACGACGATTGGCTCGGACGCAACCCGTGGAAGCAGACTTGGTGGTTCCTGTGCCGGACTCGGGTAATTACGCGGCGCAGGGGTATTCGGAAGAAAGCAGGATTCCGCTTGGTCATGCATTTGTACGCAATCACTACATCGGACGCACCTTTTTGCAGCCCACGCAAATGATTCGAGACTTCGACGTGCGGGTAAAACTCAACCTCATCGCCGATGCCGTGCGCGGCAAACGCGTCATTGTGGTGGATGACTCCATTGTGCGCGGGACAACCGCTCGCGCTCGTGTTGTGAACC
>JBDHQL010000097.1:0-4715 GCA_039807035.1 Chthoniobacterales bacterium
AACCAGACACCAAGGCTGTGGTGGCTGTGGACTACGCCGGTGTTCCCTGCAACATGCCCGAAATCGCCCGCATAGCCCGCAAAAATGATGCCTATGTTATCGAGGATGCCTGCCATGCCGTCGGCGGAAAATTTGCCGCCGACGGTAAAACTTGGCATATCGGCGCACATCCTTGGGCCGACATCACCGTCTTTTCATTTCATCCGGTCAAAACCATGACCACTGCCGAAGGCGGGATGCTCGTCACGGATAATGACACCTGGGCCGCCCAAGCTCGGCTTCTGCGCGGCCACGGCGTGACACGCAACCCGGCGGAATTCGCCGACCTTGGATCTGCCTCCACTCAGGTTTCAAGTCTCAAGTCTCCGCTTTCTGAAACTGGCCCTTGGTATTACGAAATGCAAGATCTCGGCTATAACTACCGTATCACCGACATACAATGCGCCCTCGGACGCAGCCAATTAGCCCGCCTCCCGAAATTCGTCGAACGCCGACAAGAAATTGCCGCTCACTACAACGAGGCTTTTCAAAACATCCCACACCTCGCCGCACCAGCCCTTGCAACCTCATCATCTATAAACACCCCCTTTTCCTTCCAACTTTCTGACCTCTCCCTTCATCTCTATACCGTCCAAATTGACTTCGAGAAACTCGGAAAAACCCGCACCGAAGTCATGCAAACTCTCCGTCACCAAGGCATCGGCACGCAAGTCCTCTACATCCCGGTTTATTTGCAACCTTGGTATCAGCGTACGTTCGGCTACAGCCTTGGTATGTGCTTGGGTGCTGAATATTTTTACGAACGAGCCCTCAGCCTTCCGCTCCACCCCAATATAACTCCGACGGATGCGGTGGGAATTATTGATGCGGTCAAAAAATCATGTCTGTAATCAGTGCAAAACTTGAATGCGCACACAAACAATTTGACTTATGACGTCGGAAGCCGATTGGCTCTCGGTACGGCGCAATTTGGATTGGAATACGGAGTTGCCAACCGATTCGGGCGAGTCGGTCGGGATGAGATCATGCGCATTCTGGCTTTGGCCGCGGAAGCCGGCATTGATACCTTGGATACGGCCATTGCTTATGGTGAAAGTGAAACGGCCTTGGGTGAAGCTGGCGTGGAGGGATGGAATCTTGTCACCAAATTACCGGCGGTTCCAGAAAGTGTTGGAGACTTATTATCTTGGGTAGAGGAGCAGGTGGACGCTTCCTTGAGGCGCCTGCGGGTTCGGAGTCTCCACGGCTTGCTGCTCCACCGGCCCGAACAGTTGCTGGCGCGCAACGGCGACCGCTTGATCGCTGCGCTGGAAGCCGTAAAAAAATCCGGCAGGACGCGTAAAATAGGAGTGTCCATTTATGACCCTCAGCAACTCGAAGAATTGCTGGTGCGGATGAATTTGGATTTGGTACAGGCTCCCTTGAATATTTTGGACCGCCGTTTGGTCGAGAGCGGCTGGGGTGCGCGCTTAAATCAGGCGGGCGTTGAAGTTCATACCCGTTCGGTCTTTCTCCAGGGACTACTCCTCATGCCGGAAAGGCCGGATAAATTCCGTCGTTGGGATGCCCTCTGGGCTGAGTGGGATGGTTGGTTGCGGCAAACGGGATTGACGCCGCTTGAAGCCTGTCTGCGTTATGCGTTGTCTCAGGGGAGTTTCGACAAAATTATCGTGGGCGTTGATGGAGCCGGACAACTTCGGCAAATACTTTCCGCAAGCAAGGGAGAAATGCCCCCGGCGCCGCCATGGCGCACGTCGGTTCCTGCGGAGTTAATGGATCCTTCATGTTGGCCCAGCTTATGAAAATTGTCGCCATTATTCAGGCCCGAATGGGCTCCGCGCGACTTCCCGGCAAAGTACTCATGCCGCTGGTGGGAAAGCCGGTATTGTCGTGGGTGGTGGAACGTCTGCAGCAAGCGCGCACAGTGGATGAAATCGTGATCGCCACGACGACAGCTTCGGCGGACGATCCCTTGGAACAATTTTGCGCGAAGCGTGGATGGAAGATTTTTCGCGGTCATGAAACGGATGTGCTGGACCGCTACTATCATGCGATGCGGTTTGCCGTGGCAGATCGCGCTATTCGCATCACGGCGGATTGTCCGCTGATTGATCCCGGTGTGGTGGACGAAGTGGTGTCGGCCTTTGTGGAAGGCGACGACTACGTGAGTAACATTCGTGTGCCGCAGAGCTATCCCAACGGGCTTGATGTCGAGGTGTTTTCCTTCCACGCCATCGAACGAAGTTGGAAGGAGGACACCAATCCAGCATGGCGTGAACACGTTGATGAATATGTGTTGCATCACCCGGAGTTCTTTAAAATCCGGGACGTACGCTTTCCGGTGGACTATTCCCGGGAACGGTGGACTCTCGACACCAGAGAGGACGCGATTTTTTTGGAGCAAATTCTTTCACATCTCAACGGAAAGCCTGGATTCACGTGGCACGACGTTCTTGCTTTGCTGGATCAACATCCGCAGTGGCGGGAAACCAACCGGCACGTGGAGCAAATCTTCGTATAACCATGACTACATCTCCTCACACTGGCAGCGGCCAGGCTCTCTGGCAGCGAGCTAAACGCATCATCCCCGGCGGCAACATGCTTCTCTCGAAGCGGGCGGAAATGTTCCTGCCCGATCAGTGGCCCGCCTATTTCAGCAAGGCCAAGGGGTGCCATGTTTGGGATCTGGATGGGCGAGAGTATATTGATGTGTCCATCATGGGAATCGGCACGAATACCCTTGGTTACGGGCGGCCCGAAGTGGATGAGGCCGTGATGCGAACCGTGGCGGACGGCAATATGTCAACTTTCAACTGTCCGGAAGAAGTCAAACTGGCGGAGCGCCTGGTGCAGCTTCATCCTTGGGCGGACATGGTGCGTTTCGCACGGGCGGGTGGCGAGGTCAATGCCATTGCCATACGGATTGCCCGGGCGGCGGCCGGTCGGGACAAGGTGGCCATCTGTGGCTATCATGGCTGGCATGATTGGTATTTGGCGGCAAATTTGAGCGACGATAAAGGTCTCGACGGGCATTTGTTACCGGGCCTTCAGCCTTCAGGAGTGCCGCGTTACCTTCAGGGCACTGTGCTGCCCTTTTCCTACAATGCATTTGACGAACTCGAGGAACTGGTGAAGAAAAACCCTGACATCGGCGTGATTAAAATGGAAGTCTCACGCAATGCGGGACCCGAAAACCATTTTCTGCATAAGGTGCGCGAACTCGCAACAAACCATGACATTGTGCTTGTCTTTGACGAATGCACTTCGGGGTTCCGTGAGACTTTTGGCGGCTTGCACAAGAAGTATGAGGTGGAGCCTGATATGGCTATATTCGGGAAGGCGTTAGGCAATGGCTACGCCATGACGGCTGTCATCGGGCGCCGTGAAGTCATGGAGGCCGCGCAGGGGACATTTATCAGCAGCACCTTTTGGACTGAACGCATCGGGCCGACGGCGGCTCTGGCCACTCTCGATGTGATGGAACGAGTCAAGTCTTGGGAGGTGATCACGGCGATCGGCCGGGAGATCAATGAACGGTGGCTCCGGTTGGCGGAAAAGCATCAGCTCAAGATCACCCTATCCGGTCTGCCGGCGCTGACAGGTTATGGTTTCGAGAGCCCTCATCACCAGGCCTATAAAACGTTATTAACCCAGGAAATGCTGGCCAAAGGGTATCTGGCTGATACATGTGTTTACGTTTGTACAGAACACACCGAGCCGGTTCTCGATGGTTATTTCGAGGCACTTGATCCGGTTTTCGGCCTGATAAGTGATTGCGAGAATGGCGGGCGCGATGTTCTGTCGCTTCTCCATGGTCCAGTCGCCCATACACGCTTCAAACGTCTGAATTAAATGGAACTCACCATCAGTCAGGAAGAACTCTTCGCGCTAACTTGCCGCCAGTTGCAGAATCTTTTCCTGCTGAAAAACGGCAGTGAAACCGACTTGCTTCGCCAAGCCTTCAATGACGCGCTGACCCGCGCCGGGCACTGTTTTTCCTATACCCGCTTCAGCCGTTATTATTGGCAGGACGGACGCACATTTTTCAATCCCTTCAACGGAGCCCAATATTGCATCTTCCTTTATTATCTTGCCAATACGCTTTGGCGGAATTTTCAGGAGCCGCTCATCTGCGACAAGGTTTATGGACTGAATCGCGCCCTGCACGCGGTGGATCTTTTCTATGAGGTACAGTTGCCCGACGTGTTCTTCACCGATCATCCGGTCGGCAGCGTGATGGGACGGGCGACTTATGGCAGATATTTCTCCTTTATCCAGAACTGCACGGTGGGGAATAACGATGACGGGTCCTATCCCGTTTTTGGAGAAAACGTCCGAATGCTTTCCGCATCGCGGGTGGTTGGGAACTCGCAAATCGGCGACAATGTCATCATTGCCTCTGGGACATTCATCAAGAATGAAGCGATACCTTCGTGTTCGCTGGTTTTTGGGCAGTCCCCTCATCTGGTGATTAAACCAAGGAGCCGCTCGTATTTTCGCAAGTGGATTACCGAAGTCAGTCCATCCTGACGCATGGCTTTTTCCTGCCTCATCCGGGTTGATTATCATCATGCCATCGGCAGCGGGCACGCCCAACGCTGTCTGGCCTTGGCCAGTGAACTCGCTCGCCGGGGATGGCAGGTGGATTTTCTCGGATTTCTTGCCGCCCCGGATTTTGTGGAAAAGCTGGCCGGACTCGGCCTTGGTCATGTGAA
>JBDHQL010000098.1:0-4692 GCA_039807035.1 Chthoniobacterales bacterium
TCTAAAATTTTCCCCGCCGTTTTTTCCAATTCCTCTGCACGCATTGGCTGCCCCACAAAACGCATCGCTTGCGCGAGGGTGGAAAATGTCTGGTAGGCCAAGGTCACCGTCCACGAGCTGCAAAGCCCATCCCGCATTTCCGGTATGACGGGCTGTAAGGAATCATTCCAATCCCCATGCCCATAAGCCGCCAAATGCGTTCCCTTAATCACACGCCGTTGCATCAAAGCAATCGCCCGCTCCACATGCGCCGCTATCGTCGCATTCTCACCGGCATCCGGGCCATCCGCATGAAAAAAGTGAACCTTCTCCGTCAGCAACGAAGCATCTCCCGTGGTGAGCAAATACTGCGCAAGTGCCAACACCGGCCAATAAACAATGTCCCCATGCGAGTCGTCAGGGCGGATGTTACGCTCACGCTCAAAAAACATGAACCATTGCGGCCAGTCACCATCGGGATTTTGCTGACGAAAGACCCGCAGCAAAATATCGCGAATCGGCTCATGCGCTCCGAGAGCCAGCAGCAATTCCACCGGCCCTTGGCACACATCCCGCGTTCCCCAACCCCCTCCGGAGAACTGCTCCAGTCCACGCGGCGAGAGATAATGCACGAGGGCATTTTGCACAAACCATGGAAAAATTTCTCCCACACGCTCGGGTGCTTCTGATTCTGTGGAACTAAGAGAAAGTTCTACGGGAGAAAATTTCACCGCAGAATTCGAAGAAGCTTCGGGTGCTTCCACAAGATGCCCTTCGAGAAAAAACTGTGCCTCCATCGCAGATTCCGTAATGAGGCAAAGAAAATGTTTCCCGCGTGAAAGGCCATCCGCAAAAAGCAATTCATCCCGCCCCACAGCCTCAAAAACCGTTCCGCTTTCTGCCGCAACTTCAAAAAAGCCCTCGGAAAATCGTCGCCCCACATCTGCCGCTGCGGACGCATAAACACGGATACCCTCGGGAGACGTCTCTATTTTAGGAGGAGGCAGCGAAGAATCTTCGCCATTTATCGCAAGGCTGCACGGAATGAACAAGCGAGTGGGCTTTCCCTCCAAGACCCGCACGGCCACACGCAACAAATGCTCATCCTTTTCCGCGAAAGACTTCACCTCGAGTACTCCATCCTCATGCTGATAAATCCACCGACAAGAACGAAACGCCATGGAAAATACCGACGGTATGCCTAGCAGCTCCCAGTGGCCATCCACCTCGATGAAAATGCGCATCCCGTAACTGCGGAATAAACCCAAAAAACCATGACACGTTGTCAGGAAACGATTGATGCTCACATGCCCCTGCGTGACCATCGAATGGAACACACCGTCCATCCATGCCGTGGAAGTCAGTGCCGCTTCATCAGGAATAAGAGCGTCCCCCGAGCGCAGCAAATAGCCATGCGGACGCAACACGCGCATCTCTTTTTCTTTGAGTACCACATGGTCTCCCTCGGGTGTGAAGAATGACACCAAGTCCTCTTCGACAAATTCCGCCTGTCGTAGCTCATGACCATAATGTTGCACGAGAGCCTCCTCATCTAAGGTGAGGGAGTTCAAAACCGGAGCCGCTGTAAAAAGTGAAGGAACCCCGAGTTGCAATTCCGGCGTGCCGGAAATGACATCCTGCGCTTCCGACAACGCAATGACTTCGTCCACCTTCTTCAGATCTTCATCCGAGGAAGCTTTAGGGTGATCAGGAACAAACAGCCCATAAAAACCGCATGAAATACCGATTCCGGGCGCAAGAATGAACGGCGAGTCTTGAATGCCCACCATCGAGTGTTCCAGTTGCAATCGCCTCTTCGACAAACCCTCCGCAAGTCCCAGTGGCACTTCCTGCGTTCGTGCGTTCAGTCCATAAAATTGCAAAGCATCGGTCGCAAACGCGACCCCATGTGTCAACGACCCGAGAAGCAGCCACGGCGTGCGTCCACCTACGGACTGATTTTGCCGCGATGCCACGCCATAACCGCACTCGGAATGTTCCAGCGGCGTGTGATCCACGTATTGACTAACGAAAAATTCGTTAAGCCGCACCGCGCCTTCACTCGCAAGGGCGACGTCCTGCATGTAAATGAGATCGCCTGATACAAATTCTGCGCTTCGATTTTCAAGGCTGACATACCAAAACCAAACCGGTGCTTCCTCGGCGAGAACCAAGCGCACCGTATAAGCAAGCCTGTTCCACTCCCCACGAGCAACAAAACCCCGCTCGTCACCACCATACGATGACGGGCTTCCCGGGCCAAACAAAGGAGTTGATGTCACTTCATTTACCGCATCAAAGCAGCGCAAAAAAATCCCAATCGGCCCGGCTTCAACGCCATTGCCCGGGAAAAGATTGATCATCACATCGCCATGCATCATGCGATGCACGGAGCCATCCGCATTGAAATCCATGCGCAAGCCGGAGCGACTTTCCAAATGAATCTTTCGATCGTGAGAATTTTGAAAATGGTTCATAAATAAATCGTCCGTATTTTTAGCAGCTCAAGTCCTTAAGCGTAGGGTCATCCGTGCGCCCGCTCGGCGCATCTTGAGCACGCAGAATCCATTTGCCGCCAATCATCAGCTCCAGCACCTTGTCGAATTTGTGATGGAAGCCATTGTTTTGTGAAAAGATGACAACGCCAATTTTGTGAGCGGCTAATTCATTAAGGATGCGGGAAACTTGCGGTTTGGGAATGGAAGTTTCCGGACGATTCAGAAATGCAAAAGCCGGGCGTGCGAGAAAAATACGGGCAATGGAAAGCAGATGCTGTTCGCCGATGGAAAGGATGTCATCCCAATTCCTCAACACATCAAGGCCACCAACACGTTGTATTGTTTTTTCGAGATCAAGTTCGCGCAAAATGGTGTGAATTTCTTCATCCGACGTGAACTTCTCTCGCCCCGAGCGCAGGAGAATATGCCGCAATGTTCCGGGCGGCAGATAAGGACGTTCCGGCAAAAAAAGAATATCATCGAGATTTGGTCGGAAAATTTTCCCCGCCGCACATCCCCACATTCCCGCCGTCACTCGAAAAAGTGCCACTCGTGGCGCATCATCCTCACCCGTGCAGAGCATGGAAACACCTCGCGGAATTTCCAAGGTAAGGTCATCCACGAGGACTCGTGTGTCGTCCGCCGAGTGGAGCGTCACATTCTCGTAACGTACGCTGTCGGGATTTTCTTCAATCGTGACAGCACAGAGTTTCTTTTCATGCGCTTCATGAATGGCATCGCTCAATGTTTGCAGCCGTGTCGTGACGGCGGTGAACGCCGAGATGGATTGGAATTGGGTGACGATGAGGGAAAAGGCACCCAGGAGCGTTGCAAACGCCATCGTGGATTGCGTGATCACGCCAAACTCCACTTTTCCCGCAATAAACATCGGCGCAATCATGAGCGGCGGGATGAGCTGGATGAAATAATTATAGCCATTGGTAAAATAACTCAGATTGCGATTCACACGAATGAGACGGCTAAAGTTTTTCACCAACGCATCAAGCCGACGTTGAAGTCGCGTTCTTAAGCGCCCTTCACGATGGGCAAGAGCAATCGTTTCGGAATTTTCCCGCACATGAATGAGGTCCGCACGAAAGTTGGCCTCCATATCCAGCTGGTTGTAATTAAGCCCCACCAGCGGACGCCCAAGGTAAATCGTCAGTAAACTCCCCACTACCGCGTAAAGCACCGCCACGAGAAACAATGTCGAACTAATGCTCCACAACACACCCGAAAATGAAAGTGCCGTGACCGTTCCATTGAGAAACATGAGGGTGAACGAAATGGTCGTGGTGGTGAATGCACGCACATCTTCAGTGATGCGTTGATCGGGATTGGCAATGCCATTTGTCGTGGAATTAAGGCGGTAATACGTGTGCTCGCTCAAGTAAGCCTCGGTGAGTCGCCATGTGAGTTGCTTGCGCCAAAGAATGCCAAGCCGCCCTTCCATGAAGCTGTAAAACGCCGCTGCCATGGAAGACGCCACGAAGATCGTGGCATACATCATCGCTTGATAGCGAAACGCATGAATGTCGCGGTTTTCAATGGCCGACATGAAATCGCGTCCGACGTAACTATTGACGACATTGAGTCCATTGATAATGAGGATCATCACGACGAGCGTGATGGCACTTACCATCGCTTGCGGGCCTTGGGGCGATTTGCGCAATTGATGCAACGCATCTCGCAGCCGCTTTCCCGTTGTTCGTATATTCTGTGGGCGATCCGTAGGCATCGGTATGACAGCGCGGCTGACGTGAAGCTAATGTTGCGCCTTTTTTGCAATTTAGCAATGCCCACGCCGGAAAGAATTGGAGCACCGGGTGCAGGGCAAATTCCTTCCAGCTTGAAGCGAAGCGTCCTAGCCTGAATGGCACTAAGATAAGGTGTAGTTGGAAAGATTTCGATGTTCTCGTTTCCGAGATGGGGGACCACACCCGCCTCGGGTGTCGTGCCGTGCGCCCTCGCACGGCACATCGTTGAGTGGCCTCACGAATCAAAATTGGAAAGCCACCCTAATCATCTGTTAACTTTTGGCCATTCCGTTCTGGCCTGTCGGCGTAAGTCATTTAAACCGCAATGCGGTTATGGCCAATAGCCCTGGGTTGTGCAGCTACCCAAGGTATATACTTTGGGTGACGGCGATATTGACAATGAGAGGTCGAAAAGAGCGACAGCAGAATGCCGCAGCTACAAACGTTCCTGCGCTTAG
>JBDHQL010000099.1:0-4680 GCA_039807035.1 Chthoniobacterales bacterium
CACTGTATATTGGACTCGATGTCCATAAAGATTCCATCTCCATCGCGGTCGCCGAGTCTGGTCGGAACGAGGAAGTTCGTTCCTGCGGCAAGATCAGCAACACCCTTCACGCCGTCGAGAAAGTCACCTTGCAACACACTTTGTCCATGACATGCCATTTTCATAACATTGGAAATGACCGCGCTCCCTCGTGCCCTTTCCTCACCCTCATGCGGCAAAAACCGTCATTTTCCAACAGCGACAGTCATTCAATGCCCCGCCGCTTCGTAGAAAAGGCCGTCATCGGCCAGTATTTCCGTGTTTCCATTTGGCTTACGCTTGCCATCCGCACCGAGTCTAATCTCCTTCGGCAAACATAAGAAGCATAGGCAGTCAGCCTCGCTTCACTCAGCGGGCTTGTTCAACCAGGGATGCAGTCGGAGGGCTCATTCCTCGCCTCCGCTACACCCTTTAATGTTAGCCTCTTCCTTTCTTGCCGTTCGTGGGTGCGGCGAAATCCAGTTCTAAATCTACGGAAAAGGGCTGAGATAAACGTTGCTCAATGATGGTGCAGTATTCGGGATTGAGCTCGCAGCCTACATAATGACGCTCCTTCCTCTTGGCTGACACAGCGGTCGTCCCACTACCCATAAAAGGATCGAAAACCAGCCCGCCTTTGGGGCTACTAGCTAGAACCATGCGGTCAATCAACTCTAAAGGCTTTTGGGTAGGATGGTCGACACGCTCAGAATGGATTCTATGCAATCTTGAAATGCTCCAAACATCTTTGGGGTTGTAGCCCATCTCAAGCCACTTCTTGCCAACGAATATAGAACGGCTCCGCGCTTTCTTTGTCTCTTCATCGTAAGGAATCCTGATAGGATCAAGATCAAAGTAATAGTCTTTGTTCAGCGCAAAGAAACCAATAGTATCATGGACTGAAGAGTATCGCCTTGTGCTTCCTCCCATACTTGGCACTTTGCGATCCCAAATAATCTCATTCAGCATGATCATCTTCTTCTTGAGGTAACAAAATACCTCGGGAGAAAACCTCCAGGTTAAAAAGATGTATAGCGAACCCGAAGGTTTCAACTTGGGAATGGCTAACTCTAGCCAAGATATAGACCACTCAAGATATTCATCGGGAGAAATCTTGTCTGAGTCATTACCGTAATCCTTCCCTAATCCGTAAGGAGGATCTGCGATAATTAAATCCACTGTTGAGTCCGGAATCTTATGGACAGCCGAGAAGAAATCTTCGTTGAAAATGGTATCCATTACTTTTTGAGCACGATGCTTTTTGAATTGGTCCTCAGTAGTTCCATGAACTCTTTGCGTGATCGCAGCACGGGGTCGTGATGATAATATGCCTGAATCTTGTCGTTCCGTGGATTGACGTAGATCGGTAAAAATTGAGGGGAGAAAAGCTGCATGTAGTCAGTCTCAAAATGAATCTCAATGCCCTTAAAATGAATTCCGAAGCAGGCATAAATTAGGTTGTAATCTGGATTTGCGGAATACTGCATGTAAAGCTTCTCAACAGCCGAAATGTCATTCTTGTTCTCACGTCCTCCCATATTGTGAATCTTCACATTCACAAAATATGTCTTGCCGTTCATAGTTATCTCGCAGTCGTGCAAGCAGGTATCTGGCATGTCAAAAGCGACATCGTCTAGCTTCAATGCCTTCTTGCGAAACTTGGTCTGCTGAGTAATAACCTGCTCGACCAACCAACTCACTGAGCGCGTGTGAGGCTTGAGGCCGTATGGCAAAATTGAATCGTCCGTGACCTTGAATGAGGGGAGAAACTGGAAGAGATTCTGATAAATTGACTGTATTACGCCGATCTCGGCGAGAACATTCTTGATTTCGGGTGTCATTGGCATGCGTTGTAGTGAATGTAAGCGGAGAAAGTCCAGATATACCCTATATTGACCGACGGGTTGATTCTTTTTATTGGCTAACGTATTTTAGAATGATATGTTGAATTATTTGAAAAACATAACATTATTACATCTCATGAAGATCGACAATCAAGAGACTTCGACGAGGAGCAGGATGGTGGCAATTTGGGAGGATCGTTGGGTGCGGTTTCGATTAGCTTTGACGCAGCATGGGGTGGAGAGGGGCTCGCATGAATTTTATCGAGGGTGGGTCTTGGCGTGAATGAAGTTTATCAAGCCGCGAAAGTTTGACGAGGGGAATTTGGAAGATGTGGACGCATTTTTGAATCACCTCGGCGCAAGCGGGCGGAGGGTGTTCAGCGACAATTACAAATGGTACTCGGCGGCAATTAAAAATGACCCCTAACGACAATTACCAATTGAGCTTCATTTTCGGGCCTTCCGCCGCAGGGTTTGCGTAGGGAACCCGTAGGGAGGCGAAACCCGTTGGCTTCTGCGGAGCGGTTTGCGGGGCGAACCGACGTGGGAGAATGTCCTCCGAAGTATAACGGATTCTTGGATCAGGCGCGGGAGGTGATGCGTGTGGTGCGGTATTCTTAACGGACGGAGAAATCGTATTTGGATTGGGTGCGACGGTTCGTGGTTTTTGCGCGGACGAATTCAGGTCGGGAACTTGTTTGGCCGTAGGCGGAGGATTATTTCGACTATCTCACCTTGGTGGATTTTGGTGTCGGTCATTAATTATTGACTATTTTAGAATTGCATCTCACGCGTCCTTGAGTTGGCGGTCTTTCTTTCGCTTTTACCTGGTATCCGCGGCGATCCGGCAAACCCCTCGCCTGCGTTCCTATGTTCAATTATTTGCTGGCATTGTTTAACCGTGCTGCGTCCTCGTGGAAACACCGCATAGCTCAACTACCCCTGAGATGATTTACGCGTCAAAAGCGGTTGTAGGAAGGGAGCCGTGGGGCTGTTTTTTATCAGCGCAACTTGCTCGGGTGTACCGGCGGCTACAAGGTGTCCCCCTTCCGCTCCGGCCTCCGGGCCGAGTTCGAGAATGTAGTCCGCTTCGGCAATCACATCGAGATTGTGCTCAATTACTACGACTGTATGACCTTCATCCGTAAGACGATGAAGGATGGCTATGAGCTGTTCGACATCCGCCATGTGAAGCCCAATCGTCGGTTCTTCCAGAAGATAAAAATTGCCGACTTTATCAGCGCGTAATCGCCGACTTTTTCCTCCACCGGCTCGGGCAAGTTCGGTGACGAGTTTAATGCGCTGTGCTTCACCGCCGGAAAGTGTCGGGCTTGGTTGCCCCAGCGTGAGATAACCGAGTCCTGTCTCAACGAGATACGAAAGCGCTCGATGAATTTTGGGATGGGGTTCAAAAAATGTCGCTGCTTCAGCGGCGGTCATGCGCATGACATCGGCGATGGTTTTTCCACGGTAAGTGGCATCAAGAGTCTGACGATTGTAGCGGCTTCCTTCACACTCGCTGCATGGGAGCCAACTTGTGGGAAGAAAACTCATTTCGAGCTTAATGGCGCCCTGCCCAAGGCAGGTTTCACAGCGTCCGCCATCGGTATTAAAAGAAAAACGGCTCGCGGTATAGCCGCGCATACGCGCTGTGGGAAGTCCGGCAAAAATCTGACGAATTTCGTCAAAGACTTTAATATATGTGGCCGGTGTGGAGCGGGAGGTTTTACCAATGGGCGATTGGTCCACCATGTGAACGGCGGCCACATGCTCCGTGCCGAGAAGTTTGTCATAAGGCGGCGGTGTCGCTTTGCGAGAGGGTTTTCGGCCACGGCGCGTTGTGGTTTCTTTTAACGCCGGAACAAGGGTGCCACGCAGGAGAGAGGATTTTCCGGAACCCGAAATGCCACAAGCTACGGTCAGTCGTCCAAGGGGAATGCGAACGTTGATATTTTTCAAATTGTGCAACGAAGCACCGTGTAATTCGAGCCACTGCAGATCGGCATCTTTGAGGGAGCGTCGTTGGCCACGCGAAGGACGCGGTGTGGGCTGCGCTAGGCAACGTCCGGTGACGGATTTTTCCGAACGCAGGATTTCTTGCAGGGTTCCCGTTGCCATAACTTCTCCGCCCCGAGTGCCCGCGCCGGGACCGAGGTCAATCACGCGTGAAGCACGGCGCATGGTCGCCTCATCATGCTCCACAACGAGAAGTGAGTTACCTTGTTTGACTAATTCCTCCAGCGCATCAAGCAGGCTACGATTGTCACGTTCGTGAAGTCCGATCGTGGGTTCATCAAGCACATAAAGGACGCCGCGTAAATTAGACCCGAGTTGTGCTGCGAGCCGAATGCGCTGGGCCTCGCCACCGGAAAGAGTTGTCGCCGGACGATCGAGCGTGAGGTAATCCAATCCAACCCGTCGCATAAATCCAAGGCGTTGCCGAATTTCGGGAAGAATGTCCGCCGCAAGCGTGGCGTCATTTCCATGAAATAAGAGACTCTCCAACAGGTACTCGGCTTCGCGGGCACTCGCACGGGTGAAGTCGGCGATGGGATGCTCTTGAACCATAACATGGCGTGCTTCCACATTGAGGCGAACGCCTTCACATTCCGGACACGGATGGGCTGTTCCTTCTTCGACATCTTCGCGAGCTTGCTCCTCCTGCAGGTCGGCCTCGAGTTGGGTGTGAGCCTGATCGGTCTGAAAATCCCGATCGTAAACGAGCCCAAAGCCACGGCAGATTTCACACCAACCATGGGGAGAGTTGAAGGAAAACATTCGTGGATCGAGCGGCTCAAAAGCGCGAGCGCACGAGGGA
>JBDHQL010000100.1:0-4617 GCA_039807035.1 Chthoniobacterales bacterium
ACCTCAAAGATTGCGAACTTATGGACTCTACGTTCATGGGCACACTCGCAGGGATTGCCCTTCGGCTTGGGGAAAATGGAAACGTCAAAGTCCTGCGCGCCAATCCGCGCAATCATCAAGTCCTCTCCAATCTCGGCCTTGATCGTCTCCTCACGTTGGAAAGTGACTCGGAGCAAACGGTGCCCGTTCTCAAAATGCAGGACACTCTTGTCCCGTCCTCGCCGCGTGACACTCAGCGTGACACGATTATTCAAGCGCATGAAAATCTCGTAACTGCCAATCCCGAAAATGCCATTCGCTTTAAGGATGTTCTCGATTTTCTTAAAAGCAAAGACCCCGAGGAGGAAAGTGCGGAACGATAAACTTCGGCACGACACACGTTAAATCTCCTACTTGCGCCCGACATGCAAACGGCCCTGCTCGTCATTCTCGCTCTGCTCTGCGGCTATTTCGCATGGCAAAGTGCGCGTCAACGCCGTGCCATTGCGACGCTCAAGAATGACTGCCGTGAGCTGCAGACGGAGGAAGAGGGCGTCTTTGATTTTCTTCGTGGACTAGGCGAGGCCTTTGGCGGCGGCGCGGAACATCGTCAACTGCATCGTCTCATTGTCGAAAGTGCCGCACGTATTCTCAAAGCTCACGGCGGCGCCCTTTACCTCGTGGATCGTTCGGGTAATTCCCTCACGCCGGCTTTTATAAGCCGCTGCTGCGCGCCTCTCGTCAAAATTCCCGATCATATCCGCCAACAGGCCGCCGCGAATCCCGTGGCGATGGAAAGTTATCTGCGCCTGCAATCCATTCAACCCGGCGAGGGAGCACTGGCGCGTGTTTGGAAAGAAGGCGGAGCGCGGCTTTTTACATTTGCGGATGCGGAGCTGACGGGATTGACCAACGAAGGCCAACAAGCCACTTCGGCACTCGTTGGTTGCCTCACTTATCGCGAAAAAATTCTCGGCGTTCTCGCCGTGGTGAATGGCCCCATGAGCTCCGTTTTTCGCTTTGAAGACCTCATCGTTTTTCGCGCCATTGCCGAACAATCCGGCTTCGCCCTTTTCACCGAAGCCGTCTATCTCGAAGCCGGTGAAAAAAAGCGCCTCGATAGCGATTTGCGGACGGCTCGCGAAATTCAATCCATCCTCCTCCCCTCCGCCGCACCGGAAATTGCCGGCTACGAAATTGGCGGACTCAATATCCCCGCACGTTATGTGAGCGGCGATTATTTTGACTACATCCGCATTGATGAACATCGGTGGGGAATCGCCATTGCGGATGTGTCCGGCAAAGGCATTCCCGCCGCGCTCATCACCGGCATGTGCCGCAGTGTCCTGCGTGTGGCCGCCACCGAAAGCATCTCGCCCACCGCTGTCCTTCAGCAGGTAAATCGTCGGCTTTATCCGGATATCAAAGAGGACATGTTTATCAGCATGCTTTACCTCGTGATGAATACTCGAAACAACGAAATCCAAATTGCACGCGCCGGACATGATCCGCCTTTGTTGTTTCGGGCTGAAGATCGTGAGGTCACGCAAATCAATCCTCCGGGTTTAGCCGTCGGCATTGACAGCGGCGGCGTCTTCGATAGGGTCATACGTGAGGAAACCGTTCGGTTGGAATCGGGCGATGGGATTCTTCTCTACACCGATGGAGTTACAGAAGCTCTCGACCGCAACGATGCGGAATTTGGAACTGTTCGGCTCACACAGGCCGTTCAGGCCAACGCCGCCAAAGGTGCGGCCACCACGGTACGAACGATTGCAGACGACCTGCGTGAATTCGCAGGAAATGCTCCGCAACACGACGACATAACCCTTATTTTTATCCGTAAATCATGAGCAACAAACACAAACATAAGCACGATTCCGAGCCGTCACCAACGGAGGACACACAACCGACGATAGAGCCGGAGAAGGCAACGACGGATGATACTCTTGCTACCGACCTCGAAAAGTTTCGCGATTTAGCCCATCGAACGGCGGCGGATTTTGACAACTACCGCAAGCGGGCCACACGCGAAAAAGAAGAGGCTATTCGCTATGCCAATAGCGCGTTACTCGAAAATTTCCTGCCTATTCTCGATAATTACGATCTCGGTATTGAAGCCGCCCGCTCCACGCCGGGTGCCGAAGCTATCATCGCGGGTATGGCTATGGTCGGACGTCAGCTCCGCGATTTTCTCACATCCGCCGGTGTGGAAGAAGTTGTCACGGAGGGCGCGGAATTTGACCCGAACTTTATGGAAGCCGTTGGCCATGAGGCGGACGCGAAAGTCCCCGAAGGTTTCGTGATCCGCCAACTGCGTCGTGGCTATAAGCTCCGCGATCGCCTCCTGCGTGCCGCGAGCGTCGTTGTCTCCAAAGGCCCCCAAGCGTAATGTCCATCCGCTATCAACAAAGGGATGCCTACGAAATTTTGCAGGTTACCCGTGATGCTCAAACGGTGGAAATTAAAACGTCCTACCGCAAACTCGCAATGCAGTATCATCCGGACCGTAATCCGGGCAATCAGCAAGCCGAGGAATCCTTTAAGGAAATTTCGCAGGCTTACGATGTCCTTATAGACCCGGACAAGCGTGCCGCTTATGACCGTTATGGCTGGGCCGCATTTCAAAATGGAGGTGGTGGTGGTGGATTTCACGATCCGTTTGATTTATTTCGTGAAGTCTTTGGGTCGGGTGGTGGACGCATTTTTGAGCACTTTTTTGGAGGAAATAATAGCGGGGCGGCGGGGGAATCGGGGCGCGGGGCGGATTTGCGCGATGATCTCGAAATAAAGCTCGAGGACGTCGCACGTGGCGTGGAAAAAGAAATTGAGATTCATCACGTGGGGCGTTGTACGACCTGCGGAGGATCCGGCGGTGCCAAAGGAGCGCGATTGAAAACGTGCGGCACCTGTGGCGGACACGGGCAAGTCATTTCCTCGCGCGGCTTTTTCAGAATGGCGCAACAATGCCCTCATTGCCAAGGTGCGGGAGAAACTTTTGATCACCCCTGCTCCTCATGCCGCGGCGAAGGGCGTGCGGAAGTCACATCACGCATCAAACTCCAAATTCCTGCAGGTATTGAAACCGGCTCGCGTCTTCGCTCCAACGGCCATGGTGAAGCGGGAATGCGCGGCGCACCCTCTGGCGATCTCTACGTGGTGATTCATGTTCGCGAGCACAAAGTTTTTTCACGCGATGGTGATAATTTATTTTGCGAAGTTCCGATTTCCTTTGTTCGTGCGGCACTTGGCGGCGAAATTAATGTCCCTACCCTCGATGGACGCGCCTCACTTAAAATTCCTGCGGGCACTCAAAATGGCAGCGTATTCAAACTTCGTGGCAAAGGCCTTCCCCAATTTCGTGGCTCAGGCCAAGGACAACTCCTCGTCCGCGTTGCCGTAGAAGTCCCTACGAAGCTCACCGCCGACCAAAAGCAGAAACTCGAAGACTTTGCCGAAAGTTGCGGTGAACACAATACGCCCATTACAAAAAGTTTCTTGGAACGCGCTAAAGAATTTTTTTCCTGAAAAGGTGGATTTTTACGAAGCCTCAAACCACGGGGCTCTCTAAATCATACATAAAGACAATCCCTCATCGTATAAAAACATGAGCAGCCATCCTTGACAAATACCTGATAATATTTAAGGTAAACGTAGGTTTCATTTTTTTCTTTAAGATGACGCGAGTGCTAAAAGTATATTTTAAAAATTATAACCATTGATAATCAATGACTTACGGTATGAAATTAGCCCGATATTCGACTTGGTGCGTTCGCATCTTATTATCGCTTTTCATTGCCGCTTCCACGTTTCATGTTTCCGCTGCAAATTGGAGCGGTGCCTACAATGAGAATTGGGATGGAACAGGCGGTTTTCTGAACTCTCAAGATAATTGGGGAGGGAGCTTTTGGGTTCGCAATTGGCCTAATGCCGTCGGAGCAACCGCAACTTTTCCAAACGGGGCAACTCGTTATACTGTAAATGTTAATGGAACGTACACGCTTGGAACTATGGAGTTCACCAGTTCCAATAACTATACGCTGAATAATGGAACTTTGCTTCTTCGAGCCAGCAGTGGCAATGCCGTGATTCAAACAACATCGAGTGGAAATGCTACAATCAATTCGGCACTTGTACTCAGCAATGGGCTGGACATTACAAACTCCGGCGCGGGTATTTTGACCATTGCTGGCGCGATTTCCCAGACAAATGCGAGCGGTATTACAAAAGCAGGCAGTGGAACGACTGTTTTAAGTGGCTCGAACTCCTACACGGGCACCACGACGGTTAGCTCCGGTGTCCTCATCGCGGCTAACAACAACGCCCTCGGCGCGACCAACAATGGCACCACAATCAGCAATAGTGCGGCTCTTTATTTGAGCAACAACATCGCCATTACCGGTGAAGCACTCAACCTCACGGGTATGGGCATCAGCAACACCGGTGCCCTGCGTAGCATCAGCGGGACAAACTCCTACACGGGCCTCATCACCGCCACCAATAGCGCTACCGCACTCGGAACTGCCACCAATACTATTCTTACCGTCAGCAATATCAATAGCGGCAGTCAAGAACTATGGGTTGTCGGCGAGGGCACAACGGTGATTACGGGAGGGGTGACGAATTCCGGCAGTGGCA
>JBDHQL010000101.1:0-4599 GCA_039807035.1 Chthoniobacterales bacterium
GTTCGGCACCGTGTGGGTGAGCGAGACGATCGAGTGTGTCGATTGCCAAAGTATAATAGCGCGTTCGAAGTCGCCTGATTTCTCGAGAAATTATAGACGAAGTTTTTTCATAATTTTTACAGTTTGGGCTGGCTGATAAATTATCGCCTTCTTACAAAACCACGGCATGAAATGAGGTTCTTACCCCATCGAAAAATTGGCATCGAAAATCATCCCAACTCCGGCTTAACTTAGTGCCATTCGTTGCTGACCCCTTTGTCTATGTTCGCATGACCACTCCGCGCTACCGCCGCTGCATCCTCGCCACCTGCTGTGTGCCGTGGAATGAACGCTTCGAGTTCGAGGAGGAAATCTTCCGCCGCAGCGTGCGCCATCAGATCGCGAGCGGCATCTGCGATCTCTACATTTTCGGCACGGCTGGGGAAGGCTACGCCGTCAACGAAACGCAGTTTGATGCCATCACGCATGCGTTTCTTGATGAAACACGAAGCGATGGCGTGCAGGCCATGGTGGGGCTCATCAGCCAGTCGCTACCGACGATCATCGAGCGCATCGAGCGTGCCCGCGATATTGGAGCGAGGCGCTTTCAGCTCAGTTTGCCTAGTTGGGGTGTTTTAAGCGATGCGGAGATGAAAAGTTTCTTCCGCGAGACTTGCGGACGTTTTCGCGACTGCGAGTTTTTGCATTACAACCTCATGCGGAGCGGTAGGATCATCACCGGAGCCGAATATGGTGTTCTGGCCGTCGAACACGGAAACCTCGTGGCCACGAAAAACAGTACTGCCGACGGAAAACGCCTCCAAAGTCTCTTTGCTGAAGCTCCACAGCTCCGCCATTTCATCACAGAGGGTGGTTTCGCCAAAGCCTGCCACATGGGCGACTGCGGCTTCCTCATCTCCTTCCTCTCCACGAACTTTCAGCGTGCCCAAGACTACTTCCGCGCTGGTTGTGAACGTGACTCAGGCGCGCTTGCCAGCATCACCGCCGATTTTGATGGACTCATTACCACCTTCAAAGAGGTCGTCGGTAACACCGCTCATATGGATGGAGCCTTCGACAAGCTTTTCTGCCGCATCCACGATCCCGAGTTTCCATTGCGCTTGCTGCCGCCGTATGAAGGCGTGAGCAACGAGCGCTTTGAGCGCTATCGCGACCAGTTGAGCGCACTTTATTCACTCTGGCTGCCATGAAGTGCAACTAGCGGAACTAGCGGGGTCAGACCCACTTATTATGAAATAAGGCGTATTTTTCTGTGAAGTTGTAGGAGCACCGAGAGGGGGTTATGGGTCGAGAAGGAAGACGACTCTTTACCGTCTGTCAAAGTAGTTAGTAGCGGCTGGATTCGGACGTTTACTTGGAGTGACGGAGCGATTGTAGGTGGGGGTATTTTTTCTTGTAGATTGACGGCTGACGTTGAAGGCTTTTTGTTATGTATCTTTGGGGTGTTGATCTTGGTGGGACAAAAATTGAAGGGGTGCTTCTCGATCGCCGGTGTCCAGACAAGGCGATTTGTCGTCTCCGAGTTCCGACGGAAAGTGCGAAGGGTTACGAGCATATTGTGAGTCAAATTGCGAGCGTTATTTCGCAGTTGGAGGATGTGTCGGGAATTCGTCGTCCTTCGTGCATTGGCGTGGGAACGCCAGGCACCACAGAACCGGCCTCAG
The DNA here is from genome assembly GCA_039807035.1 of Chthoniobacterales bacterium. GTDB lineage: Bacteria > Verrucomicrobiota > Verrucomicrobiia > Chthoniobacterales > JACTMZ01 > JACTMZ01. Next base: position 1,665 of record JBDHQL010000101.1, read on the forward strand.
GGGTTCTCAAAAATTCTAATACACGTTGCCTTAATGGACGTCGCTTGCGAGAAGACCTTTCGGCGTGTTTAGGAGTCGAGGCGCGGCTTGCGAATGATGCGAACTGTTTTGCATTAGCGGAGGCGACGCTTGGGGCGGCAAAAGGACTTCCTGTGGTTATGGGGCTTATTCTTGGAACGGGTGTCGGTGGAGGGATTGTGATTCAGGGACATCTCATTGAGGGGCTTCATGGACTAGGCGGCGAATGGGGGCATAATCCGCTGTGTGGCGAAACGACTCCGTGTTTTTGTGGGCGGAAGGGGTGTATTGAAACGGTCATTGCAGGGCCTTCGTTGGAGCGATTTCACCTTGAGCAAACAGGGCAGCGCGTCTTGCTTCCAGAAATCGCCTCACGTGCGAAGCAGGGAGACCTTGCGGCACGGGCAACGCTCCAACGATTGCAGAAAAAATTTAGCGAAGCCATAGCACCCATCATCAATGTTCTCGATCCTCATGCCATCGTCATTGGCGGTGGTGTGGGGAATTTGGATGTGTTTTATACGGATGAAATGCGAGCGGAAGTTTTACGGCATGTTTTCAATGGAGAATTACGAACTCAATTTCTCAAACCAACTCTCAGTGATAGTGCCGGTGTTTTTGGCGCTGCCATGCTGTGTGCTACCGAGCCGACCCAATAAAAAGAATCTGTGAGTTAAACTTACTTATGAAATTTAGGGTCACTCCCGCGTATTAACGCCGCTTTTGAGGTGGCGAGGTATGATGAAAGTTTTTGAAAGGAATCAGTGGGACGGTTTTTATAGAAAGATGGTGCAGGCGTGGGCGTGAGAAATCCCCTGCGTTTTTGAAAGATAGGGAAGAAAAGGGAGTTTTCGTAGCTCGAGAAAGTCGGCGTGATAATGAACATCTTCCTAAGTCTCTCAAAAAATGGCTGCTAAATGGTCGCCGTATTGATCGCAAGAATGGCCAAAGAATTGCTTGTAGGTAGCAGCTGCCTACGATCGAAAAAGCGTCTCAGAAATCTGTAAAAGGCGATAATGAGCGAGACTGACTCCTAATCACGTTCCGTGGCATGTTCCGCGTTTTTTTTCATTCCAGATTTTTCCGCAATTTCTACACTTGTATCGATGCCTCGCAAATAAGAGCGGAAAGTTAAACAGCAACAGCGACAAAAAAGAGATGCGTCGAGGCAGCTCATCTACTTCTGTTTCGGAAGAATCACAAAAGGGGCATTGGACAACGACTGCATCCTCTAATACAGGACTCTCTTGCACCAGCACTTCTTTAGCTTTGGGGACATCTTCCTCATTAATCTGGACTCGCACTCCTCCAATCGCATTGGAATACAACCAATTCATTTGCACGGTATTTTCGTCTTGAACAAATGCAGGAATCCCACCTGCTTCCAAGCGCATTCGAAGCAAATGAGCCTCCTCGGGTTTGCTAAATGTTGCGATGGTAATCATGTTTCGTTGAGCGTCAAAAATCAGGCATAGGTTGAACGCTTGTTGTTCGCATCCGCTTTAGTCCCTTAGCTGTTAAATCCTGCGTAAAATGCGCAAGATATTTTAACGTCATATTATGAAACCATAATTATCAGTTAATTATATTACAAAATTTTGAATTCAACTTTTAGAAAAACCTTGGCATCGGCTCCGCTGGCTTAGGGGACTTAGACGAGTTGGATTTTTTGCCAGTCTTGGCGGTGGTGGTAGTTGGGGATGGTGTGGGGGGAGGTGGAGGAGAGGATGGGATTTTCTGTGCTTCCGGCATCGTATCGGCAGAAGGAGGCATTGAGGATTTGGCCTGCGGTGAAGGGCTCGTAAGGTGCAAGGATAGCGGCGGGGACGTTGGTGAGGACTTCCCAAAAATTAGCGCCTTGGGGTTTGTTAACCCATGCGGGAAAACCGATAGGACTTTGACGGTAGGTGTCGAGAGTGGCTTTGCCTTGAGCGATTTGGTCGCTCCAATTTTGCGGGAAGGCGAGATGCAGGCGATGGCCCGCAGGAGAAGTGTGAAGTTCGAGATAAAAAGGAATGCCGTCGCGTTCGATGAAAACTTCAAAGACATCCCCAAGCGTCCAAAGGTCTTGGTTGTCGGCGGTGCTATCCGTGGTGATGTGGTTGTCGGGGAGATGGGCCAACACCCAAAATGCTTCGGGCTCCCATGCAAAATGGACGGACGCAACGAGAAGTTCCGGGTGTGCTTTTTCGAGCCACGCTTGGTGCATTTCCCATGGGCCGCCGGTGATTTGACGATGAGCGGATGCAAAATCGAGAGTGCCAGAGGTTGTGATGCGCGGGGCGGGTGTGGGTGAGGTGGTCATGATAAAAGGTGAGATTCACGCAGGGATAGGTTCTGTGCGGCAGGCGGCGCGAAGGACTTCGGCAGGGTGCAGCGCAGTGCGTCCGGTGCCGTCGCTGATTTGATGGCGGCAGCTTGTGCCCGGGGAAGAAATGATGATTTCGGGCCCCATGGTGCGAACGGCGGGGAAGAGGACGAGTTCTCCGATGTCCATGGAAACATCATAGTGCTCTTTCTCGTAGCCAAAGGAACCGGCCATCCCGCAGCATCCGGAAGGAATGGCTTTGGCGGTGTAATTTTTCGGCAACGACAACATGCGCACGGTGGGATGGATGGAGCCAAGGGATTTTTGGTGGCAATGACCTTGAATGTGGATGGTGCGGGCTTCCTCGGTGAAAAACTCAGGGCCGATCTTTTTACGCCCCGCTTCCCGTTCGAGAAATTCATCAAGCATCAGGCAGTTGGGGGCGAGTTTTCGGGCGGCATCCTTGAGGGATTTTTCGACGAGGGCCGGGTATTCGTCACGGAAACTCAGGATGGCCGAGGGTTCAATGCCAAGGAGCGGTTCTTCAGCGGTGACGATGTCGGCGAGGAGGCGGACGTTTTTATTAGCAAATTGCGCAGCGCGGCGAAC
>JBDHQL010000102.1:0-4560 GCA_039807035.1 Chthoniobacterales bacterium
TGCGAAAGCTCCTTATCCACATTCAATCTCTCCTTAAAAACGCTCAACTTTCCACTTGCTAAAATCCACAGTTGCTCCGCGTGAGCCTATTTCACCGATAACGAGCGAGATGCCTGTTTCCCTTGGTTTTTTCTCTCCGTGAAAACCGCTAGGGAACCGACGGTGCTACAACCGCCGCCAAAGGCCAACGAGTTGGAAAACTCGTTCTACGTAAAAGCGTCAGGAGACTGACGCTGCTATAGCTGCAACTGACGACTGATCGCTACCAACTGTTCTCCCCCCTTTCTTACTTCCTCGCCGTGCCTCCGTGGCTTGGTGAGAGATAAGTCGCCCGGGAGGCGCTCGCTCCTGCTTTAGCGATGCCGGTGCTTAGCTCGACGACATCTTGCAACGCATGCAATTGCCCTACGGTGGCAAATGTGTAGCCCTGGGACTTTAGTTGAGCGATGACTTCCGGAATTGCCTCAACAGTTCCCGGATGAATATCATGCGCCAGCAAAATAGCACCCGGTCGCGCTCCGGCCACAAGGCGACGCACAACTTCCGCAGAGCCCGGACGTTTCCAATCGAGCGGGTCCACCGACCATAAGACCACATTAAGGCCATAATTTTGCAGCAATGCATGTTCCACGGTGGCGTTTAAGGCACCATAGGGCGGACGAATACTCAGCGGGCGCCGCCCCGTCGCTTGCTCAATAATATCGCATGTTTTGCCAACCTCATCATTCATCCGAGCCGCGCCGAGTTTGGTGAGAGCCGGATGATTGTAAGAATGGTTCGCAATTTCATGCCCCTCCGCAACGATGCGCCGTGCAATCTCGGGATATTTTGCAACATTGCTGCCAAGGACAAAAAAAGTCGCCCGCACGCCTTGTTGTCGCAGAATATCAAGGAGTTTGGGCGTCAGCTCCGGATGTGGGCCATCATCAAATGTGAGAGCGAGAACGGGGCGGGAAGTTTTGATGGAATTAAACTTTGTAGGAGCTGGAGCAGGGAGAATTTCTTCCATCGGCGGCGTAACGCTAATGGACGGACGAGCTGGTGATGTCCCATCTTGAGCGCACGCCGCAACCATCAATGCTGCGGCACCAAGCAAGGGATAAAACAGTTTCATGAAAAGCGATGTGGACACGGCGAACTTTACTAATCCGCCATGTGTCACGACTTGGCAAGTTTGGCGTTGAAACTTGGCTTGCGTAAACCGTCTAAAAACTGATGAAGAGCCGGTGTTCCCGCACGATTTCGGCGGGTGATCACACCCACAGGTCGCCACATATCCTCCGAATCAATTTCGACGGTAATCAACGAACCGGCGCGTTGTTCATTGACCAAAGTCGTTTCGGGCAAAATGGAAATTGCATCACCGATTTCAACCGTTCGCTTCACCGTTTCAATATTGTCGAATTCCTGCTCCGGCCACAGACGAATTTTCGCCGCACGCAAAGCGCGATCCAACGCCCGACGCGTAGGCAAGTCTGCTGCAAAGGCAATAAACTTTTCTCCGTTTAACTCCGAAAGGGGAACACGAACGCGACGCGCTAAATGGTGCGAAGGACTGCAAATTATAACGAGGCGATCACGCCAAAGAACTTCCGCCTTGAGCCCGCGGCGTGACACCGGATAAGCCACAAAACCCGCATCGGCGTGCCCTTCGAGAACAGAAGCGTAAACATCGGACGATCGGAGGTAATCCGTGTGAATTTTTACCTGCGAATGCAAACGCAAAAACTGCCGCATGTAAGGCGGTAAATCGTGAAGGCCAACACTCAAAATCGCAGCCAGATGCAAATTCCCGCTCACCACCTCGCGCAGCTCGCGCAAACGCACATCAATACTTTCTGCAACAGCCAGAATTTCACGCGCTGCCCCAAGAAAAACCTGCCCCGCAGGCGTCAGTGCAAAGTTTTTTTTTCCACGTTCAATAAGGCGGATATTAAAACGCGATTCCAAGGATTTGATTTGCTGACTTACCGCACTTTGCGTGATGTCATTGCGTCGGGCCGCTTGCGAAAAACTCGCAGTTTCTGCCAAATCGCTGAATACTTTGAAAAGCGAAATCTGCATGGAGGGCGTACCAAGCATGATTCACCCTAATAGCCTAAAGTCATAATATAAGCAACACTAATGAGCAATCTTGCAACGCGAATTTCCGGTATTTTAGAACGCATCCACGCTGCTGCTGAACGTGCAGGGCGTAACGCTTCGTCAGTAAAATTAGTGGCTGTTTCTAAGACACATCCCGCAGACGCAGTCGCTATGGTGGCGGCGACAGGTCAGCGACTTTTTGGCGAAAGCCGTGTTCAGGAAGCGCGGGAAAAAATTCCATGCTGCCCGCAGGAATTGGAGTGGCATTTCATTGGTCATTTGCAAAAAAACAAGGTGCGGCAAGCACTCCCCCTTTTTGATGTTTTTCATAGCCTTGATAGCGTCACTCTCGCTCGTAATCTAAGTCGCGTCGCCGAGGAGACGGGTCGGCAAATTCGCGGTTTAATTGAGGTCAATATTTCCGGCGAGGCGACCAAGCACGGCTTCACTCCCGAGGTTCTGCGGGCAGAGCTTTCATCTCTCATAGCGCTGCCTGCTCTCCACATCATCGGACTCATGACAATGGCCCCTTACAGCGAGAATCCCGAGGAGGCGCGTCCGGTATTTCGGCAACTACGCGAGCTGCGAGAGGAGATGCAAAACGCCCACGGCCATCCTCTGCCCGATCTATCCATGGGCATGAGCGGTGACTTTGAGATAGCCATCGAAGAAGGCTCAACCTTGGTGCGTGTCGGCACAGCCATCTTTGGAGAACGTCCGGCGATCATTTAACGCAGCGTATTTTTCGTCACATCCGCAATATGATTTGAGAATTTCTCAATGAAGTTCGCAATTCCTTCTCGGATTCAATCAGAGCTTCATCAATCGGTGATTTCGCGGCATTCTTTTTGAATGACGCCTCAAATACGCCAGTTGCAAATCATCGGTCATGAACTCGCTATTGCTTGGAGCGATGGAAAAGAAACTTTCTTCCCTCTCGAAGAATTACGCAAAGCGTGTCCGTGTGCTGTTTGCAATGGCGAGCCTGATGTGATGGGGTGCGGTGAAAAACCCGGCGTTCATCACACGCCGGCGAGCTTCCAGCTAACCTCCTATGAAATGGTTGGCGGATACGGGTGGCAACCGCATTGGGCTGATGGCCATAGCACAGGAATATATTCGGTCAATTATCTACGACGCTTGGACCCTGCGCTTCAATGAGGCTGGCCTGTGCCATACCTATTCGCAAAATAAGCACCCATATCTCGCGTGTCGGTGATGAAAGCATGACCCTTAGCTTGTTGTACCATCATGGACTTGGGTAAATCGTCGAGAACCGAATGTAATACCAACACGGGGCAGCCCTGATTTTCCTCACCCAGTAAATCCACCAATTCATGGCGTGGGCGTTGAAAATCTACCCAATGGATCACGATGTGCTTTTTTAACTCGGGATAAAATGACAACACGCCGGCCACTTCGGCGCAGTAAGGGCAGTAATAAACTTTACCGTCATCCACGAATCCCGGCTTGAGAAGAAAAAGCTGATCTTGGTTCATCGTCCCTCCAAGAGCCACTCACGCAACACCACGGCCTGATTGTGCTCTTCGTCATGCGCGGAATACACGAGGGTGATAAGGCCACCTTTTTTCATCGCTTCATGCAGCGGTTTGAGAGCCGCCGCATTTGCCTTCAACTCCGCACGATAACGCCGGCGAAACTCCACCCAACGTTCGGGATCATGACCAAACCACTTTCGCAATTCATTGCTTGGTGCAACATCCTTAAACCATCCAGCGATGGCGAGAGTCTCCTTTTTCACCCCGCGCGGCCATAGCCTATCCACCAACAATCGTGTTCCGTCTTTTGAAGACGCCGGCTCGTAAGCCCTCTTAATTTGCACATGTGTCATACGATGCTCCTCTCGACAAAGTTCTACCTCAGCATACACCCGCATAACGCTTTTGCAAAATCACACCTCCGTGTCCGATTTTACCCAAAGTAAATTCTTTGAAAGATTCAGCTATTCCTCAAGCGCGTAAAGGATGCGTCCGCACTGCTCGCAAGAAACGATGGATTTTCTCGCCTCTACCTCCAGAACCGTCGAGCGGGTGACGGTGGTATGACATCCCGAACAATGTTCGCCTTCTAATGCCACAACAGCGCGACCGTCCTTCGTTCGAAAAAGATTTTCGTAAAGCTCAAAGAGATTTTCATCCAGTGTCTGCGCTTCACTTGCCAAAGCTGCACGTTCGACTTTGAGCGCATCGGAACGGCCTTGGAGAATCCCAACTTTATCATCCGCCGACTTCAACAAGGCGGTCACACGTATTTTTTCCGCAGCAAACTTTTGCTCTGCATCTGCAATGGCAGGTTTCAGATTTTCCGCTTCTTCCATCAGTTCCAACACGTGATCTTCAATGCCAATGATGTCCTTTTCGGCCCGCGCAATTTCATTATTAAGTGCCGCGTATTCCTCATTTTTACGCGTCTCAAATTGCTGCGTACGATATTTGGCGATTTGCGAACGTTTGC
>JBDHQL010000103.1:0-4552 GCA_039807035.1 Chthoniobacterales bacterium
GCATTTGATGTGACAGGACTTTCCGACACGATCAAACCGCGTCAAAAACTTAGCCTCCGCATTACAAAAGCCGACGGCACCACGCAGGAAGTTCCCGTCATTCTGCGCATAGACACCCCCATTGAAGTTGAATACTACCGCCACGGCGGCATTTTACCCTTTGTTTTGCGAGAGTTAATTGCGGCGGGATGACCGATCTGACCGATCTGACCGATCTGACCGATCCGACTGAGCCGACCGATCTCATGAAAGAGTCCAAAAAGCTGCGCCCTAGCGGAGGCTACCGGAAAACGGCGAGCTTCCAGACGGCCACGCTCATCTACGATGCTACTTGGTGGTTTTGTGAGCGTTTTCTGGATGCCCGCTCGCGTACGGTGGACCAGATGGTGCAGAGGCCGCACGCTCAGGCCGGCAGAACATCGCCGAAGGCAGTCGGGCGGCGGCCACCTCTTCGCAAACGGAGCTATGTCTCGTGAATATCGCCCGTGCCAGCCTTGAAGAACTGCTGCTGGACTACGAAGACTACCTGCGCCACCGTCACTTGCCGCAGTGGGCTGTGGATAGCCCCGAGGCCAGCAAAGTGCGTGCCGTACCGCGAACGTTCCGGAAAGATCGGTCGGATCCGACAGATCAGACTGATCTCACCGACTCGCAGCGCTGGGCACTCTACGCCTGCTGGCTGGAGCATGACGACCCGGCGGTGCGGGCCAACGCTACGATCTGCCTCATCCACCAGGCAAATTACTTGCTCGACCGCCAGATTGCTGCGTTGGAGGCGGCCTTTGTCGAAGGTGGCGGCTACTCCGAGCAACTCGCCACCGAACGGCTGCGCCAGCGACAAAAAGAGCGATCTAATCCGACCGATTCGACCGATCTAAAGCCACCCACGTGCCCGCAGTGCGGCAAGCTCATGGCCTTGCGCACGGCTAGGGCCGGTAAGAACGCGGGGAGCCAATTCTGGGGCTGCACTGGCTACCCGGATTGTAAAGGCACCCACCCGCTCTGAACCCCCGCATCGCCGACATGGCGCGTTGAGGCAGTGGTTCCTTGACTCTTGCTTCGGCTTGCATAGATTCACGGCTCATGATTTTTGCGCGTTATGCACGGCTCTTTGTTGTTGTAGGGCTGACCATGCTTGGGGTGGCTTGTGCGACCCATGCCCTCGAACATTGGGAAATTGTGAGGGCTCAAGATTGCGTGGCGCATTCGGAGAACACTTCCCCCGACGCAAAAACAACGGCTTCGCATGATCACGGCTGCACGGTGCAAGATCATGCTCCGGCCATTGTTTCTACCGTTATTTTCATTCCCCTTATCGAACGGATCACGGACGTCATTCCCGCCGTTCTCGCAGTGCCCTCGGTGCTGCCGCTCGAAATCGAGCATCCGCCTCAAATACTCGCCTGACGTTCGCAGGCGAGAACGGCCTTTTTACCTGCGACAAGCTGTATTTTCTTGGGCGAGATGTGCCTTTAAGGAGTTTGCGAGATTGTTTTTGATGATGAAAACTTTCGATTTATGCGTGGGATAAAAATTTCAACTTTGGTGTTGGCGATGTGTGTCATTTGGAGCGCTTCGTGGGCGGCAGACCTTTCCATGGAGGGCGTCGTGCAAGCGGCTCTCATGGGAAATGCGGATTTGGCAGCGGCGCGATTTGAAGTTCATAAGGCCGAGGGACGCCTGCGCTCGTCGGGATTATTGCCCAATCCGGAAATCGAATTTTTGGGGTTGAGTGATTTTGCAAGTGCGAACGAAGGGGAAGGGGAAATCAATGTTGGCTTGTATCAGCTGTTCCCTCTCACTTCCCGTTTGGGCATCTCGCGTGAAATAAGTCGCGTGGGCGTTGCGGAGGCTTTGCGGGAAATTCGCAACCAAGAACGTCTTCTCATTGCCAAGGTGCAGGAACTTTATATCCGCGTTCAGGCCGCTAAAATGCGCCAGCAAATTGCCCAAAGTTCCGGGGAGGATTTTCATAAATATGCAGTGGCAGCCCAAGAACGATTGGATTCGGGGCAGGGCTCGCTTTCTGAATCCGTGATGGCCCGCGTTGAAGCGCAGCGATGGAGGATGCTGGCCAATGAAGCACACATTGAAGCAGAAAACTTTTTGATCGAATTAAAAACGGCTCTCAATTTACCAGCAGACGCCACGCTGTCCCTCACGCAATCGCTGGAGGATGCCGTTAAGAATTTGCGTGCTCGTTTGCAACAAAGCCGTCCTTCGCAACGCCCCGATGTGGAATTGCAATGGCTCGCTCTGGATCGCGCCGCTGCCGATGTGCGTCTTGCCCGTGCCAGCGCGTGGGAAGGAATACGCGTAGGCATTGAGTATAAGCAGGACAAGAGCATGGACGAACCCGAGGGCTTGGGAACGGGAAACTTTTTCGGCGTGGGTGTTTCATTACCTCTACCGGTCTGGGATAGAAAGAAGGGGGATCGTCTCGCTGCAGATGCTGCGGCGGAACAACAGCGCGTAAAAATCCGTGCGCTGGAATTGCAAGTTGCAAACGCTATTGCGACTGCGAAAAAGCAGTCCGATCTCTACGTAGGACAATGGGCACTCTATGGCGCCGAATCTCGCCCTCTGCTCGAGAGCGCCATACGGAACATGGAAGCCGGATTTAAAGACGGACGTGTCGAAGCGACCGATGTGGTTTCGGTTCATCTTCAATGCGACACGCTCACGCATGGCTCCGTTGAAATTCTCGAAAATTTCGCGCTTTCCCTCGTGGAATTGGAATCCGTCACGGGCACCCACCCAGCCATTAATCTCCCCTATGTGAATCCCCAGCCCCTCCGCAAAACGAAAAATAAAAAATGATGAAACCATTTCTTTATCCACTGATGCTCGTCGGTTTGACGGGAATAATTTTGGCGCATTCCGGCCATCCGGAGGCACCCGGTGAATCCGACGCCGCGTCCGATGGTACCCTTGTGGAACTCAGCAAAACTCAGGCGGAGAATTTAAAGCTACGCACGGTGAAAACTCAGGTTGCGTCTGTGGCACCCACGCTCGAAATCCCGGCTGTCTTGGTTTTGTCGCCGGAGCGCCACGCTCGTGTCACGGCACCTTTCACCGGACGTGTCACGGAATTGATGGTGAAACTCGGGGATCAAGTTCAGAAAGGTCAGCCTCTCATGCGTGTCGCCCCACTCACTCTTGGGAGTGCTGCCCAGGAATTGAAGGCTCCTTTGGATGGAGTTGTCTTCGAGCAAACCGCCGTGATTGGATTGCCCTTCACGGCAGAAACCACACTTATGCAGACGGGTGACTATCGCGAATTGTTGGCGCGGGGAAATTTTTATCAGTCTCCCGAATTAGCGAAAATCTCAAGCGGTCAAAAGGTCATCCTGCGTCTCGACGTTTTTCCTGACGAAACATTTGAAGGCACGGTTCAACGCATTGATCCGGGACACGAAATTGGCAGTCCTTTTTTTCATATTTATGCGCTCGTCCCGAATGCCTCGGGCAAGCTGCGGCCCAATTATCGCGTGCGACTGTTTGTTGAAATCGGCTCAGCGCATCAAGGTGTCGTCGTTCCTGCCCGTGCGGTTCTTGGTCGCCTTAATGACAAATTTCTTTTCGTCGAAACCGAGCCCTTACATTTTGAACGACGCCCCGTAGTCACAGGGCAAAAGTCGGGCGATGCCATCGAGATTCTCGAGGGTGTGAATGCCGGAGAGGCGGTAGTCACCGAGGGACATTACCAATTGCAATACTCCCAAACCGGTCATCGTGAGGAAGCCGCGACGAAGGAAGACGGACACCAACACTAAGCTATGTTCGATCGCCTTATCGCCTTTTCAGTGCGTTACCGCACGATGGTCGTCATCGTCTCGGCTCTCATCGCAGCTTACGGTGCCTATGTTCTCACGAAGATTCCGATTGATGTCTTTCCTGACCTCAACCGTCCGACCGTCGTTGTCTTCACGGAGGCTCCCGGCTTTGCACCCGACGAAGTGGAAATGCTCGTGACGGTTCCTCTTGAAACTGCCGTTAATGGGGCTCCGGGTGTCGAGCGCGTGCGCTCGATGTCGGGCCTGGGGCTTTCCCTCATCTTTGCCGAGTTTTCGTGGGAGACGGATATTTACCGTGCCCGCCAAATCGTGGGGGAAAAAATTACGGAGGCTGCAGACGCTTTGCCCGAGGGTATTAAGCCCGTTCTTGGGCCGGTTTCTTCGATCATGGGGCAAATTATGGCTGTGGGGCTTTCCAGCGATAATCCAAGCATGAGTCCCATCACACTGCGTACCGTGGCCGAGTGGGACGTACGTCGGCGTCTCATGGCGATTCCGGGCGTTTCGCAAATCACCGTGATGGGAGGCGACATTCGGCAGGTTCAGGTACTTGCCGATCCGCTGAAAATGGCGGCAACCGGTGTGACGCTCTACGATGTCGAGCAAGCGATTGATGAATCCAATGTTAATTCCTCCGGCGGCTTTCTTTCCGATGCGCATACCGAGAGGCTCATTCGCATTTTAGCGCGTGTAGAGGCGTCGGAAGATTTAGCAGGAACCGTCGTTAAAGTTTTACCCGATGGTTCCAGCGTGTT
>JBDHQL010000104.1:0-4513 GCA_039807035.1 Chthoniobacterales bacterium
CGACCTGTTCCTTTTTGACGCCAGGGTTTGGCGCCGGAATAGCTCACATCCGCTTTTGTTTTGGTATTGGCGGAGCCGGTTCGGCGATTGGCTCGCAGGGCCACGATGACATCGTGAACCGCCTGCGTTCCCTTGCCATTTTCAATGATGGCAATGTTCGCTTTTCGAGCCTCAACGGGAGTTAAAACTTTGGCACTCATGTTACTTCTTTGCTACGGCCTTCTTTTTGGCGGGGCGCACGACAACATAGGTTCCCTTGGCACCGGGAACTGCGCCACTCACGAGAAGTACGCCGTCTTCTTCTCGTACCTGAACAATTTTCAAATTCTGCACCGTAATGCGCTCGTCACCCATGTGACCTGGCATCCCGACATTTTTCCACACGCGGCCCGGTGTGGAGCGATTGCCAATGGCGCCCGTGCGGCGATGCATCATCGAACCGTGGCTGGCGGGTTGACCATGGAAGTTGTGCTTACGCATCACACCTTGGAACCCTTTGCCTTTCGAGCGACCTACCACATCCACAAATTGCCCGACTTCAAATGCCGTGACAGGAATGTCTGCACCGGCCTCCGCCGAAGCACCGCGAAACTCGCGGATAAAGCGTTTCGGCGTGGACGAAGTTTTTGCAAAATGCCCCGCTTGCGCTTTGCCGATGCGCTGCGGCTTTTGATCGTCAAACCCAACTTGCACCGCATCGTAGCCATCAGTTTCGCTGGTTTTTACCTGCAAAACTTTATTACCTGCGGCGGCAATGACGGTGACGGGATGCGACACGCCCTTGTCGTCATAGACGCGGGTCATACCGATTTTTTTTCCTAGTAATCCTAAACTCATGGCGGTGCTAAATCTGGATGTTAATGTCCACGCCCGCCGGGAGGTTCAAGCGGCGGAGTTCATCCACCGTCTTCGAGGTCGGGTCTATGATGTCGAGAAGCCGCTTGTGGGTGCGGCGTTCAAATTGGTCCATGGACTTTTTGTCCACGTGGGGCGAGCGGTTGACCGTCCAGCGTTCAATTTTGGTCGGGAGCGGCACGGGGCCGGCGACGCGGGAACCGCTGCGCTTAGCGGTTTCGACAATTTCGAGAACCGAGCGGTCGAGCAGCATGTGATCGAAGGCTTTGAGGCGAATACGTATTTTAGGAGCGGCCATGGTGATTATTTTTTCTGGCTGTCAAGAACGGCGGCAAGCACCTGCGCCGGCACCTGCTCGAAATGCGAGGGCTCCATCGAGTACGAAGAGCGCCCCTTGGAAAGCGAGCGGATAGCGGTGGCGTAGCCGAACATTTCGGCGAGCGGAACTTCAGCAGAAATAGCACTGAGGTTGCCCTTGGTTTCGATACCGAGAATTTTTGCGCGGCGACGATTAAGGTCACCCATGATGTCGCCCTGGTATTCGTCGGGCGTGATGTTTTCAACCTTCATGATGGGCTCGAGAAGGATAGGTTTCGCTTTTTTCAACGCGTCTTTCAGCGAGAAAATAGCGGCGAGCTTAAAGGCCATTTCGTTGGAATCCACCTCGTGGAACGAGCCATCCACAATGTCCACATGGATATCAATAACGGGGTAGCCACCGACAATGCCGTTCAGCACGCCTTCTTCGATGCCCTTAATACACGCGGGGATGTATTCTTTCGGAATCGTACCGCCGACAACCTTGTTTTCGATTGTCAAGCCTTTTCCACGTTCATTGGGCTGCACCTTAATGATCACGTGACCGTATTGGCCGCGACCACCGGACTGTTTGATAAGTTTTCCTTCGCCATCCGCAGGGTTAAGAATGGTTTCTTTGTAAGCAATCTGCGGCTTCCCGGCATTCGCATCCACCTTAAACTCGCGCATCATACGATCGCGAATAATTTCGAGATGCAGCTCGCCCATGCCGGCGATGATTGTTTGCCCTGTTTCTTCGTGAGTGAAAACACGGAAGGTCGGGTCTTCTTCGGCCAGCCTTTGCAGTGCGGTGGCCATTTTTTCCTGATCCAGTTTCGTTTTCGGCTCGATAGCCATGGAAATCACGGGAACGGGGAACGAAGGCGGTTCGAGGAGGATGGGATGGTCTTCGTCGCAAAGGGTGTCACCCGTGGTGATATTCTTAATGCCGACGATAGCCGCAATGTCACCCGAGTAACAGGTGTCAATATCCTCGCGCTTGTCCGCCTGAATCTGAATAAGTCGGCTAATGCGTTCACGCTTGCGCGTGCGAGGATTATAGACGGTGTCGCCTTTAGAAAGTTTGCCGGAATAAACGCGGAAAAACACGAGCTTACCAACGAACGGATCACTCCAAAGTTTGAAAGCCAACGAGCAGAAATTCCCGTTATCATCGGACGCCGCCTCAATTGGACTTGCATCATCGGGATTTTGCCCGTGCGCTGCCGGAATATCGAGGGGACTTGGCAGGTAATCTACGACGGCATCCACGAGAAGTTGGATGCCTTTATTTTTGAAAGCAGAACCCCCAACGACGGGAACGAATTTGTTGGCGATCGTCTGGCGCCGAATGGCCGCCTTGAGTATCTCCTTGGTGATCGGTTTTTCTTCGAGAAACAACATGCCCACTTCCTCATCGAGGTCGGTCATCTGCGTCACTAGATCATCATAAGCAGCTTGCGCTACGTCTTTGAATTCCGCCGGAATCTCGGCAATTTCATACGTCGAGCCAAGGGCATCGTTGTCTTTATAAATTACGGCCTTTTGATTCACGACATCAATTTGCCCGTGGAGATGGTCTTCCTTCCCAAGCGGAATAAGAATCGGCCAAGCATTGGCACCGAGTTTGGTGCGCATACTATCCACCGCGGCATCAAAGTCCGCCCCTGTGCGATCCATCTTATTGACGAACGCAATACGCGGAACATGGTACTTGGTAGCCTGACGCCAGACGGTTTCGGACTGGGGTTGCACACCGGCCACACCGCAGAACACGGCGACCGCACCATCGAGAACGCGGAGCGAACGCTCCACTTCGGCGGTGAAATCCACGTGGCCCGGGGTATCAATGATGTTCACCCGTTGATTGATTCCTGCAAAAAGCTTAAAAATATCCTTCTCCGGACGCTGCACCCAAGAACAGGTCGTAGCCGCCGAGGTGATAGTAATTCCACGTTCGCGTTCCTGCTCCATCCAGTCCGTGACGGTCGTTCCTTCGTGAACTTCACCGATCTTATGAATCGTCCCCGTATAAAAAAGAATACGCTCGGTCGTCGTTGTTTTGCCGGCATCAATGTGCGCACAGATACCGATGTTGCGGGTACGATCGAGCGGAAACGCACGATTGGGCGAGTTGGGGTTTGCGGTGGATACTGTGACAGTAGCGGACATGGATCGGATTACCAACGGAAGTGAGCGAAAGCACGATTGGCTTGGGCCATTTTGTGCATCTCGTCGCGTTTTTTTATGGCGTTGCCTTGGCCGTTGGCAGCGTCTTTAAGCTCAATGGCCAGCGCTTCTTTCATAGGAACAGCTTTACGTTTGGCCGCAAATGTGACGAGCCAGCGCATCGCCAACGCATATTGGCGATCGGAGGGAACTTCCATCGGCACTTGATAAGTCGCACCACCCACACGGCGGGATTTGACTTCGAGACGCGGACGCACATTGTCGAGTGCTTTATTAAGTACATCGAGTGGGTCCACCGAATCGCTGCCTTCGCGGGACTTTTCGATGGCGGTATAAACAATGGTCTCTGCGAGTGATTTTTTCCCGCCGCGCATCACGGTGTTAATGAGGCGGGTGACCATCGGGCTGCCGTAGCGGCTGTCTCCGAGAATCGTGCGTTTCGTTGCTCTGCGTCTGCGTGCCATGATAAAAAAGTTTTACGGGTTATTTCTTTGCCTTGGTTTCCGCACCGGCCTTCGGGCGTTTCGCGCCATACTTCGAGCGACCGCGGCGACGCCCATCCACCCCGAGAGTATCCAGCGCCCCACGTACTATGTGATAACGCACGCCGGGCAAATCTTTCACACGGCCACCACGCACGAGGACAATCGAGTGCTCCTGGAGATTGTGACCTTCGCCCGAAATATAGGCGATGACTTCGTGCCCATTGGTCAAACGAACCTTCGCAACTTTGCGCAGCGCGGAGTTTGGTTTCTTTGGGGTGCGGGTCATGACTTGCACGCAAACGCCACGGCGTTGCGGACAATTAGCAAGTGCGGGTGACTTCGATTTGAAAGTCACTTGACGGCGTCCTTTTCGGACAAGTTGATTAATAGTCGGCATGAATTGAAAACGTTGCGCGCCTTTTACAGGCGACAAAAAAACCACGCGAACGTGGTCTTTTCGCGAACTCCCGACAGTGTGCGGGACAAGCGAGACTAGCGGAGAAATAATCTCATGCAAGTTATTTTATAAAATATTTTTGCGAGAGAAAAATTTTCTGCTTGACCTTCTTTCATTGCAAAAACTTCTGCATCAGCCAATCCGCGAACGACGTCGCTGCACCTAGGAAAAACACCGGTGTTCATCCGTTTTATTTCGCGGAAAGTTTTTTCCATTTCCCGCCGGCTTT
>JBDHQL010000105.1:0-4494 GCA_039807035.1 Chthoniobacterales bacterium
TTGTGGTATTTTTCGAAAAATGAACAAGGGATTTTTCGTATTGTTTTTTATGGGGGCTTTGATTTGCTTTGCCCGCACTGAAGGCCCGCAGCCAACGCTGCCTACGCAGCAGCTCACCATTGGCGCGGCGTCGGTTTTAGCGGAGGTGGCAGACACGGAGGAGGCGCGGCGGATTGGGTTGATGAATCGTGAAAAATTGGAGGAAGGGCATGGAATGCTTTTCGTTTTTTCGCAGCCGCAGCCGATGGCGTTTTGGATGAAAAATACCCTCGTGCCGCTTTCCATTGCTTACATCAATGCCGGCGGCGTGATCCGCGAAATTCATGATATGCGCCCCTTGGATGAAACGTCGGTGCCGAGTGCTTTTGGCGACATCCTCTACGCCTTGGAAGTTCCGCAAGGGTGGTTCGCACGCCATAAAGTTTTGCCGGGAGATCGTGTGGGTGGATTGCCGAATGCGAAGTTTTCCCAGAGGGCACGGGCGTCTCGCCCGTGATTGTTTTTGGAACACAGGCGAGATCCCGCACATGCGGGATGCCCCCTGATTTTTTCGCGAGATGTTGGTTCGATGCACCCTTATTATGCACGTTGTAGAGCGCAGCGAAAATGACGTAGAACGAGTTTTCCAACTCGTTTCCCTTGCCAAGCCCCTGCATTTACCTACGAGAGCAACGACGCGTTGCTTCAAAAACTCTATCGTACAACGAAATTTTTTTTCGTAAGAATGAAAAACGGTATTGCCATTGCGCGTGCCGTCATTAACCTCTGCACCGCTCGTTCCAAAACGGCGACGTACTTTTTGCAAACCGGATGTCTAACTTTTTCCCACGCTGGGCCAATTGGGTTCCCCTCAAGCTCCTGATCATCGCAGGAGTTTTGACGACGGTGCTCACGGGTGGTGTGTGGTATTATTTTACGCCGAAGTACACGCGTGTGGGTTACATGCCGGATCAGCCGGTGCCATTTTCGCATTCGATCCACGTCGAGCAGCTCGGGATGGATTGTCGTTATTGTCATAGCTTCGTCGAGGTGTCGGGACATTCTAATGTACCGGACACGCAGACGTGCATGGCATGTCACTCGCAGATTAAATCCACGAGCCCGAAGCTTGCGGCTGTTCGTGCGAGTTGGGAATCCGGTTCGCCGGTTCAATGGGTGCGCATTCACAAAGCACCCGACTATGTTTATTTCAACCACGCCGTTCACGTGAATCGCGGCGTGAGCTGCTTTAGTTGTCATGGCCAGATCAACAACATGACGACGGTCTGGCAGGCGGAGCCGCAGAGCATGGCATGGTGTTTGGAATGTCACCGTGCGCCTGAAAAGTTTTTGCGGCCACCGAGCGAAATCTATA
Source organism: Chthoniobacterales bacterium (assembly GCA_039807035.1). Lineage (GTDB taxonomy): Bacteria > Verrucomicrobiota > Verrucomicrobiia > Chthoniobacterales > JACTMZ01 > JACTMZ01. The sequence goes on from JBDHQL010000105.1 coordinate 1,355, forward strand.
ACCTCAACTGGCGTCCTGCTTCCGCTGCGCAACAGCTAGCGATGGGCACGCAGTTTAAGAAAGAATGGAATATCAATCCTCCGCTCACCTGCGGCGGATGCCACCGATAGAATGCAACGAATTCTCCCACATCCTGAACGTCCTGAGCGGCCCACAATTTGGCGCAGCTTAGACGAGCTGGCTTCCACGCCTGACTTCGTCGAGAAACTCGAGCGGGAGTTTCCCGATGGTGCTGCAGAATGGGAAGGCGGAGAAATATCGCGCCGCAATTTTCTTCAGCTCATGGGTGCCTCCATGGCTCTCGCCGGCGTCGGCCTGAGCGGTTGTCGTCGCCCCGAGGCTTACCTCGTGCCTTTCACTAATAGCGTGGAATGGACGATCCCGGGCAAATTCCTTTATTACGCCACGGCGCAGCCGCGTCGTCATGGGGCGATGCCGCTTATTGCCACGACGAGCGACGGGCGTCCGACCAAAATTGAAGGCAATCCGCTTCATCCGATCAGCAATGGCTCGACCGATGGCTTTGCACAGGCTTCGGTGTTGGATCTTTACGACCCGAATCGTTCTAAAAACTTTTTGCGCGATGGAAAATCGGCGACGGAAGCCGTTTTTGGAGCGGCCTTGGATAAAATTCGCGAGGCATCTGCGGCGGATGGTGGAGCCGGATTGGCGTTCCTCGTCGAGCGTTCCGATTCTCCCACACGTGACCGCCTTCTTGCGCAATTGCGTCAAAAGTTTCCTCAATTGCTTTGGGCCGAATACGAGCCGCTGGGTGCCGAAGGCGCGGAAGCTGCCGCCACGGCGAGTTTTGGCGCAGGTATTGTTGCCGCGACGGATTTCAGCCGCGCCGACAAGGTGCTGGCCGTAGATAGCGACTTTCTCAACGCCTCGTTTGGCGGCATCGAACAAGTCCGTGCGTTTTTTGCACGGCGTCGGATCAGCGATCCCGGTCAGCCCATGAACCGGCTTTATGTGGCTGAAACGCATTATTCATCCACCGGCGGCATGGCCGATCACCGCGTGCGCATTAAACCTTCCGAAGTTGGGCCATTCCTCCACGCGTTGGGTGAAAAAGTTGCCGGCCTCACGGGAGATGCGGCACTCACTTCGGTTCTTTCAGCTTTCCCGACAGGTGCTGTTTCTGTAGACCCCGAATGGATCACGGAATGTGCCAAAGATTTGGCGGCATCCAAAGGCAAGAGCCTTGTCGTGGTGGGTGACCAACATCCGGCTTCCGTCCACGCCCTCGTACTCGCCATCAACAACGCCCTCGGTGCCAACGGTTCGACATTGCACGGCGTCGCGGTGAAACGTCCGCAACGGGCGACGATCGTGGAGCTGGCCGAGGCCATCAAATCCGGTCGCGTGAAGAATCTTTTTATTCTCGGCGGCAACCCCGTTTACAATGCTCCGGCGGATTTGAATTTTGCGGAATTGCTTAAATCCGTTCAGCTTTCCGTGCGGCTTGGGATGCACGAAGACGAAACTTCTGCTCTCTCCAAATGGCATGTGCCCCAAGCGCATTATCTCGAAAGTTGGAGTGATGCCCGCAGCTCGGATGGCACCATTTGCGCCGTGCAACCGATGATTCTTCCGCTGTGGAATGGCGTGAACGAATTGGAAATTCTCAACCGCCTCGCCGGCAATCCCGAGCCCATCGGCCCGCAGCTTGTGCGTGATACTTTTGCAACGGTCGCTCGTGGGAGTGGGGATTTGGAAACGCAATGGAAAGAGTTTTTGCGTCAGGGTTTTCTCCCATCCACCGCGTGGCCCGAAGCCGCATTGAATTTCAATGCCGCCGGTGCATCGGAACTTGCCGCAACGCATCCGAAGGCGGCAACGGAGGGGTTGGAGGTGGCGTTTATCCCAAGCAATTCTTTGGATGACGGACGTTATTCCAACAATGGCTGGTTGCAGGAAACGCCGGATTTTATGACCAAAATTACGTGGGACAATGCCGCGTTGGTCAGTCCCGCGACCGCCAAATCTCTCGGCATCGCCACCGGTGACATGGTGTCACTTTCGTCCGAAGGCCGCACCATCGAAGCGGCGGCTTTGATTGCCCCGGGCCACGCCGATCAGGCTCTGAGCATTGCGTTGGGTTATGGGCGCAAGGATGTCACGCATTTATCCGACAAAGTGGGATTTAATGCCTACCCGCTCCGCACTTCGGGCGGCATGGTTTTTGCCTCCAATGTTTCGCTTAAACGCACGGGGGCAAAGCATGGGTTTGCGGAAACGCAGACGCATCAAAGCATGGAAGGGCGCGACCTCGTGCGCGAGGGAACGACGGAGCGTTACAAGGCAGACCCGACATTTGCGCAGACCATGGGAATGGATGGACACATCCCACCCAATATCTCGCTTTTCACGTCGCCCAAACTCACCTCCCCGCAGCAATGGGGCATGGTTGTGGACCTCAGCCTTTGCATGGGTTGCAACGCCTGCCTCGTCGCGTGTCAGGCAGAAAACAACGTTCCAATTGTTGGCAAAGACCAAGTTAGTCGCGGACGCAACATGGCGTGGATCCGCATGGATCGCTATTTCGCGGGCGATGAGGAAAATCCCGAAGTCCTTTCGCAGGCCATCATGTGCCAACATTGCGAGAACGCGACGTGTGAAACGGTTTGCCCGGTCAATGCCACGGTTCACAGCGAGGATGGCTTGAATTTGATGGCTTACAACCGCTGCATCGGCACGCGGTATTGCGCGAACAACTGCCCGTGGAAAGTTCGCCGTTTCAATTTCTTCGATTACAATCAACGTCCGCTCGATCAGCTTTATCTTGGCCCCTTGGCGAAAAAGGGCATGGCCGAGAGCCTGCAGATGTCGAAAAACCCGAACGTCACCGTTCGTATGCGTGGCGTGATGGAGAAATGCACGTACTGCATTCAGCGCATCGAAGAGGCCAAGATCACCCATTCGGTGAAGGCGGGAATGACCGATAAAGCGAAAGTTCCTTTCCCCGAAGTGAAGACGGCGTGTCAGCAGGCGTGCCCAAGCGAGGCCATTATTTTTGGCGACATCAATAATCCCGAAAGTCGCGTAACGAAACTCAAGGGCGAACCGCGCAATTACGAAATGCTCAAATACCTCAACGAGCGTGCCCGCACGACATATCTCGCCCGCATCAAAAACCC
>JBDHQL010000106.1:0-4451 GCA_039807035.1 Chthoniobacterales bacterium
TATGACTTCTCCTTGTCCCGACATTTTTTTTGAAAAAGCAACTCCGCGCGATTTTCTCTCGGTAGCGGCGTTAGATCGCGTGGTTTGGGAGGCATCGGCAGGTGGTAAATATATTCCCGATGGCGAGCACACATGGCGCATCTGGTGCGAATATGCCCTCACGGTTGTTGGGAAAAATTCGCAGGGAAATGTGGTGGCTGCGTTGTTGGCGTTTCCTTGTACGAATCATTCCTATTGCCTGCACAAAGTCATGGTGGCTCCGTCGCATCAAGGGCAGGGGATTGGGGCTAAGCTCTTCGATGTACTAATCCCTGAACTTGACCGCCTCGGCGTAGATTGTTTCCTCACTGTTTCGCCGAGTAATACGAGAGCACTGAAACTTTATCGTCGTCACGGCTTCACGGAGGAAAATTTTGTGCAGGGCTTTTATCGTCCGGCAGAGGATCGCCTCATTCTCCTACGGCGGAGCGTTAGAATGACAACGACGATATGAAAATTGAAACGCTCCATATTTACCGCGTTCGCATGCCGCTCTTAGAACCGTGGCGAACATCTTATGGGAGTGATGATGCGATTGAATCGGTGTTGGTGGAAATGCGAGCGGAAGGAAAAGTGGGGTGGGGAGAAAGCACACCACTCGCGCTACCTTATTATAGTGCTGAATATGCGGCGGGTGTCTTTGGCGTGATCAAAAATTGCCTTGCGCCTTGTGTGCTAGGCAAAAGTTTTTCCAGCGGCGAAGAGCTACAAAATGCACTGAATGTTTTTAAGGGCAACAATTTTGCGAAGGCCGCTTTGGATCATGCTTGGTGGGATTTGCACGCAAAGATGCTCGAAAAACCGCTCTATGAGGTTTTAGGTGGCCAAAGAAATGCCATCCAAGTCGGCGCGGATTTTGGGATTCGCAATTCTTTGGAGGAGTTGGTGGAGCTTGTTGGTGCCGCCCTTCAGTCCGGTGCCCCTCGTGTAAAACTCAAGTTTGCGCCACATTGGGATATCCCAGTTTTGGAAAAAATGCGTGAGCATTTCCCGGATGCCGTCATTCATATTGATTGCAATGCCGCTTACGCATTGGAAGACACGACCTTCTTTCGTTCCTTGGACTGCTTTCATTTGGCGATGATAGAGCAGCCATTACGCTTCGATGACATTAGTGATCATGCGAAGCTTCAGCGTTCTCTCCAAACGCCATTGTGTCTCGATGAATCCATCAATTCATTGCATCGTGCGCGGCAAGCTATTGAGCAAAAGTCTTGCCGCTGGATTAACATCAAACCCGGACGCGTTGGCGGTCTGACTGTTGCCAAACAAATCCACGACCTCTGCGCTTCCGCAGGGATTCCGTGTTGGGTGGGGGGAATGTTGGAGAGTTCCTTGGGAGCCATGCAATGTGCGGCTCTCGCGACTTTGCCCAATTTTCTATATCCGGCAGATGTATTTCCTTCGTCACGATTTTATGCCGAAGACCTTTCGACTCCCGCCATTGCCCATTCCTCACCGTGGCATGTGACTTTGACGGAGTCTCGGGGAACGGGCGCAACGCCGGATATTCATCGGTTGAAAAAGCTGACGCTCGAAAAAGCAGCATTTGGTATTTGAGGTGGAAGGCATGGTGTTTGTTGAGCGTTGAAATTTCCGGCGTTGCTTTGTGAGGAAGATTTCCTTTAAGGTGGGGAATATGACACGGATTGCTTGTCTCCTCTGCATTGCTTTGGCCTCTACGGGTTGTTACACGCTGAAAAGCCCCACGCACCCACGTGCGCCTCTCACAGACGCACAACAAACGCTCGTAGATTCTTCGCGTCGCGCCCCGGATGGTACCACTTACAAGCGTAATCAACCGCAGGGCCTCGGCCCTCATAGCGAACTTAAAGAGGCGAGCATCCGTGGAGTTCAAACTCATGTAGGGAGCCAGCCTTGAAGGCTTCCACTCAGCCCAAGGTATTAAAGCAAAGCGGACGAGCATTCTCCCGCACAATACGAGGGAAAACGGCGATGATTGAGCCGTTGTCAATTCTCTCTTCATCCGATACAAGAAAGCCTTTGGCGTTTATTTCATGAAAATCGTCAGCATTACCGGGGAAGATGTTATTCCGCCCCTCACCAGCAGCCCATGGAAGCCCAAGAGCGACCTCTTCGATAAATGCGCTGCCTATGATGAACCGGCACGGGCACGGGCATTGGGGATTTATCCGTTTTTTCGGCCGATTGAGGAAATGGACGGGGCGGAAGTTCTATGTGAGGGCAAGCGTGTCATCATGGTTGGTGCCAATAACTATCTCGGTTTGGCCAATGATCCCCGTGTCGTGGAAGCGGCGATTGCGGCGACGCGAAAGTACGGGCTAGGCTGTACAGGATCACGGTTTCTGAGTGGGAATTTGATTATTCACGAGCAATTGGAAGAATCTCTGGCGGCTTATATGGAGAAAGAGGCATCGCTTCTTTTTTCAACAGGATATTTTGCCAATCAAGGTGCCTTGACGAGTTTGTTTGAGGACGGAGATTACATTCTTTGCGATAAAGAAAATCACGCCAGCCTCATTGATGGATGCCGTATGTCTGCGGCCAAAATTATTCCTTTTTCCCACAATTCTCCCGATTCCTTGCGGCGACGTTTGGCTCGCTTGCCGGCAGAAGCGGGGAAGATGGTCGTGATTGATGGCGTCTTTAGCATGTCGGGTGATATTGCGCGATTGCCGGAATTGATGGCTGTTGCGAAGGAGTTTGGAGCCAAGTTTTATGTGGATGAGGCTCATGCTCTGGGTGTCATTGGCCCGGATGGACGTGGAACAGCACACCATTTTGGAAAGGCCAATGATGCCGATCTTATCATGGGGACATTTTCAAAATCCCTTGGCTGCATGGGCGGATTTCTTGCCGGTGATGAAGACGTGATCCAATACATTCGTCACAAAGCCCGCTGTTTTATTTTTACCGCATCACCACCTCCGGCTGTGGCAGGTGGTGTCCTTCGTTCTTTGCAAATTATGCAAGAGGAACAATGGCGGATGGTTAAGCTTTGGGAAAACACCCATCGTATGCACAAGGAGTTTCGCTCGCGAGGATTTCACATTGGAACGACGGAAACGCCGGTGGTGCCGATTCTCATAGGCGATGAGCAAAAAGCCTTTTTCTTTGCGCAAAAACTTTTCGATAATGGCGTCTTTGCCACGCCGGCCATTTATCCTGCCGTACGTCGCGGTCAGGCCATCATTCGCACCAGCTACATGGCCACGCATACGCCTGAGCAGCTTGATCATGTGCTTGAAGCTTTCGAGTGCATTGCCCGTGAACTCCGCATCTTTGAAGATGATGCCTACCAACGCGCCGCCCGTGAAATTCCACAAAGGCATCCACATCCGCCTGTGCCAAAGCCGGGCCGATCTGCGGCGATTTGAAAATTGCGCCGAGGATATTCTTGGCGACGCCCCGCAGTTTGTGCCGCCCATCCCGGGTGATGTGGCGGGCACTTTTTCTCCGAAAGCACCGTTTTCTCGGATGCACGGAGAATTGGCTCCATTTCTTGCGATCCGCGAAGGACGTCCCGTAGGACGCATTGCGGCTATTCTCAATCGCTCCCATAATGAATGTCACCATGATCGCATGGGCTTCTTTGGATTTTTCGACTTTGCGGATGACGCTGCAGCAGCCGCGCTCTTTGGGGCAGCTTGCGCATGGTTGCGAGAGCGTGGCCTGACGTCCATTCGTGGACCCTATTCGCCGAGCATCAATGATGTTTGCGGCTTGCTTTCTGAGGGGTTTGATCTCCCGCCTTCGGTGTTCATGCCATGGAATCCGTCGCGCTATACTGCCACCTATCGCGCCTTGGGATTAGAAGAAGTGCGCACGCTTTATTCTTTCCGTATTCCCCTCGATGTTCCGGCTCCTGCGGTGGTGGAAAAAATGGCGCAACGGGCGCGACAACGCAGCGGGCTTACCGTTCGTCCGTTTAATCTTCAGGCACTGAATGACGAGCTTCGTATTTTGCAGCGTCTCTACAATGTCACTCTCGATCGCAATTGGGGTTATGTGCCGATTAAATGGGAAGACCTTGAACATTCCGCAGAAGGACTCAAAGCCATTGCCGACCCCAATATGCTTTTCTTTGTCATGCACGAGGGACGTGAGGTCGGCTATTCCATTTCACTGCCCAACATCAATGTCTTCCTCCACCGCACGCGTTCATGGCCACGCGGCGTTTGGAGGTTTTTACCGCTGTTGTGGTTTCTCAAAACGTCTAAGCCGGGGGACGCGAGGCATCTTATCCTTGGGGTGGAACCGGAGTTTCGTCATCGTGCAGGTGTGGCACCGATGCTGTTTCAGGAAACTTTCAAACGCGTGAGTGCCGCAGGAAATCCTTCCGCCGAGATTTCGTGGATCGAAGCTAACAATACCGAAATTGTACGCGCCATTGAGGTCATGGGAGGGCATCAGGAAAAAACCTACACCAT
>JBDHQL010000107.1:0-4387 GCA_039807035.1 Chthoniobacterales bacterium
GTATGGTTAGATCGGGTAAAAACGCAGGCTCCTCGAGCGCACTGGCGGCTTCGAGAATGGCGGATGAAATGGCACCGTGAATATCGGATTCCGGAGCAGTGGGATAACCGAGGTCGCTCAGCAGCGCATTACCCAAGGCGGGGGACATTCCGAAGAGTTTTGGAATGGCAAAGAAAGATTGGATGCTCAAGGCGTCCAATTTCAATTCCTCGATGAGCGCAAGACATTCATCACGCCATGCAAAATTGAGGAGCATTTTTCCCGGCTCAGAACCGAAATCAAACCACGTTGCCATCGCCTCCGCTTCCTTGCGATACGCCTCTCTTTGTTCGCGTTCACGATGCAGCACGCGGTCAATGAGAAGGGCCATTTCGTAGGGGATGAGTTGAATGCCGAATTTCTGCAAGAGGTCAATTTCACTACCGATGGTGGAGAAGAAAAAATCCACCCGCTGACCAAAGATGCCAACACGCATGGTTTTGATGGTTTTCACGACGCGTGCGGCGCGACAAAAGCGATCGAAGCCTTGGGTGAAGGTGTCGCTCTCGGGGTGGCTGTTGACAATGTAAGAAAAAGGAACCCGCAGGGAATAGAGTACCTTGCTTGTTGCGAGCGTTCCGCACAGCGAGTCCCGCAGACGGCTTCCGTCCTCGAGCGGTACCCCATCCCTCGGCCCCCAAAGTAAAGTTGGCACGCCACATTCTTTGGCAATCATGCCCGCAGCACCCTCGGTGCCAAAATTGCAATGCGGAATAAACAGCGCATCAATTTTTTCACGATTAAAAAACTCCACCACCGGCCCGACATCCTCTTGCTTCCGCACCAAGCCATCCCCACCGGGAAGCACCTCATCCAACTCAACCCAATCCACTCCGTAGTCGGTCATGATTTTTTTCAACTTCGCCTTCTGCCGCAGCGCATCCTCGTGGGAGAAGACAAATTTTCCAATAGGACAAAACCCAAGTTTGATTTTCTTTTTCATAAAGGCGGTAATGGCCTCATGCCATCGGGCAATAGTAAATCGGCAACATCTTAAATGAAATTCACATTTACAATTTAATCCAATCCGCGAGCGGTAAGGTCGGCTTCGTCGAGGCCGAGGTAGTGGCCTAGTTCGTGGAGATAGGTTTTTCGGACTTCTTCTTCGTAGGTTGTTCCGACGTTACGACTCGCTTGGCGTATGTTTTCGAGAAAGAGGAAAATTTGCGGAGGGGGCGTCGGTATGCCGTCTTGTAAATGATGTGGTGCGCCAACAAAGAGGCCGAGAATGTCGGGTTCTATGTCGTCTGTGATGATGTCTTGATGAGGTTGTAATTCAAAACAGACCGAGACATTCGCGGCAGCAATACGCACTTCTTTGGGTAAATGACGCAGAGTTTCTTTCACAATGCGCTGTGCTTTTGGGAACAAATTCATTCGCCCCACACGGCTGCCGGGCGGCGTTCTGCGCGGGCACGGAGTTTGAAACCGGAGGCCGTTCCGGCGGGTTGTCCGCGCACGGCACCATACCAAAATGCTTGCGTCATATCGCGCATGTTGCCGAGCCGGTAGCCTTCGGTGCGTAAATAACGGCGAAAATTTCCGAGAAGATAATGCCGCAAATGGGCACTATGCGGGGAGTGAAAGGCAAGGAAGGAAAGGTTTTGTAGGAGGGCGAGAAACTTATTGCGATTGGCGGATGGAGCGGTTCGCGAGCGGGGAGGGGGAGGGAGATGAGGAACGGCGGCTTGCGCGGTAAATACACCTCCACCTGCGGCGGCAGCACGCATCGAAAAATCCAGGTCCTCACCAAGCATCCAAAAGTCCTCCCGAAAAAATCCCACCTGCTCAAACGCCTCACGCGAGTACAACATGCATGCGCCTGTGGCCCAGCAAAAGGGATAGGCGTTTGTTCCAAAGACAGACGCACATTCTTCGGGCGTGTGAACGCGGCGAATAGCTTCGCGTAGGGGTTTGTCCACGGGTTCGGGAAATCCCCAAAGGCGATTATGATCGTCAAATAAAATCGGTGCAGCAGCCGCAGAGTTGGTGCGGGCGAGTGCCTCCATAAGCGCGGCGAGGGCGTCGGGAGGCAGGACAATATCGTCATCCAAAACGAGAAGATGCGTAACGCCCGAATCTTCCAATGCTCTCGCAATGGCGGTATTCCACGCGGCGCCCGGCCCATTGTTTTCCGTGCGCCCTATCCACACGCAGGGACACGGTGCGGCGGCGCAAAGTGCCTGCGTTTCCGGTGAATTAGCATTATCCGCAACATAGGCACCACCGGTAATGGCCACGGTACTGAGAGCGAGACTGTCGAGAAGGCGTTGCAATTCTTCATTGCGGCGGTGTGTGGCAATGACCGCTGCAACGCGTGGAGGTGAGGATGGATTTTTTTTGGAAGGCATCATGGCACCAAGGTTGCAGGGGAAGCGTGGCTCAGGTATTGATGTTGCATGTTAAATCGCCTTGCAGTGCTGGCAATCCTCTTTGCGTCTGTCGCGATGGCGCAAGAGCAAGATCAAACCATGATCAATCGCATCATCAATGTGGATCGTGCTAAAGCATTCACGGTGGAAAAGAAGCAATACAAGACGGACGAATTTTCATCTTCCACCTACAAAACCGGCGAATTCTCGGGAGTAAAATCCGCTCGTACATCCGAATTTCGTACGCGATCTTTTCTGGGTATTCGCAATCCGTGGTTTGGCCGAAAAGTCTATGAGACGAAAGCGGGGCGGGAGTTGACGAAGTATGTTTTGCATGACAAAGCCTTTTCCTCGCGTCGTGTGGACACGCGGATAGCACCGGATGCAGAGCGTCAGGCGTCGCAAGACGGAAAAACCGCGAGTACGCGAAGCTTTTTGGGGCGTGGAAAAGCGCAGGCGGCAATTGATGCAGAGCATCCTACGGCAGCACCTTTGACGATTGAGGAAGTGCGAGAAGTTTTGAATAAGAATCGCTGAGGGTATGAGTTCTGACGAATCGCTTGATATACTTTGTGGGGGTTGTGCGGACGTTCTCAGCCGCGAGGAATTGCGGAAGAAGCTGACCTCGGGGCGTCCTTTGCGAGTGAAACTTGGCGTTGATCCTACGGCGCCGGATATTCATTTTGGTCATACCGTCACTTTGCAAAAACTGCGGCAATTCCAGGATGCGGGGCATCAGGCCGTGCTCATCATCGGGGATTTTACGGCGATGATTGGGGATCCTAGCGGACGCTCTGCCACGCGCCCTCAACTGACGCATGAGGATGTGTTGGCGAATGCGCGGACGTATCAGGAACAGGCGTTTAAGGTCTTGGATGCCGAGAGGACGGAAGTGGTTTTCAATGGGGAGTGGTTTCGGGGAATGACGTTCACCGATGTGATTCGGCTGAATAGTCGCGTGACTTTGCAGCAGATGTTGCAGCGGGAGGATTTTCGCGAACGGATCGAAAAGTCGCATCCTATCCGCGCCCATGAAGTGCAGTACCCAATCATGCAGGGTTGGGATTCGGTGATGGTTCGTGCAGATGTCGAACTTGGAGGAACCGATCAACTTTTCAATATCATGGTAGGGCGGGACCTTCAGAAAGAGGAGGGTCAGGAACCGCAGGTGGCGATGATGTTGCCGATTCTTGAAGGACTCGATGGCGTTCAAAAGATGAGCAAAAGCCTCGGGAATTCCATCGGCGTGAATGAGCCACCGGAGGCGATGTTTGGGAAGGTAATGAGCATATCCGATGAGCTGATGGCGAGGTTTTATTCGCTACTTTTGGGGCGAGTGTTGCCGCAGGAAGAACATCCGATGGCGGCAAAAAAAGAACTCGCTCGGGCTTTGGTGGCGCGGTTTCACTCGGCGGAGGAGGCACGTCATGCGCTGGAGGAATTTGAAAAACGCTTTAGCGGGCGCGATTTGGAAAATGCGGAGCTGCCGACATTGGTGCCATCGCAAGTGGCGCCGGATATTCTCACCCTGGGAGTTGAGGCGTATGCGCAATGTTTTGGCCAAACAAAGTCACGCGGTGATGTGCGACGCCTTGTGGTTCAAGGCAGTATTCGTTGGCGGGATGAGAAAGTGAGTGATACGAAGGCTGTGGTGGATTTAACGGAAGGTGGGATTTTGCGTTTGGATAAAACGCGGGCGGTGCGGATTTGAGGGAAACGGGTTGGAAAACCCGTTCTACGGGGGAGTTACACACTTATCGGGCGGTTTTTGGCGTTGGAGGCGAAGCAAGTGTCTAGGACTTTTTGAATTTCGGCACCCCGGGCGAAATCGGGTTGTTCTTGCTTGCCGGTGCGAATGGATTTGATGAAACGTTGGTAGATGTCGGGAACTTTGGAGACGGAAACTTCTTTCCAAATCCCTTTGTCGAGATTTTTGCCAACGCAAATACGGTAGCCGTCCACCGTGCGGTCGGAGT
>JBDHQL010000007.1:0-20639 GCA_039807035.1 Chthoniobacterales bacterium
AGCCTTGGTGTCTGGTTTCCAGCCTTCTTCCAACGCGACGGGATCGAGGTTATGAAACTTGGGGTCAATATCGCAAAAATCCGGCGTGGCACCAACATAGGCGGCGGCATTAGCCGAGGCGAGAAAAGTATTGGAGCTAGTAACGACGCGGTCACCGAGGCCAAGACCCAGAACGCGCATAGATAGATGGAGCGCAGCAGTGGCATTGCAAACGGCCACGGCATGTTTCGCCCCAATCAAGGCGGCAAACTCCTGCTCAAACGCCTCCACCTCCGGCCCGCAGGTCAGGAAATCCGACCGCAACGCCCGGACAACGGCTGCGATGTCCTCCTCGGAGATAGATTGACGGCCGTAAGAGAGCATGTTTTTAGATGGCTCCGATTTTTTCGGCATTAGCCGTAATCCAAGCCTGCAACTCCGGGACGGACATCCATTCCGTGTTGCGGTCGCTGGTATAGCTGAAGCCCTCCGGGACGCGATGGCCGTCCTTGATCCGCTGCGGGGAGGCTGACCAGTTGTGAATGGCGGGCAGAATTTTATAATAGCCCGGATATTCATAGGTGTGGAAAGAATCATCCTCACCGATCATTTGTTCGTGGACTTTTTCACCAGGGCGGATGCCAATAACCTTCTGCTTTGCCTCAGGAGCTACCGCTATGGCGATATCCGTAATCTTCATTGAAGGAATTTTTTTGACGTAAATTTCACCACCCTCCATATCTTCAAAAGCACGCCAAACTAGCTCAACGCCCTGTTCCAAGGAAATCATGAAGCGCGTCATACGTTCATCTGTGATAGGCAGCACTCTCGTTTCTTTAAGTGAGAGGAAAAAGGGAATAACTGAGCCCCGAGAGCACATCACATTGCCATAGCGAACAACAGCAAATCGCGTGTCATGGCCTCCCGCATAGGCATTGCCGGCCACGAAAAGCTTATCCGAAGCCAGCTTTGTCGCCCCGTAAAGATTGATCGGGCTGCTGGCCTTGTCGGTGGAGAGAGCAACCACGCGTTTGACACCTTTATCAATGGCCGCATCAATCACATTCATAGCACCCATGACATTGGTTTTGACGCACTCAAAGGGATTATATTCCGCCGTAGGAACAATTTTGGTAGCGGCCGCATGGACGACAAAATCAATTCCATCAAAGGCTCGATAAAGCCTGGCTTTATCCCGAACGTCCCCAATAAAGAACCGTACACGATCATCATTCTTAAACTTTTTCGCCATTTCCCACTGTTTCATTTCGTCCCGGGAATAGATGACGATGCGTCTCGGATTGTATTTGGCCAAGGACATCGGGACGAACGTGTTTCCGAACGATCCGGTTCCACCGGTAATGAGGATATTATTCATAGTTTGTTAATAACAGACCCAAACCACACTGCATATTGTTTGCGAATTCGGTAGGCTCTCTGGAAGGAAAATAAATTAAAATACTTCGTAAATACTTGTTTTTGCCGATGAGCTTTCCTAGCCGCCCGAGCCCAGCGATGATAGGAATGATGAAAAAACTCTCCGAATAAATCCCACGGTTTGGGGCTACCCGCAAAGTGGATGATGCCGGACACAGGATCGGAGAAGGCTTCTCCTTTTTTGAGTGGTGGAGATTGACACCATTTTTCGTTTAAACCAAGAATTTCGGCGTTGCTAAACACACAGTTCCACAGAGTTTGTTCATGTAATAAAAGGTTTGGTGCCCATTTCTTTGCAACTTCCTCACAGCGGGCGATTTTATGACTTTCCAAATATTGGGCAACGTCAATGACCGCCAGACCGGAACCGTAATAGAGATCGTCAGGTTGGCGCCCAAAGGCTGTGAGCACAGCCTTCTCCTTATCGCCGCGTGACGCAACCTCGACTCCGCCGGGTAGAGCAATTATGGCGTTATTCAATGGCAAATTGTACAGTTCCGTCACATCGGTCGTAAAAACAACATCCGAGTCGGAATATATCAGGCGGTTGGTTTGTGCAAATTGGGGAGCGTAGATTCGGAGATAGGTCGCAAGGCTGCCAAAGAGGCTCTTGCAATGACGGAAGGAGGTATTATTAACTTTAATAAACTCGACAAAGCCTTTGGTTGGTAAACTTTGAAATCGCTTGATCCATGCGGCAGAAATATTTGGAGCAGAATTTTCTAGGAGAAAGATGAGGCGAACGGCTTTCGAAGTATGTGCAAGGAGAGAATGAGCTGCGACATAGGCGCAATCGAGGGTGAATTTGTCTAGATTGAAGGCGACTTCGATCATGAAGAATGGCCGAGGATGCGAAGTTAATCGTGTTGCAGAGTGATTGTTTCCCCTTTTGGAATCAGATAATCTTCGTGAGGGTTTTTATAACGGATAATTTTCCCATCGCGACAGACCGTCCATGCTTCACGAGCTCCGAGAGAGAGAAAATGCTGGTTATCTGAAGCGATTTGATTGAGAGGACGTGATACTGAAACAACACTGACACAGATGTCGGGTGCTGCGCTCCAATTTGGCTCGGTTCGCATCGTTTTCATACGGGAGTCACTAATCCAACCGAGGTCAGCAGTGCGAACGCCATCGGGTGTTTCAATGGGTACTTGGAAAGCCAGACGCCCTTCGGGAAAGCGAGCAGCTAGAAGTTGGGAGATTTGGCCTGTGAATAATCCAAGCCGACTATCATGCCCTTCTGTAGAGATCTCTTCCCAACTAGGTAGATTCATTGATTTTAAGTAACAGCTTGTGACTTCCTTTGCTGTTCCTGTGGCAACGAGCCGACCTTCTTGAAGCAAAATTCCACGGGTGCAGAGCGAGAGAATGCTTTGGGCAGAGTGGCTGACGAAAAGGATGGTTACACCGGAGTTTTTGATTTCGTCAATACGGTTGAGGCATTTTTCCTGAAATTTGGCGTCGCCGACAGCGAGGACTTCGTCGAGGATGAGGATTTCAGGTTCGAGGTGGGCGGCGACGGCGAAGGCGAGACGCACACGCATGCCGCTGGAATAACGCTTCACGGGCGTGTCCATGAAATCAGGGATTTCGGCAAATTCGACAATACGCTTGTAACGGTCGTCAATTTCTTTTTGCTTGAGTCCGAGGATGCTGCCATTGAGATAGACGTTTTCTTTGCCGGTTAGCTCGTAGTTGAAGCCGGTTCCAACTTCGAGGAGGCTGGCGACGCGGCCCTTGAGGTAGGCTTTGCCGGTGGTTGGGGAGGTAATGCGAGAAAGAAGTTTGAGGAGGGTGGATTTCCCAGAGCCATTGCGCCCCATCACGCCGACGATGTCACCGCGATCAACGGTAAAATTGATGTCTTTGAGTGCCCAAAAATCGTAGGGCGTTGGCATCCGATCCGTGGCGTGCTCAAAAACAGAGGCATGGGGATCGGGCCTGCCGAACTTACGTGCCACCCAGCTCTCGATCTGATCTACCAGCATGCGGCGGTTGATGACGCCAAGGCGATATTTTTTGGAGAGGTTTTCGACTTGGATGACGGTGTCGGGCATGAGGTGAAGAGGCGGAAAGACTAAGGGACTAAATGACAAAAAGATGAAAGGTGAGAGAGTTGGCAGGTGGAAAGGATGGGATGGTGGATTTCAAATGGTGAACATGGGTTTAGCGTGTGGGCCATGATCTATCGGAGTCAAAGGTCAGTGAGTTGTGTTTTCGCCAATGCAGTAGGGTCAGAATAATTTTGTCGATATAAGGGATGACGGCTCTTTTGATTTTCCATTGACTCCATCGTCCGCGCCTTTTTCAAGGTAGTCTCTTAGGAAGGCGGCGTCTTCGGCATCGAAGGTGCCGTATTCTAAGAGGTCGTTGGTAATATCTAAGGGTCTTATGTAGCAGAAAGGGGCTGACGGCGAAGGATGGCCATACGCAACATTTGCTATTCGTCAAAACTTTGTAATTTATCTTCACGTCTAACGAATAATGCATCGCCAAAAGTGATTTGAGCTTTGGAAAATCCAAAAAACTTTCTTCTTTGGCTAAAAACTCGATTGAGGTGCAGGAGTTCAAAGCCATGATCCAGCATGAACCCCATGACTTCGTGGAACAGGCACTGGTCTTGATAACTCCTTGTAAATTTAACTTCGATTTCTACAAATGAGTAGATTTTTATGCAGTTTTCAGCAGCCTTTAAAATGGATAATGCAGTTCCTTGCGTGTCCAATTTTAACATATCCGGAAGTGGCAATTCAGGATGGCCTGCAAAAGAGCTATCCAATGGAGTGGTTTGAGCGCTAAATGTCCTGTCTATGGAAAACTGCGGGCCACCAATAAGCTTTTTGTAGTGCTCATCCGGATAAAGGGCAGAAGATGCACCCCGGGATTCGTAAAGGTGGAAGTTTGTTGCTTGGCCATGGCCTCCAATGAATGCCGGAAAAATCTGGCGTTTGTGAAGATCATGCGGCTCTGATGAGAGTCGTTGACATTCTTCCTCATCCGTGTCAAATCCGATATAGTATATGAGACGCCGAATAGGCCATAATTCATCGGGAATCCCTTACACCTATCTTTACGTGCAAATACTTCATTATACTTGACTTTTATAATTGCTTCCTACTATTAACCGGACACTCGTGATAATTCATCCATACTCATAAGATTCCGTCTTGCAGCTCCTCAGTATTACCCGCAGGAAGGCCGCAGGGAACCATTGCCCTAAGCTTTACCCGCTGTAAGTGGCGAATGCTGTCGCTGGTGAAGTAGAGCGAGCTACACCACGCGTAATTGTTGGCAGGGCCGAACCCGTTGAACTTGATTTCGATGACCCCGGCTTGATTGAACACCTCGGCAGCCTTGAGGTACCAGTCGGAGTTATCGAGAATATAAAGCGGCATACGACCGAACTTAGCAAAAGCCTTCTCGGCACAAACCTTACGGTGTAGTCCGTCAATAACGACAAGCTCTGGAGTCTCTTCGATCTCGTGCAGGCTAGTCTCGATCTCCTGAGTTGCGTGAGTGAGGACTAGGCGCACATTAGCGGGGAGGGTCGGCTTGATTTTGACGAGCCAGTCAGCCTCAGTTTCGTGGCTAATCACTTTCTCAGCACGCCTTGCCCAATATAACGTGCTATGCCCTGCCCCAAACTCGACAACAGTCCAGCCATCGGTGTCCAGAGTATCGAGATAGTCCAAAAGCGGGTATGTGTACCATGGGACAGGTTTCCCGTCACCGTCAACCGGTAACCCTAATGCAGACTTCGAGTGCCCGCGGTCGGCTAGTCTCCGCGTAACACGGATAGTAGACTTGTGAAGCTGGGCGTTGCAAGCTATAGTGTACAAGTGCGGTATCACTTCGCGGTTCCTCCATAGCTGAGTGATTTTTCTAAATAAACTTCGAACACTAGGTATTTTCATAGATTACAGGTTTAGGAATACAATCTTCTAACCTCCATGACTAATCTATCGAGAGGCTTCGCCAGCACCTCTGCGATGGTTTTTTATACCGGTGCACGATGCCATTGGGCTAAATGAACCACGCCTCAGTTTCCCTAGCCCTCATCAGGTGACCGTTTTCAATCCTTGAACCCGTTTGCTTGCGGATGTGTATGGGATGAGCATGTCGAGTTAGCTGGGAGTCGCAGCCATCTCTACCGACTTGATCGCCGAAATCAGAATTATAGAAATGTCGAGGATGGCACTCCAAGTCAACTAGATCTCATCGCCGCAAGTCGTATTGCGGCCATAACGATCGTCAATTTCTTTCTGCTTGAGTCCGAGGATGCTGCCGTTGAGATAGACGTTTTCTTTGCCGATCAGCTCGTAGTTGAAGCCGGTTCCAACTTCGAGGAGGCTGGCGACGCGGCCCTTGAGGTAGGCTTTGCCGGTGGTTGGGGAGGTAATGCGAGAAAGAAGTTTGAGGAGGGTGGATTTCCCAGAGCCATTGCGCCCCATCACGCCGACGATGTCACCGCGATCAACGGTAAAATTGATGTCTTTGAGTGCCCAAAAATCGTAGGGCGTTGGCATCCGATCCGTGGCGTGCTCAAAAACAGAGGCATGGGGATCGGGCCTGCCGAACTTACGTGCCACCCAGCTCTCGATCTGATCTACCAGCATGCGGCGGTTGATGACGCCAAGGCGATATTTTTTGGAGAGGTTTTCGACTTGGATGACGGTGTCGGGCATGAGGTGAAGAGGCGGAAAGACTAAGGGACTAAATGACAAAAAGATGAAAGGTGAGAGAGTTGGCAGGTGGAAAGGATGGGATGGTGGATTTCAAATGGTGAACATGGGTTTAGCGTGTGGGCCATGATCTATCGGAGTCAAAGGTCAGTGAGTTGTGTTTTCGCCAATGCAGTAGGGTCAGAATAATTTTGTCGATATAAGGGATGACGGCTCTTTTGAACTTCCATTGGCTCCATCGACCACGCCTTTTTTCGAGGTAAGATTTTAGGAAGGCAATATCTTCAGCATCAAAGGCTCCGTATTCTAAGAGACCGTTGGTGATATCTAAATACCCGTAATTGATGAGAAGGATGGCCATACGCATCATTCTTTGGTTGTCGAAATTTTGTAGCTGGTCTTCGCGGCGGACAAACAACGCATCGCCGAAGGTAATTTGCGCTTTGGAAAATCCAAAGTATTTTCTCCTTTGGCTGAAAACTCTATTCAGATGTAAAAGCTCGAAGCCGTGATCCAGCATAAATTCCATGATCTGATGGAAAAGATGCTGACCTTGGTACATCTTCATGAACTCGACTTCGATTTCCACGAGCGAGCAGGTCTTCAGGCAGTTTTGCGACCCCGTCAAAATGGATAACTCAGTGCCTTGCGTGTCCAATTTCAACATATCAGGCCGCACCAGTTCGGGATGTTCGGCAAAAAAGTCATCCAAGGTAACGGTATGGACGCGGAAGGTTTCCTCAATGGCAAAACTTGGGCCGCCGATCATCTCCTTGTAGCGCTCGTCTGGTGCGAGTGCGGATGAAGCTCCACGAGATTCATAGAGGTGAAAATCAATTTCTTTGTTGCCCTCCCCTATGAAAACTGGGAATACGTGGCGGTCCCGAAGTTTGTGCGGCTCTGAGGATAGTCGCTGGCATTCTTTTTCGTCAGCATCAAATCCGATATGATGCAGGAGGGGGGCGATAGAATATAGTTCATCCGGAATTCCTCCGCGGCAACCTACATCGGCAAAGACAATAGGCTCCTTGAGACCTCGCTTGAGGAGCCGGTCGTTCGGAGGCAGCATCCAGTTGAAGTTATAAGGGAGATTTCCCCAAAAAGGGCTTTTCTTTTGGAATAGGGCGCGTTTTAAGAAGATATTCATAGGGATGAAAGACGAAATGTGTGAAAGTTGGCTTGGGCAGCGGGAAATGCTAAAATGTTGAAAGGGTAGAGTTGGCAGGCGTCAGCTGGCAGAAAAGGATCTCACGCGAAGGCGCAAAGGGCTCGAAGTTTTTTTCGTAGCAGGTGGACGATGGCACCCATTTCTTATCCGATTAATCCGTTAAATCCGTGGTTAAAATGCCCCCCTCTTCCGCGATCTTCGCGCCTTAGCGTAAGATCGTTTGGTGTAAGATTACAGGATATCCACGCAGGTGCGCTGGGTTTTGTTGAACATGATGAGGCCGATTAAGATGACGGCGATGCTGACGAAGAAGCTGACGATGATTTGCCAGAGATAGACGGTGCCATGGCTCATAAAGGCGAAACGGAAAGCTTCGATAATGAAGACCATGGGATTGAGAGCAAAGACCCACCGGTAAGCCTCCGGAACCTGACTGAGCGGATAAACGACGCAACTCGCATACATCCATAGTTGCATGAAAAAGGGGAGCATGATTTGCAGGTCACGAAAGCGTGTGGTGACAGCCGACACCATGCATCCAACGCCGAGGCCGAGGGCGGCCATTTGAAGAAGTAGTACCGGTAATACAACAATACGCCATCCCATGGCGATGTCAGCACCTTGCGCGAGATAGTAGAAATAAAAGCCGAGGAATAGCACAAATTGCATCCCAAAACTGATGAGATTCACGATGAGCTGGGAAAGAGGAACGACGAGGCGTGGAAAATAAACTTTGTCGAAGAGAGAATTGTTAGAGGTAAATGTAGCAGCCGTGTTGGTAACACAACTCTGAAAATATCCCCAACAGACCGTGCCGGCTAAAAAGAAAAGCATGGGAGGGATTTCCCCTGTAGAAATGCCGGCTATTTTATTAAACACCAGCGTGAACATAATACTGGTGATGAGGGGTTGGACGACATACCAAGCGGAGCCGAGGATGGTCTGTTTGTAGCGGGAGACGAAATCGCGGTGGACAAGGCGGAAGACCAGTTCGCGGTAGTCCCATATTTCACGAAATGGAATGTAGAGGAGCTTGTGGTCGGAGGTTATGACCGTCGTCCATTTATGATTTGAGGCAATGGTTGATGAACTCATGGAGAGGATTAAAGATGAAGGTCATCCGAGAAAATGCCGAAAATGAGAGATGACAATTGAGAATTCACTACAAATGTAAGAAAGAAAGGAACCGCCGTTTAGTTTACGGAGATTGCCTTCGCTTTTAAGCATGCTGCCGCCCTTGGTCAGCTGTTTGGAGACCTTGCGGGAGTTGGGATATTGGGTTTCCGACATTTCTTCGATGCATTCGCCCTGTCGGAGGCGAGGCAAAAGTTTTCAGCCTATAACTTCATGAAACGAACAATCCATGGAAGGATTTTTTGGCCCTTATCCAACCAATGTTTAAGGCGGGCAATACGTTCTTCGGTGATTCGGCGTTCCTTGGCGGGTAAATCAGCAAGACTATGTTCCATGCGCTCGATGCGTTCGACGGCGCGGTCAATGCGGGGCTGGAGTTCTTCCTTGATGAAGGCGGTGGCAAAGCGACTAAGTTCGAGGTCGGCAACGTAATGGTCGCGGCGATCTCCGGGAGAATAGGTCACGCGGACGGCACCGAACGAGCGAAGGAGCTTGAGCCCTTGGCTGGCGGCACCAAGACTGATGCCGAGGCGTTCGATGATTTCATCCATTGGCAGCGGTTGTGTTGCAACGAAGAGCAGCCCGTAAATTTCGCCAACGGATTTCGGAAGACCAATGAGGCGCAAGAAATTGATGAACATTTCAATCGCCTCGACCTCAAGATCACTCAAAGCAGATTGCTCAACCTTGGGCTGCGACACCGAGAGTGTACTCGAAGGCATCATGTAATACTAAGAGGGATTTTCAGAAAGTTCAAGAAAAAATGAAAACTCATCATGGGGTCACTTTGCTAATCCGCAGAATTCGTTCGAAAAGCCTGCAATACCGCCATGACAAAGACGAAGCTCATAACAAGTAAAAGTATATTCACCGAGGACTGAAGCCGCACATAGCGATCAATATCGAAGGAGTGAATAATAGAAACGGTGAGTGCTGATCCCACGGAACAACCCCAAACTATAAACGCTCCCCAGAACCCCGCAGCTAGGCGGCGCAAAAATTTTTGGCGAAGCAACCATGGAGTCAAAATAAAAGCCACCGCGCCTGTCACAAGACTCGCCGCCTGCAGCCATGTCACCGCATAATAAAAAAACCATTGCGGAGGAAACCAAGAGGCTGCTCGAAGCACCTCCGGCTGCAACTCCGTGGAAGCACGAATTTCATTCAGCGTTTGTTGATAATTTTCTGCGAGAGCGCATGGTATTTCCGGCAACGCGATCTCGCTTAGGTTCACAGAAGTTGTAGGAAACAAAACCTTCCACTGCATCGAAGAATTAAACACCGATTTGGAAGCATCGGCATACCCCTTCACTATCTGACGCGTGATTTTGCGGAACATCAGCCACGGCTCGTTGACCACAGCACGTAGATAAGCGTGCCGCAAATAGCGATGCCCTTGTTGCAAATCTCCCTTAGGTACATGTGGAAGATACCGTAATGCGTCCGAACGATATAAAAGAAAATCTGGATCATGACCCAGCGTCGCATACTTTCCAGTCCGCTGACTTTCCCCCAAACGCTCATCAAGTTTTCTCAAAAAATCTTCCTCATAAGAATCCAACTCTCCTCGCGCCGCCCGACGATGCATCTCCTGTGAAATAATATCCGCATGAACCGTAAAAAGCGTTCCTGCCAAATGCTCCCCTGACGCTGGATTGGGAATCCAACCCACAAGACGCGGCACACCCACATTCCACAAAACAAAAGCGGCACCCATCGCCAAAAGCGGCCCTCCACGTAAGGCCAAAGAATACGTCCGCACATCCCAAATAAAAAGCGACCCCAGCACCATGCCAAAGGGAATCAGAGCGGCAAGGCCCCAGCTTGGTTTAAGGCTCAAACAAATCGCCGCAAAAAATCCGGCCAAACCGGCAAAGAAAATCATCCATCCGAAATGCGGCTGTATCCAACGAAAACGCAGAAAGAAAAGCATGGCGGCAATTTGTGCTAAGCAAAAAAAGGGAAACACTGCTTCCGGACGAATCTGCGTTTCAAAAACCAACGTAGCCGGATTTCCTAAATAAACAGCCACACCCACTGCGGCCATCCACCATGACGCATACAACAACCCCTTATTTGTCGGCAAACACCCCAACCAAATACCAAAGGCCACTAACCACAACACCCCCGAGAAAAGCCCCAAAACATGCTGCGTTATTACAATGCTAGGAAAGCTCCCAAACGTTCCGAGAATCCCTCGAAGCAACAAAGGATACGCCAATCCCCGGCTTTCCGCCTGCACCATGCCATGACCGGCCAAATGTTGTAAGGCCGGACTTAAATACCCTCTCGTATCTGGATCAGCCAAAGGCAGCGTCGGCAACATCCAACGCAACCATGCCGCACCGAGAAAGGCGAAAAGAATCCCGATCCACGGGCGACGCCAAAGCTCCCAGACCATCGCAACCACAAAACACCGACCCTTGGCAATAAGCGAAGCCTTCATGATGTGCCACGCGGAGGCAAACTCCCGGAAAACCGCACGCGGCGCAATGCTGTAAAAATCTCATGATGGTAGCGCAGTTGCGTTTGCAAAATGAGTCCAATGCTCATGCTCAAGGCACTCAATAAAGCCAAGCCCGTAGCCAAGATCGCCAAGGGAACATGATAGACATAGTGATAATTCACATAATCTAACACAGCCGGAATTCCTGAAATAAGGCTTAAAAGGGCAAAAGCCAAAGCCAGCGATCCAAAAAACAGCCGCGGACGATAATCTCGCAAAATGGAAAAAAAGGCCATGAGCACCCGCGCTCCATCACGAAAGGTATTCAACTTTGAAAAGCTTCCCGAAGGGCGGCTCGTATAAGGGGAATCCACCTCATGCAAGCGATAGCCCTTCGACAAAGCTTGGAGTGTCATTTCCACCTCCGTATCAAACCCCGTGGCAACCAAGGGGACCGTCTTAACAAACTCCCGACTAAACACCCTATAGCCGCTAAACACATCCTGCACCGGACTGGAAAACGTTGTACGAATAAGCGAACACACAAGCTGATTGCCGAGCTGATGCAGAGGGCGGTAAGCCTTCGAAAGCTCATCCGCCGGTGTCACGCGCCGCGCCACCAACATGTCGGCCTCCGACTCACGGGCGGCGCGAATTAAATCCGGCGCACTCGCGGCGGAATACGTGCTGTCGCCATCCACCATGATGTACCAATCCGCCTCCACCTCGCGAAACATGTGCATCACCACATGCCCTTTGCCTTTATGCGGAGACTCCACCACGGTCGCACCCGCTTCCCGCGCCTGCACTGCCGTATCATCGGTACTAGCATTATTAAAAACATATACCTGCGCCTCCGGCAACGCCTCGCGAAAATCACGAACAACTTCCGCGATTGTCGCCGCCTCATTGAAACACGGCACAAGAACCGCTACGTGAGAATTTTTAAGAATGTCAGCCACGAGAAAGGCTATACCTTAATTGTGCGGATGAAGGTAAGGAAAATGGGGAAATCACCAGCTACTTCTACCGTTACGATCGCAAACCTTCATTCCATCTTGGCCCGAGGAAGATGGCCGGGTAGTCTTCGCCACATGGAAAAAGTTGTGATTGTGGGAACAGGATGCGCCGGGCTTACGGCGGCGATTTATACCGGACGAGCGCAATTATCGCCTTTGGTATTGGAAGGGCGTCAACCCGGAGGACAGCTCACAACAACCACGGAGGTTGAAAATTTTCCGGGCTTTCCCGACGGCATTGACGGTCCCGATTTGATCATGCGCATGCACGCGCAGGCGGAGAAATTTGGCGCACGTTTTCAATACGGCACTTTGGAAGATTTTGAAATTGGAGAACGTCATCACCGCCTCAAAGTTGATGGGCAATCGTTGGAAACGGAAACGCTCATTGTGGCCAGCGGCGCATCGGCGAAATGGCTGGGTTTGGAAAATGAAAAGCAACTTATTGGACACGGCCTAACCTCATGCGCTACGTGCGATGGCGCATTTTTTCGCGATGTGCCGGTGTGTGTTGTGGGCGGTGGAGACTCGGCCTGCGAAGAAGCTTTGTTCCTTACACGATTTGCGTCGCACGTTTATCTCATTCATCGTCGCGCCACCTTACGCGCCTCGAAAATCATGGCCGACCGTGCGTTGGCCCATCCCAAAATTACGGCTCTGTGGAATCGCAAACCGGTCGCTTATCTCACGGACGATACAGGACATGTTCGCGGTATTATTTTAGAAGATACCCAAACCATCGCACGCGAAGAATTGGCGGTGAAATGCGTCTTTGTCGCTATTGGGCACACCCCGAATACCGCCCCATTCCGAGGAAAACTCACCATGGATGAAAATGGCTACCTTATTCAACACGGTGGTACGCGCACTAATGTGACGGGCGTTTTTGCCGCAGGTGATGTGGCTGATCATGTCTATCGTCAGGCCATCACCGCCGCAGGTCAGGGCTGTGCGGCCGCTATTGAAGCCGAACGCTACCTCGCCGCACGGGAATAACTGACATCAGCGGGCACAATGCCGCACCCATGAAAATCTGCGACCTCACCCAATTTTACTCGCCTGTCAGCGGTGGGGTGAAACGCTACATTTCAGAAAAAATCGCATGGATGCGTCGGACGCGACCGGAAGACCATCATGTTCTCATCATCCCGGGCGAACGCTCGGAATGCCGTGAGGAAGACCTTTCCCGCGTTTACACCATTCGCTCTCCCCTCGTTTCGCGCACCGCACGTTATCGCGCCATGCTCAATCTTTCTGCCATCGAAGAAATCCTCGAACGTGAGCGACCGGATGTCATTGAGTCGGGCGATCCCTACCAAGTTGCATGGAAAGCACTGGCGTCGGGAGACGCGCTCCACATCCCTGTCGTGGGATTTTATCACTCGCATTTTCCGGAAGCTTATCTACGCACTATCGAAAAATTTTTTGGCCCCATCGCGGTCGAGATCACGCGCGATGTGGCACAGCGTTATGTGCGTGAGCTTTACAGTCGCTTTGCCGCTACGATTGTGCCCTCCCCTGCCCTCGCCAAAGTCCTGCGCGATTGGGGCGTCGGCAATACACGACTCGGGGAGCTCGGTGTGGACACGCGAATTTTTCATCCGCATTGCTCCGAGAACGAACGCACCGAAACACGACGGGCATTGGGTATTGGAGAAGATAAAATTTTACTTCTCTACGTGGGGCGACTCTCACAGGAAAAAAATGTCGCCACACTTTTTGAAGCATTTTCATTACTTACGTCGAAGCACGGAGGCGAACGTTATGCGTTGCTCATCACGGGCGATGGGCCGGAGCGACGGCATTTGACGACTCTATGCGAAGAATGTCCCAACGCCCATTGGCTGCCTTATCAAGGCGATGGACGTCAACTTGCACGCCTTTACCGCGCCGCCGACCTCTTTGTTCACCCCGGCGTGCAGGAGACATTCGGGCTGGTTACGCTCGAGAGTCAGGCTTGTGGAACCCCTGTTGTGGGCATTCGCGGCAGTTACATGGACCGCATTATTTTTACGGATCAAGAACATTGGGCGCGTGAAAACTCCCCCGAAGCACTGGCTGTGGCAATCCATCGCGTGGCGGGATATGACACCGTTGCTGCTGGCGTGAAAGCAGCCCTACGTGTTCGGCAATCCTACGATTGGGACCATGTGTTCACGCGGCTTTTTGACGTTTACGAAGATGTAGCGCAGGCTTAGTTTGCCATTTTGAAAATGCGCTCGGATGTCAGTGTCAGGCCCTACCAACCAACGGATCGAGAAACGGTACGTCGCCTTTGTTGTGAAACGGGCTATCTCGGCAAAGCCATTGATCCGGTCTTTGAAGACCGCAAATTATTTGCAGATTATCTCACGAGTTTTTACACCGATTGGGAACCTGAGTCATGTTTTGTCCTCGAGCAAAATGGCGAGGTGATGGGGTATTTAATGGGATCGCGCCGTCCGTTTTTGCATCAACTGCACAGCTTTTTCCTCAACCTAAGTTTATTTGCGCGAGGAATCTTTCGTTATCCTCGTTACAATGCCGCCTCAAAAGCTTTTGTGCGCTGGATTCTTCTCAATGCCTGGCGCGAGGTTCCGGCGGCGCCAAGACGCGTGCCGCATTTCCATTTCAACATGCTGCCCGAGGCCCAAAGCATTGCGGGGACACGGCAGCTCCTCGTCCATTTTTTCAATCACCTTCGCGCCCATGGGGAGACAAAAGTTTTTGGGCAAGTCGTGACTTTTGAAGAACGGCGCGGAGCACGCATGTTCGAGCGTTACGGCTTTCAAGTTTTGGAAAAAAAAGAAATCACCAAATACCGAGCTTTCCGCGAGGAACCCGTTTATCTTTGCACCGTCATTAAAAATCTTAATGATGGAAAATTGATGGAGTACGCAGAAAGTACACGCTGAAACAAAATTTCGCCGCCAAATTTTACTACGTGGCGGACGACTTTTGACCGTCAGCATTTTTTCTATCCGCCTCATCCATTTCCATAATGCGCCTTGAGCTGCGCTCACCAAGCCATGCGCCGAAGCGAATCCAGCCGGAATCTTGCGCCGCTTCGGCGATCGCATTAAGTCGTTTATTTTCCGCCGTAATTTGTTTGAGCTTCTCACGCGTTTTCCACAAGGCATCGGCATAGGCAGTCGTATCGAGAGGATCATTGGCCTCTACGAAGGCGCGAAGAGACAGGGGCGAGCGAAGAATCTCTTGCGAACGCAACACCTCGCTGGCAACTTCCCGTACCTGATCCGGCTCCATGGTTGATGCCAAACGGAGTACCGCTTGTTGAAACAGATCACCGCGAAGGCCGGATAAATTATTCCAAGCCACGCGGCTAAAGGCGGCGAAGTTCCGACGTGTTTCGTGCGAAGTGGCCAGCTTTTCTTCGAGTTGTGTCATAACCGACAATTGCACTCGCAGTGCTTCAACCAAAGATTTCGTCGCGGGATCGCCTTCGGGAATTACCGGATAATGAAACAACAGCGGCTCATCCACCACGGCCAACAAACCTTGCAATCCACTCAGTATTGCCAAGCCATAGGAAAAAGCAGCAGGAGCTTCGGGAAGGGGATTCGCTGCAAGAAAAGAACGACGCGCGAAAATATTGGAAGCCGGTCCGACAAAATTTCCCGCGCCCAACCAGTTGGCCATAGCAACACCCGTGCGCCCTGCGGCCCATAATTTCTCAAAATAACGCGCCCTGGCATCCTCCGACGGCAATGCCTGTCCTCGGCTGCCCACGATCTCGAGTCCTGTCACAATGACGGCGGGTGGCCGCAAACCTTCCCACGTAGAAACCACCTCCAAGCATTTTTCTAATCGTTGTGGCGCATAAAAATCACCGGCTTGAAGAAAGCTCACATAGTCCACCTGCTCCAATTGCTCGATCGCGAAATTGATGGCTGTTGGAAAATTCGATGTTTCTACTTTGATCACTTCGATCTGAAATTCCGAAAACTCTTCCGGTAATTTTTTGACATCAGGATTAGTTCTGTCATCCAGCAAAACCACCAAATCCGGGGGACGCGTCTGGGTGCGTAGGGAAGTCAGATAAGGGCGAAAATCCGGGAAGCGCGGAAACGCGGGAACAATCGCGGCTACACAAGGACTGGACGGCGGGGCGTTCATGGAGCACGTGGCAAAATCGTTGCGTGGCACATTTGTTTTATTCCTAGCGAGGAGACCAAAAATATCCACCATCATAAACAACATTCTCCGCCAGCGTGAAGCTCTCCCTGCACCTCCTCCATTTTCCTAGGTGCGATGAAAAATTAAGCGTCGCCCTACGCGTTTTTCTTCCGGTAAGCTAAGGGATCGAAGTCCCCCGCATGGTAAGAGCTGCGTACAAGCGGGCCGCTTGAAACGTGAATGAAACCTTTGTTGCGGGCGATCTCTCCATAAAGATCGAAAGTTTCCGGTGCGACATATTCCACGACCGGCAGATGTTTCGGCGAGGGGCGTAGATATTGCCCGATCGTCAAAACCTCGACGTCATGCTCGCGTAAATCATCCATCGCCTGAAAAATTTCATTTTCTTTTTCACCAAGCCCAAGCATAAGTCCGCTTTTGCTTGTGACGTCAGAGTTCATGGCCTTCGCACGTTTCAACACATCGAGCGACAGACGGTATTTCGCACGCGAACGCACAAGCGGCGTAAGGCGTTCGACCGTTTCAATGTTGTGATTAAAAACATGTGGCGCGGCATCAAGAACCGTGCGAAGAGACGTTTCTTTTCCATTGAAATCCGGCACAAGAACCTCAATCACCATATCCGGTTTACGACGGCGCAAGGCCTCAATCGTTTGCGCAAAATGAGCCGCGCCTCCATCGGCAAGGTCATCACGCGCCACAGCGGTAATCACGGCATGACGCACCTTCATGCGCATCGCTGCCTCAGCCACACGCTCGGGTTCCTTGGGATCGAGCGCAAAAGGTTTCGCCGTTGCCACGGCACAAAATCCGCAAGCGCGTGTGCAACGATCACCGGCAATCATAAAAGTCGCTGTCCCCAAACTCCAACACTCCCAACGATTAGGGCATTGAGCACTTTCGCACACGGTATGCAGCTTAAGATCGGAGATGAGTGCCTTCGTCGAAAAGAAAACAGGGTTCGACGGCAAGCGAACTTTAATCCAGTCCGGTTTCTTAGCCTGATGCAATCCAGGATCAATTTTGATCGGCGGCATATCGCATGAATTTTACACGGACAAAACGCAAGAGAAAGAGGAAAAATAAATGCTTCTTAAGTCGGCAACGATTGGAGATTCAATGCCACCCCGCGCAGATCCAGCAGGCGGCGGAGGACATCTTCGATGAGATTGCTGGGACATGAAGCGCCGGCGGTGATGCCGACATTGATTGGGCCCGGGGGCAACCAATTCTTAGAAACGATTTCTTCGCGGCGGTGCGTGTCGAAATGACGAATGACTTGCGGGGATTCGAGGCAGGAGGCATTAAGAATAAAATAGGTCGGTGCTTTTTCTTTTCCCATGTCGGCAAGATGCGTGGTGTTGGAGCTGTTGTAACCGCCAACAACCAACATGAAATCCGGCGGATTTTGCAGCATATCGGTAAGCGCATCCTGACGCTCCTGCGTGGCACCGCATATTGTGTCAAACATCCGAAAGTTATCCCCCGCTCCATCGCGTGCCGTGATGGCCGCCCGCAGGCGTTTCTGCACTTCCTCGGTTTCCGACCGCAGCATGGTCGTCTGATTAGCCACGCCGATTTTTTGCAAATGCAAATCGGGGTCAAAACCCGGCGAACACGCCTTGCGGAACTTTTCTAAAAAGGCCGTACGGTCTCCGCCCCGTTGGATGTAATCACAAACGACATCCGTTTCGGCCAAATCATAAACGACCAAAAAGTGTGCTGACTCCCCGCTTTTCGCCCGGGCACGGGAGCTGGTGGCACGGGTTTCTTCGTGATCAGCTTTGCCATGAATAATAGACGTGACCCCTTCGTTGGCATTTTGACGAACGCGTTTCCACACGCTCATCACATCGCCGCATGTTGTGTCCACGACCTGACACCCAATGTTTTTGAGTCGCTCTTGCAAGGCCACTTCGGCACCAAACGCAGGAATTATCACCACATCTTCCGGCCCAACGGGGCTTAAATCCAAAGTTTCACCACGTCCCTTGAGATAACGAATTCCCATAGATGAAAGCTGCGCGTTGACATCGGGGTTGTGAATAATTTCTCCGATGAGGTAGAGAGTGCGGTCGGCAAAAACTTTGCGGGCAGCATAAGCGAGGTCAATCGCCCTCTCCACGCCATAACAAAATCCAAATTGTTTCGCTAAGCGGATCGTGATGTCCCCAAATTTTACACCGCCGCCCACCCGACGCAGCTTTTCAACAAGAGGGCTAAAATAATGGGCCTCCACGGCAGCTTGAACTGCTTCCATCACTTCGGGAGTGCGAAGATTGACGCGACGGGCCGGCGGTGCGGAACTAGCAACTTGTGACATGAGATTACAATTTACCGCGAACAGCACGGGCGTCCAACGCTAACCGTTGATCACGGCAGAAAGGCTTTACCTCTTCGCCTACTGCGCAGGTACAGCCGCATCCTGCAACGTACGTTGCAAATGACGAACGGCCTGATCATCCATGACCTTTTCTCCATTGTCCGCACGCACGAGATAGAACGTATCAATAGCCACTTCCTTTTCCGTCGTAATTCGGGCCAGCACCAGCGAAAGGCCGATCTGCGTCAACGCCGCAAAAAGATCGTAGAGCAAACCTAAGCGATCCGGCGTTGCAATATCTACGATGGTAAAAGAAGGATGACTATGATTATCAATGGTAATGCGGGTAGAAATATCCACCTCCTGCGAGAGAGAATAACCCGCATACCGCCGCGCTTTAGCGATGTGCGGGTTGAAGTCAAACGCAGGGTCCGCAGAAGATAAGCCAATCAACTTTTCCACCATGCGATGATCACGTTCATTGGTTACGGGGCTATGTTTTGCATCGCAGACCCGAAATCTATCGAGAACGAGATTGTCACCACGCGTATGAATATCGGCACTGAGGACATTGATTTTCGCGGCGAGAAATGCGCCGCAAAGTCGCGCCACCAAACCCGGACGATCCCAACCACACACAAGCACCTCACTGTGACCTTGATCGGGGTGATGTTTCCACGCGAGAGCGGGTTTTAAGCCGGTGGCATCTTCACGCCATTGTTGTTCGTAAAACGCACGGAAAATACGGATGTGCGCGACAATGGCATTGGCGTCGAACGTATAAAAATAGCGTTCCGGCATTTGCCCAAAATGAGCCAACATTTCATCGGTGTAATCCGCCCCAAGTTTCTCGGAAACCTCACGCCGCATCTCCTCCATATTCACATCTCCCGCTCCCAAGGCAGTCTCACCGTTTTCCAAATAAGCACGGGTCGAGCGGTAGAGCTGCCAGACAAAGGCTTCCTTCCAATCGGACCAACCCGCATCACTTGTTCCCTGACCATCCGCCAGCGTGACAAGCATCAGCCCATTAAGATTTCTACTCGTTTGCACAATTTCTGCAAAATGCGAAATCGTCGCCGGATCATCGAGATTGCGGGATTGGGCGGTTTTGGAAAGCAAACTGTGGTTATCCACAAGCAGCACCAAAGCCCGTCGCCATTCCGGCGGCAGCTGCAAACGGCGTGCCACGCGAACCGCTAATGTTGCACTCGCCTCTTCGTGATGCCGCCGCCCCTGCGCCTTGCCCGTGTCGTGCATGAGCAGGGCCAGATAAAGGATGGACGGAGTTTCGCATTGTTGAAAAAGCACGCGGTAGCCTGCGAGTTTTGGATTCTCCGTATCAATCAACGCGTCCAATTTATCGAGGCACAACAACGTGTGTTCATCCGCCGTATAGCGATGAAAAAATTCATGCTGCACGAGACAGGTTAATTTCCCAAACTCCGGAAGATAACGACCAAGAAAATCCGTTTCGTGCATGAGGCGCAAAATGCGTCCGACTTGCCCTTTGCGTGAAAGAATGACGAGAAAAACCTCACGTGCCGCAAGGGAGTACTGAAAAGTGCGATTCACAAGCCCAAGCTGTTTGCGAATAAGATCGCGCAACTCATAAGAAAGGGTGAGCTGCCGCACCTGTGCATGTTGAAACACGCGCATGAGCCGTTGCGGGTCGTCATTAAAAATGGCGGATGATTCTGCGAAAAGTTCGCCTCCTTTGGCAAAAAATCCATCGAAGCGTTCCGCACGTGTACTTCGCCTAGACAAAAGCCCAAGCAAGCGCTGGATGCGAGCGGGCTTCAGCTCCGGAACCATGCGCTGAACGGCAGTATCGGTGATCCGCTGGATGGTGCGTGTCTGTTGGTAGTAATCACGCATAAATTCTTCGACACGCTGAAGAATATGTTTTTGCGGATAGCCCATGCGCGTGGCGACTTGGCCTTGCAAATGAAGCGTCAACATGTCGGTCGAGCGCTTATTGATGAAGTGCATCTGCGTTCTTACGCTCAGTAAAAAATCGTAAGCCTTTTCCAAAAGGCGACATTCATTATCGGTGAGGAATTTCTTTTCTACCAACTTCGCTAAGGAATTGGCATGGCAGCGAAAATAGCCAATCCATTGCAAACTTTGTGCATCGCGCAATCCGCCAGCGCCTTCCTTAATGTTGGGTTCTTGCATGGCAAAAGTTGCGCCATGCCGCTCATGCTGCTGGTTCTGATCCGCCAAGCGCCATGTGATATAGGAAGCCTCGTGGCCCTTCACACACTGCCGTTCAAACTCACGACGGAACTTGGCGGCCAATCCTCGATCT
>JBDHQL010000108.1:0-4326 GCA_039807035.1 Chthoniobacterales bacterium
GGTTTCATTCACGGTTACGGACATTTTTTATGGCCAGCCCTGGAAAGGGGTAAACAACTTTGGCGGCCTGAAAATTGTAGGCAATGGAGGATGGGAAAGCCGGCAGGTTCGGGTTGGGTTTACCTATAACTTTGGAAACCAGCAGGTAAAAAAGGCTCGCAACCGCACGTTGGGTGCAGAATCAGAGCTGAACCGGATTAGCCGGTAAAGAATCAAAATGCAGGCATAGCACCTCGGTAAACATATTGTTTTTTGCCCAAGCTATTTCCAACGGCATTCCCATGGGCGCGGTGATCGGACGTCGTGAAGTAATGGATGCCGCTCAAAAAACTTTTATCAGCAGCACCTATTGGACAGAGCGTTTGGGTCCGAC
The DNA here is from genome assembly GCA_039807035.1 of Chthoniobacterales bacterium. Classification (GTDB taxonomy): domain Bacteria; phylum Verrucomicrobiota; class Verrucomicrobiia; order Chthoniobacterales; family JACTMZ01; genus JACTMZ01. The sequence continues at coordinate 374 of JBDHQL010000108.1, forward strand.
AGCGGCACTCGCGACTTTGAAAAAACATCGTCGCCTCGATGTGGGTTCTCATCTCGTACGTGCGGGAACGTTGGTGCAAGAGGGCTGGAAAGCCGCTGCAAAATCCACGGGATTAAACATCACCGTGGTTGGTATTCCACCGGTTACCAATTTTGTCATGCACCACGACCATACGCTTGCGCTCCAAACATTGTATGTTCAGGAAATGCTGCGCCGTGGTTTTCTTGCGTGCGATCGTTTTTATCCGACATTGGCGCACACGGAGAAAGAAATTGAGGGCTACCTGCATGCAACCAAGCAAGCATTTGCTGTCCTCGTGGAAGCTATCGCATCCGGAAATCCCGAAAAATTTCTCGAAGGCCCGGTGAAGATGTCAGGATTTACGAGATTAAATTAAGCGTGTGGCTTCATCGTTTCTCCTGCGCCGGAGACATAGGGAATCAATATTTCGCCCATGGTAAATAGGGGCATGAGAAAATTTGCAAAATGTTTTTTTAAAAATCACTTGACGTTTAACGCGATGTTTTTTTATGCAGCCCGTTGTGCAGACGACAAAGCCGGATATGCCGAGAATATCAAACCTTGAGAGAAAGTATGTTTCGGAGGTTTTAGACAATTCGTTTGAAACGTCCAAGAACAGTATTTTTAACAACCGGCTGGAGGCTCTTTTTGCGGAAAAATACCATTCCCGATTTGCGATTGGGCATGTCAATGGGACGGCCACCTTGCACACGGCGTTAGCGGCATCGGGAGTGAGGGAGGGGGATGAAGTTATCGTTCCTCCGCTGACGATGAGCAGCACGGCACTTTCTGTACTTCAAAACAAGTCCGTGCCGGTTTTTGCGGATGTGGACAAGCGGACGTTTAACATTGATCCGTCCGACATCCGGAAGAGGGTGACCTCCCGGACGCGAGCCATTATGACGGTGGCCCTCTATGGATTGTCACCGGAATACGACGAAATTCAGAAAATTTGTCAGGAACATGATTTGAGGCTGATTGAGGATAATGCAGAAACCTTCTTTTCGGTCTATAAGGGAAAATTTGTTGGGGAATTTGGGGATTTCGCGAGTTTCAGTTTTCAGGCCAGCAAGCATCTCACGACAGGTGAGGGAGGGATGTTGATTTGCAATGACGAACAACTGGCCGATCAGGCCAGAAAGTTCAGCAGTCTGGGATATGCGGGGGTAGATGCCAAAAAAGGGAAGATTACCAAGGACGATATTCAAGATCCCAATTATTGCCGTCACGTTTCTCTCGGCTACAATTACCGTATGAGCGAACTGTGCGCTGCGGTTGCTCTCGGGCAGTTGGAACGTGCGGAGGAACTCGTGAAAATCAGAACGCAGACCGCCGCTTATTACCTCGAAGCTATCGCGGACAGCCCGCTCTTGCGCCCACAATTCTGCCCCGCCTATTCGACCAATTCTTACTGGAGCTTCAGCGCGGTGCTGAATTCCGAAACCCCCTCCACGGACTGGCACCAATTTAGAAAACTCTTCCTCTCCCTGGGCGGCGACCCCTTCTACGCCGCATGGAAGCTCTCCTACTTTGAGCCGCTCTTCCTCAACGACGTGCAGCACATGCCGGGTATCTGGCAAAAATACGACCCTGGCCTTTGTTCCGTCGCGGAGTATTTACAACCCCGGATGATCCAATTCAAAACGAATTATTGGGACTTGGATTCGGCCAAAAAACAGGCAGAAATCCTGCACCGCACGCTCCATCAATTTTAGCCGAATCCGGTCCGCTACGGTTACGATCCGATTCTGCGGTGCGCTCGTTGCGGGCTTTGGTGAACCGCAGATTAACAGGATTTGCGCAGATTTTTTTGCGTGATTCGAAAGTGCCAGCTTACTGCCAGCATAGACGATACACCCGACGATCATAGCCAGAGAATCTTGCACCCATGGTTCTTTGCGCAAGTAAATGGCGCGGTCGATGCCGAGTTCCTTGGCCAATTCCAAAAAATAAAAATTCGATGACAGGCAAGCAGGCGGGTTAATCCCGCGCGATCCCTCGCTTGAGGATGGCGTTCGCGTGGGAAGCGTGCGTTCCAAAATCCCAAGCTGCCAGATAGTATCTCTGCGAGAAATCCTCTCGAAAAATTAGCCCCACACTCGTTGTGAAAAATTTTCAAAAAGTACTTGACATTTTGCGTCGCGCATGCAAGCGTTTGCAAGCTACAAAAAACAACCATCAATAATTTCCTATGAAAGCCATCCGCACCTCCGAATCCCGTGGGTTAACCATGAGAAAATCCATCACCATACTGGCTATAATGCTGGCGGCCATTGTCAGTTTCATGCCGCAAGCCAAGGCGCAACTCGGTCCTGAATTAATAAAAAATGGCAATATGGAAACCAATGATCCACCGGATTTTTGGCCGGGTTGGAATGCGACGGTCGCGGCCACCAATGACGTACCTTCCGGTGGCGGCTCGCAGAGTTTGTGGATTCTTAATAATACCACTAACTCTATTGATGGTGAAGCTTATCAAACCAGTGTCAGCATGGCCTCGGGAAAAAAGTACTTCATTGAGTTCGATCACAAAAGGGACTCAGCAACTGCCGGGCTGTATTTCAGCATCGCTATGAATAATGATGGTGGCACCTTTGCCGACTTTGCTTCCATAAGCTCTTCGTGGGGGCACTATACGAATGAATGGGTGGTTGGAGGGACAACGGCCACGTCGGGCCAGCTCAACGTCTATCCTGTAGGGGGGGGCCAAAGCATCATGATTGACAATTTTTCCATCAAGGAAGTCATCCCCGAACCCGCCACAGTCGCTTTGGTTTTGAGCGGACTGGGAGTGATGGCCGTGCTGCATCGGCGGAAACGGAACAAGTCCGTGTAAGGTCCCGCTTTTTTTGAAACTTAGGAAAGAAAGAGAGTGTGGTGTAAAAAGCCACACTCTTTTTTTTCTCCGACGTAAAACGAGTTTTCCAACTCGTTCCTCTCACACGAAGGAAAAACTCCCAACCACAAATGCCCTTGGGTACCGCGCCCGCCTCGGGCGCCGTTTCCCGCGCCCTCGTGGGAAACATCGAAAAGCCCAACACCACCACACACCACATTCCACAATAGGCCTTGACAAATCTGCCGCCCTATGCAAGCGTTTGCGTCTTCATAGTACTCCGTCCACCCCAAACATTATGAATTCTCACATTTCCCAGAAATTTTGTCAGAGCAATTATCACCAAGCATGTGGAGTTCTAGGTGCTTTTGTTTTGAGGCGGCCGGCTCGGCCAACCAGCCGATTGGGTTTTACGCTCCTTGAGCTTTTGGTGGTGATTGCCATTATCGCCATTTTAGCGGTGCTGCTTTTTAATGGCGTTAGCTGGGGGAGAGAGCATGCAATGCAGGTGCGATGTCTCGGCAACATTAAGCAAGTATCGCAGGCACTCTATGCCTATGCTTCGGATCATGATGGCTGGCTGCCGAATCAAGCGGGGAATCCGGAGGGACATTGGCCGAATGTATTAACACGACAGGGATACACACCCGATGGGCAGAAGGATGACTATTATGAGCCGTTGGGCATTTACGTGTGTCCTTCGCAGCCTAACAAGGAGCTGCGCTGGGGGCTGGCCGGAGACGGTGTGGGGCGGACGGTGGGATCATTTTTTACGGTCAATACGGGGAATTATTGGTACAGCAGCCACTACGGTGTGAACAGCTTTCTGATGAACGTGTATGATGGCACGGCCTACAACCCTCCTTTTTATTTTCCTAAGTTCAAGCTCTCCACCATCCGACATCCGGCGCGGGTGTATTTTATTTCCGATGCGGCTGATATGAATGGGGGCCTCATCCCCTACATCGGAGTGAGTTACCCCAATATGATTCTGCGTCATAATAACAACACGATTTGCAACATGATCTTTGTGGACGGTCATGCCGAGGCTCTGACGGAGAAAAATACGAAGAGAGACAACAATGTCCACTTTAAC
>JBDHQL010000109.1:0-4241 GCA_039807035.1 Chthoniobacterales bacterium
TTGATTCTCCGGTCGCACAGCACCGCGTCCGGAATAACTCCGCCGCGTGCTTCCCGCCGAAAGCGCATCATCGAGTGCCTCATCAAACGTCTGCGGCACAATACCTGCGCGTTCTTCCATCGTGGGGGAATGAGCGAGCATCGCATGACGCAAACTTTCCACCAACGGTGCCACAAGTTCCCGATGCGCACCTGTCGCTAAACGAATTCCGAAAACCCCAAGACCTGCGGGAACAAAGGGTAGCGTAATAATAACACGCCGTTTTCCAAGACGCGCTGCGGTTCGCCGCATCAAATCCACATACGTCATCACCTCCGCTCCCCCGAGATCAAAAGCGCGCCCGAAAAGTTCTTTTCGCCCGAGGCAAAACTTGAGCAACTTCACCACATCGCGCAATCCCACGGGTTGTGTCATCGAGCGCGTCCAATGCGGACAAACGAGAATGGGGGAGCGTTGAACGAGCTTGGATACGATGCGGAATGACGAACCCTCGGGACCCACAATCAATCCCGCCCGCAGACTTGTCACCGGAACACCTCGTGCCGACAACACGCGCTCAACTTCCAAACGACTGGCCAAATGCCGCGAGAGCTGGGCGTCATCGGGAATAATTCCCCCGAGGTAAACAATCTGCTTCACTCCGGCCCCCGCTGCGGAACGCGCAAAATTATCCGCGAGAATAAAGTCCATATCCTCGAATCGCGCCTGCGTCAGTCGTGAAGGCAACATCGAGTGAACAAGGTAAACCGCGTAGTCCGCACCGATGAGTCCACGCTCTGTTTGGAGCATGGAAAACAAATCGCACTGCATCCAACGGGCTCCTTCGGGTGCAGGAATCTGAGAACGACTCAAAGCCGTCACATCGAAATGCTCCACCAGCGTTGGGAGAAGTGCCGTCCCGACAAAGCCCGAAGCACCGGCTACGGCAACGACAGGACGCTGACCATGGGAACCTTCCATGCCGTCATCAAACACGGCTCACACCACGAGGCAAGCCTACGTGTTTCATGCTCGACCAGCTACGAGCAGATAAATCCAATTTATCGCGATGACTATCACCAGCAATCTCCGCCACGGAAGATGTACCAACCATGAGGGGCGCCATGGGGAAACTTTCAAAAACACGACAACACCGGCATACGGGAGAGCAACTAAACCCAAGGCCACGGCAAGGATAGCACCGGGATTCAATAAGAAAGCCTCCTCCCCATGTCCATGCACCAACGCCAACAAAGCACGCGTTCCGCCACACCCGGCGCAAGGCAATCCGGTAAATGATTTCCAACCACAATGCCATACACCCGGAAAAAAAACATCCACCGCCAACCAACCCAGTACCACACCCGCCGTGACGCCGCCTATTAACAGCATCATCCGCTCCGGTGCCGTACGAATCGGCCATGGCAGCGGCGGCGGAACGTTCATGGTTTACTTTTTAAATGCCTCCATAATGGATGGCCAAAAGGCGATGCCACTCACCACAAGTCCTAAAAGGATCAATCCAAAGCAAACGATCAATGGTAACAACACCGCCAACGCCGCACGGCCTTTGGAAATTTTTTGAACCTCCGAAAGCCCGATTATTTCCACGATAAATCCCCACACCATCCCAATCAGCATCCCACACCCGGGCACAAGATTCAGCAAAGCCACAGCACCTCCAGTATAAGCCATCACCCGAAAGGTCGCTTCAAAAGGACGGTTGGCACCCCCCACAAGCATGAGGCAAATATGCAAAACACCGGCACCTAAAAAGACACCAATCACAAAGATGATCGGCATGATAATCAACGCTCCTAACGATTCCGAAGTTGTCCCCATTTGTGCCATCAAAGCATGGGCCTGTTCGCCTTGAAGAAATAACCCTCCGAAACTGCGAAAAGCGATTTTGTAAAACTCCGTGGCAATCGCGCCTACCATCGAAAAGATGAGGAAAAACACCAGCGGCGCACCAAAACCGCCTCGTAATTTCATACGAGAAAATGTCGCCGTCGGTTCAAGCAGCACATCGTGGATCGTATCAAAGAGCGCCTTAAAAAAACCCAACTGATCCCGCTGTTCCCACTCCGGGCCATCTGACTCGGGAGGGGTTGGAACTAAAGGAGCTGCCTCATTCTCACCGGAAGCAGGCGCAACAAGATCGAGCACCTCGCCCAAGGGTTTCCACATCGCCATGCCATCCTGCCACGCCAAATCATCGGCAAAAAATTTTCCTTCGTTAAAACCCTTCCGAACTTCATCCGGCAAAAACTGCCCCAACGATTGCCCTGCACGATTGATATGAATTTTCACAACGTCCCTTTGTGCCGTACGACGCCGTGGCGTCAATCACGAAGTCAATTTGTGAAGTTTTCTCATCCTCTACCCTGAAAGGGTTATGTCTCTTTAAAAAACGGGTTGGAAAACCCGTTCTACGTCTTCCAATGCTCTCCCCCTCCGTGCGAGAAAACGGAACGACACCGCTGCCTTGGGGATTGATTTTACATCGGCGCATGCGGAACATTCCGCTTATGGCTCTTACCGAAAGCAAGGACTTGGGACGTGACTTTGTCATGCCGGACTTTTCTCTGCCGGATGTTACGACGGACAAATTACTCACCACTGACGACTGTTGTGGCTCTGCGGGAACGGTCATTACTTTTCTCTGCCGCCATTGTCCCTATGTCGTTCATGTAATTCCCGAACTTCTTCATGTAGCGCATGACTACCTTCCACGCGGCTTCGGCTTTGCGGGGATCAGTGCGAATAATGCGACGATTTACCCCGATGATGCCCCGGGAAAATTGAAAGAAATGGTTCTTGGGAAAAAATTCCTCTTCCCTGTGCTTTACGACAAAACGCAACAAACGGCGCGAGATTTTCATGCGGTCTGCACTCCCGAGTTTTTCGTCTTCGATGCTCAACGCCGACTTTATTATCACGGACGCATGGATAGCAGCACCCCGGGCAATGGCGTTCCGGTGACGGCGATTGATCTACGCGGTGCGCTTGAAGCATTGCACGCGGGTGAAGCACCTCCTCAGCCGCAGTATCCAAGCATGGGATGCAATATCAAATGGAAGTGACGAAACCTCGAGGCATCACTGCCGCCCGCGACCTTAAGCCACAGCCGCCGCCTCATCCCACGCACCATCATGGCGTTTTTCGGCTGCGCTACGGGCATCCGTTGCCCTTCGGCGTGAGTCTTGTTCCGGGCGGCATCAATTTCTCGGTGTTTTCTTCCAACGCGACGCGTTGCACGCTCGTACTTTTTGACAAAGGTGCGCAACGCCCTTTTGCAGAGATTCCTTTTCCCCGCGAATTTCGTATGGGGGATGTATTCACGATGATCGTCTTTGATCTCGATCCCAATACCATCGAATACGGCTACCGTATGGATGGCCCATTTCATCCTCGTGAGGGGCATCGTTTTGACTCGCGCCGCATCCTTCTCGACCCATGTGCTCGTGCGGTGAGCGGACGCGATGTTTTTAAGGCGCCACCAAACGAGTCCGATATTTTTCCGCATCGCGGGTGTATTCCGGAAAATAATTTCGATTGGGAACATGGACGTCCGCTCGACCTGCCGGTCAATGAGATGATTATTTACGAGATGCATGTTCGCGGTTTTACCGGTCATCCTTCCTCGGGCGTGAAATATCCGGGCACCTACGAAGGCCTGCGTGAAAAAATTCCTTACCTTCAAAATCTCGGCATCAATTGCGTGGAATTGATGCCCATTTTTGAATTCGACGAGCACGAGAATAAGCATCACAACCCGGAGACCGGAGAGCGTTTGCTTAATTACTGGGGTTACAGCACCCTTGCTTTTCGCGCTCCTAAAGCCGGATTTGCCGCTACCGGTTGCTGCGATGGTGAGGTAAATGAACTTAAAGGGCTCATCAAAGCACTCCACAGTGCGGGCATCGAAGTCATCCTCGATGTGGTTTTTAACCACACCGCCGAAGGCAATGCCACGGGTCCCATCATTTCTTTCCGTGGTCTCGACAACAAAGTGTACTACCTGCTTGCGCCCAATGGCGATTACCTCAACTTCAGCGGTTGCGGCAACACCCTCGATTGCAATCAGCCTGTCGTGCGCGATTTCGTCATGGATTGCCTGCGCTATTGGGCGGCGGAATTTCATCTGGATGGCTTCCGCTTTGATCTCGCCTCGGTGCTCGGACGCGATTCCCAAGGGCAACCGCTTCCCAATCCCCCACTCCTCGAATCCATCGCTCACGATCCCGTTCTAGCCTACT
>JBDHQL010000110.1:0-4238 GCA_039807035.1 Chthoniobacterales bacterium
ATCGCCGAAGTGATCAAAACCCTGTTCGAAGCGGTTATCCTAGTGTTCTGCGTGATGTATCTTTTCCTGCAAAACATTCGCGCAACCCTCATCCCCACCATCGCCATTCCCGTGGTGCTTCTTGGAACATTTGCGGTCCTTGCCGCTGCGGGGTTTTCCATTAACACCCTCACGATGTTTGCGATGGTACTCGCCATCGGATTGCTCGTGGATGATGCCATTGTTGTCGTGGAAAATGTCGAACGCGTTATGAGCGAAGAGGGACTCCCCGCCAAAGAAGCGACCATTAAATCCATGGAGCAAATCACCGGCGCCCTCATCGGCATTGGAATGGTGCTCTCCGCTGTGTTTATTCCCATGGCCTTTTTTGGCGGCTCCACGGGCGTGATCTACCGTCAGTTTTCTATCACGATCGTTTCCGCCATGGCGCTCTCTGTCGTCGTGGCCCTCATCTTTACTCCCTCACTTTGCGCGACGATGCTGAAGCAAGTGAAGGCCGGGCACCATCTCGAAAAGCGCGGCTTTTTCGGATGGTTTAATCGCAACTTTTCCGCAGGAACTCACAAATACGAACGCACCGTGGATCACATTCTACGGCGGGCAAAGCGTTACTTTTTCATCTACATCCTGCTCATGGGTGGCCTGTGGTATTTGTTCTCACATTTGCCCACATCATTTCTCCCGGATGAAGATCAGGGCATCCTCTTCGTGCAGGTGACGACGCCGCCGGGAACCACCGCGCACAACACCGAAGCCGTCATGGCTAAAGTGCGGGACTACTTTCTCACGCAGGAAAAAGACAATGTCACTTCTGTCTTTTCCGTGGTGGGATTTAGTTATGGCGGACGCGGTCAAAACGCCGCGATGGCCTTTATTAAACTCAAGCCTTGGGATGAACGCCCGGGCACTGAGAATCGCGTGCAGGCGATCGCCCAGCGTGCCATGGGTGCCCTCATGCAATACCGCGAAGCGATGGCGTTTGCCTTTGCACCGCCCGCCGTGAGTGAACTTGGCAACGCCAGCGGATTTGATTTCCAACTCGTAGATAAAGCCGGCCTTGGACACAACGCGCTGATGCAAGCACGGAATCAACTTCTCGGTATGGCCGCAAAAGACCCACGCCTCGCCGGTGTTCGTCCCAACGGCCTTGATGACGAACCGCAATACCACGTGAACATTGACCGCGAAAAAGCTTGGGCCCTGGGCCTCAATATCGCCGACGTCAACAGCACCCTCTCCGCCGCTTGGGCTTCCGCCTACGTGAACGACTTCATAGACCGTGGTCGCGTCAAGCGCGTCTTCATCCAAGGGCAAGCCGACTCGCGAATGCAGCCCGAGGATTTCAATCAATGGTTTGTGCGTAATAACGTGGGGAACATGGTGCCCTTTGCGGCATTTTCCAGCGGAGAATGGGGCTACGGCTCACCGCGCCTAGAACGATTCAACGGACATCCTTCCATGCAAATTCTCGGCCAACCTGTTTCCGGTGAAAGCAGCGGTACAGCCATGAAAGCCATGGAAGAACTCGCGGCCAAAATGCCTACGGGCATTGGCTACGAATGGAGCGGGCTTTCCTACGAAGAACTGGCCGCAGGCAAGCAAGCCGGATTCCTCTACTTTGTTTCCTTGCTTGTCGTCTTCCTCTGCCTCGCCGCCCTCTACGAAAGTTGGTCCATCCCTGCAGCCGTGATGCTCTCCGTCCCTCTCGGCATTCTCGGTGCTGTCGGTGCCACCCTCGCACGCGGACTTTCCAACGACGTATTTTTGCAAGTCGGGCTTCTCACCATCATTGGCCTCTCCGCAAAAAATGCGATCCTCATCATTGAGTTTGCGAAAATGAATTACGATGACGGCATGAACCTCATTGACGCCGCGCTTCACGCATCTCGTCAGCGTTTGCGCCCCATTCTCATGACATCCATGGCCTTCATGCTCGGCGTGCTTCCCCTTGCCATCAGCACCGGAGCAGGCTCCGGCGGACAAAACGCCATTGGCACAAGCGTAATCGGTGGCACCTTCACCTCGACATTTATTGGCGTCCTTTTCATCCCACTTTTCTTCGTTGTCATCCTGCGCCTCTTCCGCACAAAACCGGCGCCGGAATTAAAATCAAAGCCTCGCGAACAGTCGGCTTCAGCTTAGAATGACCTCATGACATCATCCGCATCCATTGCCCTCGTCACCGGTGCCAATAAAGGCATTGGCTTTGAGATTTGCCGTCAGCTGGGTCAACTTGGCCACACCGTTCTTCTCGGCTCTCGCGATACAACACGTGGCGAACAAGCCGCCCAGCAACTCCGCAACAAAGGCCTCGATGTGCGTGCCGTGCAAGTGGACGCTACGGCACCGGACACATTTACGAAGCTTTACGATCTCATCGCCCACGATTACGGCCACCTTGATATCCTCATCAATAATGCCGGCATTGGACTGGATTGGGAGCTCACGGCGGACAATGTTCCTTTGCAAATGATCCGCGACACATTTGAAATCAACTTTTTCAGCGTCATTGCTCTCACGCAAACGCTTCTTCCCCTCCTGCGTAAGAGCGCGTCAGGACGCATTGTGAATCAGTCCAGCATTCTCGGCTCCCTCACCCTCCACTCCACGCCGAATTCCAAACTCGGTGGGGTCAAACCTCTCGCCTACAACGCCAGCAAAGCGGCACTCAACGCCTTCACCATTCATCTCGCTGCAGCCCTTATAAATACCCCCATCACAGTCAACTCCGCCCACCCGGGTTCTGTCCTCACCGACATGAATCCCGAAGGTCGTCTCACAGTGGAGGAAGGTGCGAAAACGGCCGTTCAGCTTGCTACGCTCCAGCCCGATGGCCCCACCGGCAGTTTCTTTCATCTTGGGAGATCTCTACCCTGGTAAATGAACCTTACACAGGCTGCTGCGGACTGGGAGAAGCTTCGTACTTGGACAATGCCCTTTGGAAAATTCTCCGGTCGCAAGCTCTACAATCTCCCTGCCGAATATCTCTGCTGGTTTGAGCAAAAAGGCTGGCCCTCCGGCGACTTAGGACACCTCCTCCAAATTGTCCTCGAAGCCAAGCGTCAAGGTGCCGATGAAGCCATTAATTCCCTGCGGGGAAAGAGAGACAGTACCTCCAAATAGAAAACGACCTGCTGTCAGGCTTTCTCTTCGGAAGTCCCCCCCCCATGAAAATTGGCAAACTTATCTTCGACGGGCGATTTATAGTTATCTCCACCTAATCGCTTCCATTCTTTATAGAGAAGAAAAGTCGCCCAAAGCATAAAGAATGCAAAAAAGGACGACCATACGGGAATAAAGCGATAATAAAAATCACCCTTATCTATAAATAACTTTTTCATCCCATCTAAGAAAAATCCCCCCACAGCACTAGCAAATATCGCGACGATCGCCCCCACCATGGCATTGGCAGCGCAAAGTTGCCCGAATTTTTCATGCGGGAATATCCTCATAAGTAAGGGAAGTGTGGCCATGGAGTTTGCAGCAGAAAAGGGCAGATAAAAAATGGCTATCCCAAGGTAAATCCAATAAGTCGTACTTGGAGTGTAATCTTTGAATAAGAAAATACATTTCATGAGCGACGATGCCACAAAGGCGAACTGTGCGACAAACATGACGCGCAACGGATTAAACTTATCCACTAACATCCCCATCGGAAACATAAGGAATACGGTCATTAATCCAATGGAGCCGCTGATCTGCCCCACTTCTCCAAGGGTTAACCCTATGGATAAAACCATAAAAACCATAAAGACATTGAGCGCCCCTGACAGCCCTTGAAATGTTGTATAAAGAAATAAAAGACGAAAAATACGTGCAGAAAAGCTTTCCTTAAAAAACTTCTTAACCGGTGCCAATGAAAAGCGTCGCTTTTTATCCATCATCGGCTCCGGCGGTGGATATTCACCCTCTTTCACATTCAGAGACATGAGAGTAAATGCTGTTAAATAAAGAATCGCCGCACCTAAAAAAATGACAGATGTATGGGAGGTCGCATATTTGAAAACAAAAAAATTAAAAAGTACACCTGCCAAGGAACCGACAACTTTGAAAAACCCTATAAATCGCCCCATGAATTGCATGGGAACGACATCATTAAATAAATAATAAAAGACGGTGCTAACAAAGAGTTCAAACAGCCTAAATAACGTGATGAAAACACAGATAAGGCCAATGACAATCATGGAAGCCGTCAAATCGGTATGCCAGTGACTTATTAACTTATACAGCAATTGCAC
>JBDHQL010000111.1:0-4192 GCA_039807035.1 Chthoniobacterales bacterium
ACGGATACGCAGACGTTGCAGAATATTTTTTCGGAGATTGATAAGTTAGAAAAATCCAAAGTTGAGGTGCAGAAGGTGGCTCAATATCGCGATTTATTTCCGTGGTTGGTGGCTATTGGTGCCGTGCTTTTGACGGCGGAAATATTGCTTGGACAAACATTATGGAGACGTCTGCCTTAAGTTTTGCACGCCCTGCAGTACTGGTCTTCCTATGGCTTTTGCCATTGGTTGCCGTGCTCTATTGGTGGGCGGAGCGGCGTCGTCATGTCATGATTGGTCGCATCGTGGCACCGAAGTTGCGTGCGTTGTTGGCAGGCAATATGAGCAGCGCACGCCGCTGGTTTCGTAGCGGGTGTGTGTTGGTTGCCTTGGGGCTTTTGGTGGTTACTTTAGCAGGGCCGCAGCTGGGCTATGACACCTTAGAGATTCCACATCGAGGGCGTGATGTGATTATTGCGATGGACGTTTCGCGTTCGATGTTGGCGCCGGATGTTGCACCCTCGCGTTTGGAGCGGGCGAAACTTCTTACCGAGGATCTTGTACGGGAGCTTGGGGCGGATCGTGTCGGCTTAGTGGCGTTTGCGGGTCCCGCCTTTTTGCAAGCACCCCTGACATTGGATTATAGCGCGGTGCTGGCGGCGGTGAATGAACTTGATACGCAGCTTATCCCGAAAGGCGGCACGAACATTGCGGCGGCGATACAAACAGCGAGGGAGGCGTTTGGGAAAGCCGAAGGGTTTTCGCGAGCGTTGATTATTATTTCGGATGGAGAAGAACTCGATGCCGATGGACTTGCGGCAGCGAAACAAGCCGCTGCCGAGGGCATTCGCATTTTTACCGTAGGCGTTGGATCGCCCGAAGGCTCCGAAATTCCGCTCGGCCCCGGTGAGTTTGTGCGCGATCCGTCCGGGAAGGTTGTTCGCACACGCCTTGATGCGGAGCGAATGACGCAAATTGCGGAAATCACGGGAGGATTTTACACGCCACTCGATGAGAATGCGGCGCATAAACTCGTTGCCGAGGGCATTGGAAAAATGGCGGAAGCGGATATTACCATGAATCTTTCACGGCGTCCGATTGAGCGTTACCAGTGGCCACTGGCCGTGGCGATTGGGTTGCTCATGTTGCAAGCCTTGGTCGGTGAGCGTCGGAGGCGGGCGGCTGTGGTGGCGGCTTTGTGGCTGATGATGGCACCGACGACATGGGCACTTTCTCCTGCGCTTGAAGCTTATCAAGCGGGAGATTATGAGAAGGCACGCCAACTTTTTGAAAAGCGCCTGCATACCGAAATGCAGGTTCCTTTTGCTCAGACGGATGCTGCCGCATTGCAATTTAATGCAGGGGCCGCTGCTTATAAGCTCAAAAATTACGACAAAGCTGCGGAGTATTTTTCGCGAGCCACCCTTTCGGAAACCCCTAAAATTCGCTCCGAAGCAGAATTTAATTTGGGCAACACTCTTTTTCGTCAGGGTGAGGGGCAGCAGGATGATGAAAAGAAAAAAATCGCATGGAAAGATGCCATTACAAAATACGATGCGGCGTTGAAGACACGGACGGATTACAAAGAAGCCAAAGAGAATAAAGAACGCGTTGAGCAATTACTTAAAGAATTAGAAAAAAAGCAAGAGCAGGAAAAACAACAGCAACAGAAGCAGGATCAGCAACAGAAGCAGGATCAGCAACAGAAGCAGGATCAGCAACAGAAGCAGGATCAACAGCAGAAGCAGGATCAGCAGCAAGCAGGTGGTGACAAGAAGGACGAATCGAAGCAGGAGGGACAAAAGGGAGAACAGGACAAAGGCAAAGAGGGTGAGCAGAAAAAGGACGAACAGGGCGAGCAAAAGGAATCCGATAAGCAATCAGAGCAGAAAAAAGACGACGCAAAGGGTGGAGAGAAAGACGAGAAAAAGGAGGAGCAAAAACCCGGATCGGAAGATAAAAAATCGGAATCTAAAAATGAAGGTCAGCCTGACGCTGATGCCAAAGATCAGGCAGGTGAAGGGCAGCAACCACAGCCACAGACGCAAGGGAAGTCAGGGGAAGAAAAGCCCGCGCCCGTTCCTGAGCCATCGGGGGAGAAAAAAACGGGTGAAGTGCGTGGTGCGCAGCAGGGCAAAGAAGGCGAGGAAGGGAAACAGGAGCAGGCTGCTATCGCGGAGGAGGGAGAAGATGACAAGATGAGTGAGGGGCAGGCCCGTGCTTTGCTGCGTGCATTGCAAAATGAGGAAGAAAAAGTCAATTTACGCGAACGCCGAAATTTTCAAGATGTCTCAAAAGATTGGTAGTATGACAAAGTTTATGAATCGCCTTTTTCTGTCAGCGTGCATGGGCATTGCATTTGGTTTTTTGACACCACTTGCGAGCGCCGATGTCGTGACGGTTCTTAGTTCGGATGTTGCGCAGGTGGGGCAGCCCGTGGTGTTGGTCTATCGTTTTGTGAATACCGGAATGCCGGAGGATATGCCGCGTCCGTCCATCGCGGTTAATGGATTGGAAATCCGTTACAATGGCATGCAACAGCAGAGCCGCATGTCGTGGAATTTTGGCGGCGGTGGAAATCGCAGCAGCAATGAATCGGTGTATGAATTTCATTATGTGGTTGTGCCGAGTCAGCCCGGGGAATTCACCATTCCTAGTTTTGATGTTCGTGCGGAGGGAAAACTTATTCGTACAAAGCCCGTGACCTTGCGAGTGGTGGGTGGCGGCGGTTATACGCCGCAGGTGCCCACGATTCCTAGGCCCCAACAAATGATTCCTCCCTCGCAGCAGATGCCTAATGCGCCGCAGCCATCCTCAAGAAATAGGCAGCCGCCCTCGGGAAATAATGCCCCTTATTACGGCGAAATCGTGATGGGATCCAAAACGGCCTTCGTGGGTGAAGTGATTCCTGTCGAGCTGCGCTTTTATTTTCGAGCGGACACGTCGTTTGATAATCTCCAACGCCCGAGCTTTGGCGGTGAGGGTTTCACTTCCATTCCGTTGAGTGAGCCGGAGCAAACGACGCAGGATATCAATGGTCAGCCTTACAATGTGGTGACATTTCGTAGTGCTATTACGCCGGTGAAGGTGGGGGAAATGGAGATTCCCGCTGCTACGATGGAAGGACAAATGATTGTGCGTGGTCAGGCAACCGGACTGGACCCGTTTTTTGACCAATTTTTTAATGCCTTTGCGGGCATGGGTGGTTCTTCGGAACACATCGAAGCCCGAACAAATCGGCGAATGTTAGAAGTTCTCCCACTGCCTAAAGAAGGCCGTCCGGAAAACTTTAGCGGTGCTGTGGGGCAATTCACACTTGATGCCAAAGCCACGCCGAAATCCGTAGGGGCCGGTGAGCCGGTGACTTTGCATGTGGCGGTCTCGGGGCGGGGGAATTTTGATGCCATTGCGGCACCTGAACTCACGGAGGCTGAGGGATGGCGCACCTACGCCCCGAAGTCCTCATTTGCCGCAGAAGATAGTCGAGGATTTGGAAATAGCAGTGGCACAAAGACGTTCGATTTTAGCCTCATTGCCCGTGAAGATCAGACCGCAACTCCCGGTGCCAAGTTTTCATTTTTTGACCCTCGCGATAAAAAATATGTCACCCTCACTGCGGATCCGGTGGCGGTGAAGGCGAAGGGAACGACTTCCGATGCCACGACAAGCACGGATGCAACAACAGCAGCGGCTTCCACGCCGACGGCACCAAATAAGGCGAATGTTCCTGCGGCCACGCCATCGGCGGATGATATTGCGTCAGCGGCGAAAGGCCTCGCGTCTTATGCTCCGAGTTTTGAGGTGCACCTTAAGAGCCGATGGTTCCTTGCGCTGAATGTCATTTTGTTACTTGCCGTGGTGATTTCCATTCCATGGCTCGTATGGATGCGTCGGCGTGCCAACAAAAGTGCATTGACCTCGGAATTGGAAGCAGCATTGCGGCAGGCTAAAGTTGCTTGTCAGGCTGCGAGCGAGAGGGATGCTTTTTACAATGCAGCGGCGCAGCACATTCTCACGCAGCTTGCCTTGTGGGATAACACCCCCATGACGCAGATTAACGCGCAGGAAGCTCTTTCTCGGCGCGTGAACGAACTGTCCGTGCGGCGAGAATTGGAATCCATCTTATTGCGACGCGATGAGCTCAAATATGGAGGCGATGACGCTCGCGAACAACTTGATCCCCAAACTCGAACCCGCTTTCTCGCTGCCTTAG
>JBDHQL010000112.1:0-4166 GCA_039807035.1 Chthoniobacterales bacterium
CATGGAAGAAATGCGTCAAAGTGCCCGCATTCTCGAACAAGCTCTCACCAAGATGCCAACTGGCCCCGTTTGCGTGGAAAATCCCAAGGGTCTCCTGCCGGTGAAGCCCGATGTTCTCACGAAAATGGAGGAGCTGATTCATCAATTTATCCTCGTCACTCAGGGTATTGATGCGCCTGCGGGCGAAGTTTATTCCGCTTCCGAAAACCCCAAGGGCGAGCTGGGATTTTACATCAACAGCCGAGGCGGTGGGGTTCCTTATCGCCTTAAAATTCGAGCCCCAAGTTTTGCCAACCTCAGCATTTTGCCGAAAATTTTGCCCGGCCATTACGTCAGCGACGTACCCGCAATTCTCGGCAGTATTGATTTTGTGATGGGTGAGTGCGATCGCTAAAAGCGTTTACGCTCCCCTCACCCGCGCCAAGAGCTTCAATTAACCTGCGGTGATGATTTCATCAGCCAACTGACGCGCTTTGCCATCCGCTTCGAGCAGCGTTTCAAGATTGCTTGCATCGCCATTGGGAAAACGTTCCAACACGCGGGCTACGGTTTCCCAAATTTTGGGAAAAGAAATTTTTCCCTCGAGAAATGCCGCGACGGCAACTTCATTGGCGGCGTTAAGAGCTGCCGGAACCATCCCTCCCCGCTCCACAGCCTGACGCGCTAAACTCAACGCAGGAAAAGCCTCATAGCGCGGTTCTTCAAAATCCAGTTGTCCGAGTTTTGTAAAATCGAGTGGTGGCAGACTCCCCGAAATTCGATCGGGCCATGTCAGCGCATATTGAATGGGAAAGCGCATATCGGAATGACTCATTTGCGCTAAAACAGAGCCATCCACAAACTCCACCATCGAGTGAATGATGCTCTGCGGATGAATCACCACGCTTATGTGCTCAATGGGTAATCCAAAAAGCCAACGCGCCTCGATCATTTCCAGTCCCTTGTTGAACAAAGTGGCTGAATCAATCGTGATTTTTTCTCCCATCCTCCATGTAGGATGTTTGAGCGCCTCTTCACGCGTTGCGACATTCAACTTTTCCACCGACCACGAGCGAAAGGGACCGCCTGACGCCGTGAGAATGAGGCGTTTGACATGACACGACTTGTGCCCTTCGAGGCATTGAAAAATGGCATTGTGTTCGCTATCCACCGGAAGAATGCGAACGCCGTGTGCTTGAGCTGCAGCCATCACAATTTCTCCCGCAGCCACCAACACTTCCTTACTTGCCAACGCAATATCACGCCCTGCTTCCACGGCGGCTAAAGTCGGGCGCAAGCCCCCCATCCCCACAATGGCAACCAACACCATGGTTGCTCCCTCCATTTGCACGAGGCGACAAAGCCCTTCCTCGCCGATGAAAATTTCTTTAGGGCGGTAATCTAATTTTGCGCGCAATTCGGCGATACTTTGCTCATCCGGCACCGCCAGTGCCTCGGGATGCAATTCATTCGCTTCTTCGGCGAGTCTCGTGATATTGCGGTAACCGGACATCCCCACAACGCGAACGCGATGCGGTAAATCTTTGGCCACTCGGCAGGCACTTCGCCCAATGGAACCGGTAGCTCCGAGGAGAACGATGTTTCGGGGCGTCATGGTGTCGGTAATCCCAACACAAGCCGCATATAAAAGAAAAGAATTGGTGCCGTGAAAAGCAGACTGTCCATGAGGTCCAGCACGCCTCCAATTCCGGGCAACAATCCGCCGGAATCCTTAGCTTCAATGCTGCGTTTCACGATGGACTCCGCCAAATCCCCAAGGACAGCCGCAAATCCCAGGAGCAATCCCAGAACGGCCACATCCGTCGCATGAAAAACCGACAAGCGAGCCGGAATCAACATCCAAAGCCCAAAACTCCCTGCGAGCGAAAAGCCCATTGCTCCCGCCAATCCCTCCCATGTTTTTTTGGGGCTAATATGCGGCACAAGTTTGTGTCGTCCACATAAGGAGCCAACCACATAAGCACCCATGTCGCTAAACTTTGTCACGAGTACGAGATAGAGCACGTAATACTGCCCTGTCGTATATCCCATCGCATCACGTGGCGGGAGATAGACAATTTTCGTAAGGAAATTAAAAAGCCACACGATGTAGAGCAGCCCAAAGAGGGTATAAACCATCGTCTCCAGCGGATTCTTATCGCGTGTGCGGCGAAACATCTGACGCCCAAAAACCACCATCAGAAATACCACGAGCACCGCAATTTCAAAATCGTAGGACTTGTCGTGATGATCTACGGAACGGAACGTGTAAAAACTGCCGATGAAAAAAATGACGGCCGTAATGAGGGCGGTGAGTTTGAAATTGGGAATCCCACGACGATCCAGCATCTCGTAGTACTCCCACAATCCCAGCAGCCCAAGGCCAGATATCGTGATGAAAAAAAGCTGCTCATAGCCGGAGAGAATCGTTCCAAGTCCAATGGCCCACATAAGTAGGGTACTCGCCAAGCGGCGGGCAAAAGTGACACGGGCCGTCGTCATAGAATCGCGCATCCTCAAAAGCCCAGCACACAAAGGCAAGCCGCATTGTCTAAACCATCTCCAAAAATCGAAATCATTTTAAAATCCCGGTAGCGCATCCACAGGCGGATACGTGATTTGGTGCCCCTCCACTTTAGCAAATGGCGTAAGCTTGTGAGGCTGTGTGCGGGTAAGGCTTTGGATGTCTTCGCTCGGAATGCCTCGAACAAGTAAAGCATCGGCAATGAGCGAACGATGACAGCGCCACGGAACGGCCTCGGCGCACATGACCGCAAGGCGATCGTGCTGCGACATTTCAATTAAGTGTGCGATGGCCGCCGTAAATTCAGGCGTCTGCATATAATCTGCATAGCCGCGAAATGACGTGTTGCGCCAACCGGTGTTGGGCGATTGCGCCTTCGTGTGGCGAAGCCCTCCAAGTTCCGCAAGATGCGTATAGCCTATTCCTTCGCTTTCCAAAGATTTCGGAAGACTCTCGCGATTAAATTGCGGATTGTGGCGCGAGCGTGGAATGGTTCGTACGTCCACGACGCGGGTGACACCATAGGCTTTCAGCAACGCGATAAAATCTTCCAGCGAGCGCGTCGAGTGTCCAATCGTCAGGATGGAGGGCTCCTCATTTTTACCCTCGGCCACTTTTTTCTGCGTCATACCAGCCCCTCACGTCGAAACCATGCCAAAGTTTGCGCTAATGTTTCTTCCAACGTTGCGGTTCCACGCCATCCGGTCATTTCGTAAAACGGTTCTGCATCCAACACCCATCGGTTGGGCCAAATTTCACGAGCGCGATCAGGAGTGAGGGAGGGCACTTTTTCGCCAATGGACGGCATGAATTTGGAAGCAAATGCCACTAGGCGAAGTAAGAACTGAGGGACAGGAAGCAAAATGCCACGCCGTTCGCTTACGAGTGCTGCCGTTCGCATGAGTTGAGCATCACAAATGGCATCAGGTTCGGCGATGTTCATGGTTTGAACGCCTGCGGCATCCAGCGCAAACCACGCGTTGATGGCCGTCACCAAATCTTCTGATGCAATCCAGCTAAAATACTTCGAGCGCCATCCGGGTTTTGGCCAAATTTTTCCACGCACCATCCGAAAAAGCGGCAATGTCGCCATATCGCCCGGGCCAAGAACCATAGGCGCACGTAGGAGTAAAACCGGAAAGCGGGGTGCCATTTCACGAACCGCTAATTCCATGCGGAGTTTCGAGGCACCATACCATGAGAGCGGACGATCCGAGTCACTGACCTTCTTCGCAAAAGCCCCCTTTGGCGTGGGGCCTCCTGCTGATTGTGAGGAAAGAATGACAACCTGCGGACTACCGCGAAGAGTTTGCAAAAGCTGCGTCGTTCCTTCGACGTTGATGCGAAAATAGGCATCGCGTGAGCGGCTAAACAACACGCCAGCGCAGTGAACCACGCGATCAACCGCACCAAGATCACGGAAATTCCAGTCGGGAGCTTCGGTTTCCATGATGCGCAGCTTGGGATTTTCCGGCACCCCTTCCCGTGCAAGTTGCGTTCGCAATTTCTCGACCGAGCGCACCGGCGCAATCACTCCGGTGATGCGGTCATCTCGCAAAGCGTGCATAACAAGTGTGCGTCCAATAAATCCCGTGGCTCCTGTGATTAAAATTCGCATAACGCCTTAAAGTTCCTTTTCCCAAATGGTGTAGGTTTTTTCCTG
>JBDHQL010000008.1:0-19842 GCA_039807035.1 Chthoniobacterales bacterium
AAAAAACGAGGGGCCAAAATTTACTGCGAGCTCGCAGGTTATGGGCTGACAGCCGATGCCTACCACATGAGTGCTCCGCAACCCGAGGGCGAAGGTGCGGCGCGTTGTATGCGCATGGCCATGGATCACGCGAAGGTAAATCCCGAAGATGTGGATTACATCAACGCCCACGGGACCTCGACGCCGATGGGGGATATTTGCGAAACAAAGGCCGTCAAAGCGGCCTTCGGTGATTACGCGAAAAAAGGTCTTGTGGTGAGCTCCACGAAATCCATGACCGGCCATTTGCTCGGTGCCGCCGGTGCCGTCGAAATGGCAGCATGTGTGATGGCGATGCAAGATGGGGTGGTGCCGCCTACTATCAATCTCGACACGCCGGACCCGGAATGTGATCTCGACTATGTTCCTAATACGGCACGTGAGAAAAAAGTGCGCATCGCCATTAGCAATTCTTTCGGATTTGGCGGTCATAATTCTTCGGTGCTGATTAAGGCGGTATGACATCGAGTGCTGCAGCTTTGCCGGAGGAGTTTCCAAAAATTCCGGCTTTGCTCGCAGAGTTTCGCCCGCGTGTGGCGTTGGTACTTGGCTCGGGATTGGGCGGCTTTGCGGACGCATGTGATCGCCTTTTTGAAATTCCTTATGCGGACATCCTCGGGTTGCCGTTGTCAAAAGTTCCGGGTCATGCGGGCAAATTCGTCGGCGCGACATTGGGAGGCGTTCCCTTGTTATTGGCTATGGGCCGCGTGCATTTTTACGAGGGTCATACGGCACGAACCATTGCAGCTTCTGTGCGGCTAATGGCAAAACTCCAGCCGTCCGCTCTCATTTTGACAAATGCCGCTGGGACCTTGAATCGCGATTTCGCGCCGGGGGGGTGGATGATGCTAAAAGACCATCTTAATTTAACCGGTGCTTCGCCTCTCACAGGGGGGGCAAATTTTTTTGATATGACGGAAGTTTATACGCCGGAATTACGCGAGGTATTTCGTCAAGAGGCGTCGGTGCAGGGACTCAATTTGCATGAAGGCGTCTATGCCTGCGTTCCGGGGCCGCAGTATGAAACGCCAGCGGAGGTGCGGATGATGCAAATTTTAGGAGCGGATGTTGTGGGCATGTCCACCGTTTTTGAAGCCATTCAAGCCCGCGCCCTCGGCTTACGAGTTGCCGCATTTTCTTGCCTCACAAATTGGGCCGCCGGGGTGTCATCCGCGCCGCTTTCTCATGCTGAAGTCATGGAAGTAGGCCAACAAGCCGCCGCACAACTTTGTACATTGCTCCAAGGTGCTTTGGGAAAAATTGAGGCGATATGAGCATTTGCGGAATTGGAAATACGGCGCACGTTTTTCTTCCTGGTGCCTTTACCATTCCACGACGATTTTCCCAAAATGTTCCGCGCTTTGTTGGAAACGGAACGCATCGCTGAGCTTTTCCAGGGCAAAGCGACGATCAATCACAGGACGAATCCCTGTTTGTTCCAAAGCGGCAATGTAGTCTTGTTGCTGCTGACGACTGCCGACGATGAGGCCCTGAATCTTGGCTTGTTTCGCCATGAGATGCAGCGTTGGCACTATGCCCTCTTGCCCGGTTAAAACGCCAATAAGCGCAATATGTCCTCCGGCCTTCACGGCCGTCACCGATTGCCCCAAAGTTCCCGGGCCACCAACTTCAACCACGTGCTCCACGCCTTGACCATGCGTTAGCTCCAGCACCTTTTGTCCCCAATCGGGCGTTTGCTTGTAATTGATGAGATGATCTGCTCCCAATGCCTTGGTACGGGCGAGCTTTTCATCGGAGGACGACGTGATAAAAACTTCCGCCCCCATTGCCTTTGCGAGCTGGAGCGCGGCGATGGACACTCCACCGGTGCCTAAGAGCAGGACTTTGTCGCCTGCTTTTATCGAGCCATTGACAACCAGTGCTCGCCAAGCCGTTAATCCGGCCGTGGTAATTGTTGCTGCTTCGGCATGGCTCCAACCACGAGGAGCGCGTGTAAAAGCGGACGCTGGGCGCACGGCATGGCTGCAAGCAAATCCGTCAACCCCATCTCCAGGCGTTTCGTGAAAATTCGTCACATTCGCCACAGGACTACCGGCATTCCATTGCGGGAAAAACCCCGAGACCACGGCATCACCAACCTTAAACTCTGTCACTCCCTCCCCCACTGCCTCGACCACACCGCCTGCATCGGACATCAATATCCGCCCATCCGCCGTAGGAATTCCACCCGATGCCACCAAAAGATCGTGAAAGTTCAGTGACGTGGCGTGAATCGCCACGCGGATTTCACCGGCTTTCGGTGCCCCCGGGTCTGGCAAATCACGCAATTCCAACAAATTCAACCCACCCGGAGAGCGAACAACAATAGCTTTCATACTTATAAACTCTTAAATAGATAAGCTCGCGTCAAGATTTTGAAGTGGCACTGAAGATTATGGGTTGCTAGATTTCTAGCGCGTGGGTTGTGTTCTTTATGGCTTTAAAGTCTCCATTATTATCACCTCTTAAGTTCCAAGATTATCGCCGTTTATTTATTGGGAACACCCTTTCAAGCTTTGGCGGAATCATTCAAATGACGGCCGCCGCGTGGCTTATGACTTCGATTTCTACTTCTGCGGATATGGTGGCTTGGGTTCAGACTTCGGTGGCGTTGCCAATTATGTTGTTTTCAATGTTGGCCGGTGCTCTTTCTGATAATTTTTCTAAGCGTAATATCATAATCCTTGCGCAATCCTTTGCCATGGTTGTTTCCCTTATTCTTGCGATTTTTTCATATTTTCATTGGATCACACCTTGGTTTTTGCTTTCTTTTACATTCCTTGTGGGTTGCAGTGCGGCTTTAACGGGACCTGCGTGGCAAGCCTCTATTGGTGATTTGTTGGATCGAAAGTATGTGCCGTCCGGCGTGCTACTTAATGGAATCAGTTTTAATATATCACGAAGCCTTGCGCCCGCCTTAGGCGGGTTAATTGTTGCCGGATTTGGGGCGACGATGGCTTTTACTGTCAATGCGATAAGCTATTTATTTGCCTTATATCCATTATGGCTGTGGAAACCACATTATAAAGAAGAAGTATTGCCTCGCGAAAATGTCGTGCGTGCCATTTTTTCCGGCGTCCGCTATGTCACGATGTCTCCCCATCTTAGTCGGGTTATTTTACGTTCCTTTATCTTTTGTATAGGTTCAATTATAACGCTTACATTATTACCCCTTATCGTTCGGGATCGTTTAGGTGGGGATGCACGGACTTATGGAGTTATTTTGGGCGCCTTTGGGGCCGGAGGCATATTGGGTGCGGTCTTAAGTAATAAACTACGTTCGGCATTTACAAATGAAACTTTAGCGCGGCTTGCTTTTACGCTTTTTGCAGGTTGTGCCTTTGTTTCGGCATGGAGTACCCATCCTTGGATTATTGGCATTGTGACGGCGTTAAGCGGTTCTTGTTGGGTCGCGTTTCTGACTCTTATGAATATGACGGTACAACTTTCCACGCCTCGCTGGGTGGTGGGAAGGGTCTTGTCTATTTATATGACTCTTAATTTTACGGGAATGAGTGTAGGAAGTTGGATTTGGGGAAGCGTGACTCAAGCCCACGGACTCCCTATTGCGTTAGTTGCTGCGGGAATTGTCTTATTGATAGGTGCTATCTTAGGATTCTTCGTTTCATTACCGAAGGAGGGTTCGGATAATCTGTCTCCATGGGATCGTTGGCAAGAACCGGAAATTGCCATGAATATACAACCAACCAGTGGGCCAATAACAGTTATCGTTGAATTTCTTATTAAGGAAGAAGACACCCTTGAGTTTTTAAGTGTTATGCATGAACGTCGTCGCGTGCGTGTTCGAGATGGAGCTCACAATTGGAGCCTCACGCGCGATTTGCAATACCCTGAACGTTGGATGATGAGCTATCAACTACCTACATGGATTGAATATGTGAGACACCATCAGCGCATGACAATCGCTGATAAGCCCATTGCCGATCGCCTTGCGGCATTACATCAAGGAGATAAACCGCCTATTATCCATCGTATGATCGAACGTCAAACGGACCTGCGTTCTATTAAAGCCAGTAATTCCGAGCGTCCGGTCGTGGTTCCTCCGACTCTAGGTTAAATCCCAGGTATCAAATCAATAGGCTTATGGAAAATCCATCTGATCTGAGTTATCTCTCAAAGTCATCAATAGATACAATTCGTCGGAGATTTGAGAGAGATGTCGAGAGGTTTTCTAATATAGAAACAGGACAAACGGCAACGATAGATGCGCCATTAGCGATGGAGCTAATAACAAAAGCAGCCATTGCTTCGACGCCTCATATTTCACGAGTTCTCGATATCGGATGTGGTGCTGGAAACAATACCATAACGCTGCTTCGTAGTTATCCCAAGCCGCTCGATTGTAGCCTTAATGATTTAAGCCATAACATGCTTTTGCGAGCCAAAGAGAGAGTGTCACAGGAGACAACGGGGCAAGTGGAGGTTTTGGAGGGAGATTTCCGAACGATAGATATACCGGAATCATCCTATGATGTCGTTCTTGCCGCTGCGGTTTTGCATCATTTAAGAGATGATGAGGATTGGGAACGCGCATTTTCCAAAGTGTATAAGTTGCTGCGTCCGGGTGGCTCCTTTTGGATTAGTGATTTGGTGGCTCACGAGACATCCGCCATTCATGCAATGATGTGGGCGCGTTATGGGGATTATCTTTGTGAATTACAAGGCGAGGATTATCGGCAAAAAGTTTTCGAGTATATTGAGGCTGAAGATTCTCCGCGCTCGGTGACGTTTCAAATTGACCTCTTGCGGCGCGTGGGATTCTCGCAAGTAGAAATTCTGCATAAAAACTCCTGCTTCGCCGCGTTTGGTGCCATGACAAGTCAATAGACGCTCGACAAATATCCTAAGAGTAGCTATTTCCGTGCCCCATGAATGGGCAATCTTCCCTTGTCGGCGGAGTCTCCCTATGAGTCGTCGGCAACGGCATCAACGGGCCTGGCATGGCGGGTCATTGTTTTGGAACCAACGATTCAGCGAACGTTCCAAGCGTGTTTCGCGCCGTAAAGAGCGGGATACTTTCCGCACGGTAGTGATGCCTGCGGTGTATCTTTTCGGGGGGATGGGATTTCTCGTGTTCATGGGGTGCATTATTCACTTTTCGGTTACGGACGAGCTTTCGCTGCATTTGCTGGCTGGCGCACTTTCGCTCATGGCGTTGCCTTGTATCTTTGCACTTTATGGCGTCTTGCGTGGCCATCATAGTACTGCTCTCAATGAACCGTAACGGGGCGCAAAGTTTAGCGAAATCCTTCTTTGGGTCGTTCTGCAGCTTCGGCGTCGTGTGGTAATGGCTCAAGAGGTTGAGCATTGGGGCAGGTATCGGGAATGCGGACGGTTGGGCGTGCCCAATGTACGGCGTTGGTGATGACGCGCTGAATTTCGGGCTGATGATAAGTAGGGTACGTTTCGTGTCCGGGTCGAAAATAAAACACGCGTCCATGACCTCGTCGCCATGTGGCACCGCTACGAAAGACTTCGCCGCCGGTGAACCAAGAAATAAAAATGAGTTCTTCCGGTTCAGGAATTCCAAAAGGTTCGCCATACATTTCTTCGGTGGGAATTTCGAAATGTTGCGGAAGATGGGCGGCAATGGGATGACTCGGAGCAATTGTCCATAGGCGTTCTTTGTCGGTGGATTCGCGCCATTGGAGCGAGCAAGTTGTGCCCATGAGAGCTTTGAAAATTTTGGAATAATGCGCGGAATGGAGGGCAATAAATCCCATGCCTTCGAGCACGTGATTTTTAATCATTTGCACGGTGCTATCGGCCACCTCGCCATGAGCCTTGTGACCCCACCAAATAAGAACATCAGTTGCTGCAAGAATTTCTTCCGAGAGTCCGTGGTCGGGTTGGTCTAACCATGCAGTGGCAACTTCCAAATCGTCATCTTTGCGAAGGAACTGCGCAATCGTTTCATGGATACCTTCGGGATAAATAGCGGCGACCTTCGGGTTTTCCTTTTCGTGACGAAATTCGCTCCAAACCAAAACACGGATTTTATGATTCACGGCGAAAAATTTACCTGCATTTGTGGTGCGAAGCAAAGTCTTCGTTAATGAAGCTTCGGGTGCAGGGCAAATTTCTTCCAGCTTGAAGCGAAACGTTCTGGTCTGTTGGCGTAAGTCATTTAAACCGCAAAGCGGTTATATCTGATAGCCCTGGGTTGCGCAGCTACCCAGAGTATATACAAACCTAGTGCATCAACCCCAACGGGGTTGTTTCCATTCGGCACCATGGGGTTTTCTGGCTACAACCCCGTTGGGGTTGGATTCATGAGGCGTGGTTCCCTAGGGTAGCGCGTGCCGCACAACCCTAGGCTACCGGATTCTTCCCCTTTGGGGAATCTTCAGAAGATTTCTCTCTTGCACCCGAAGCTTCATGGCCCTCGGGCTGTTCTTGTTTGAGGTGCTTATTTTCGTTAGGGTGTTCGGTTCTTTATGAACAAGATCGAAAAATTTCATGTGGCGGTATTGAGCGGTGATGGGATTGGACCCGAGGTGATGGTGGAAGCGCGACGTGTTATAGAGGCTATTTCCGCGAAGTTTTCCATTACGTTTGAACTCCGAGAAGAGCTCGTGGGTGGTGCGGCAATTGATGCCACAGGAACGGCTTTGCCGGAGCGTACGCTGGAGGCGTGTCGTGAGGCGGATGCGATTCTTTTCGGCTCGGTGGGAGGGCCAAAATGGGAGTCCTTACCTCCGGCGGAGCAGCCTGAGCGAGCTGCACTTTTACCGCTGCGGAAGGTGTTTTCGCTTTTCGCAAATTTGCGTCCGGCACTTTGTTTGCCAGAATTAACCCATGCCTCACCGGTGCGGGAGACGATTGTGGCAGGAGGATTTGATGTCCTGTGTGTGCGTGAATTGACGGGAGGGCTTTATTTTGGCGAGCCGAAGTTTTTGAAACAGGAGGGTGGTGAACAGGTGGCGGTGGATACGATGATTTACAAAGCGAGTGAAATCGAACGCATCGCTCATGTCGCTTTTCAGGCGGCGTTGCAGCGACGAAAGCAAGTGACATCCATTGATAAAGCCAATGTGCTGCAAAATGGCATCCTCTGGCGTCAGGTCGTCGAGCGCGTGGCAAAAGAATACCCCGAGGTCACATTGAATCATCTCTATGTGGATAACGCTGCCATGCAATTGATTCGCAACCCCAAGGGCTTCGATGTCGTTTTAGCGGAAAACCTTTTTGGGGATATTTTGAGCGATGAGCTGGCCATGATTTCCGGGTCGCTGGGAATGTTGCCGAGCGCGAGTCTTGGGGCTCCTCGTGGTGATGGGTTGTACTTTGGCCTTTATGAACCCAGTGGAGGTTCGGCACCCGACATCGCCGGAATGGGTATTGCTAACCCGATTGCACAGATTCTTTCCGTGGCCATGATGTTGCGTTATTCGGCAGGACGTGAAGATGCGGCAGCCGCGATTGAAGCGGCGGTTCAGCGCGTGATTCGGTCCGGGATGCGCACGCGGGATATTCATACGGGAACCACCCGGCTCGTTAGCACGGAGGAAATGGGAAATGCGATTGTGGCGTCGCTTTAAAGATAAAGCTATTGTGAGGAACGTCATTTCTTCGCAGTATGCACAAGGTTTTTCATCGTGAATTTTCGCAAACAATCCACGCTCGAAGCACCGGGGTTTCAGATCGCTCCGATGGTGGATATTGTTTTTTTGCTGCTGATTTTCTTTCTCGTGACATGGAACTTTGCGCGGCACGAAACGGAGCTTGATGTAAAAGTGCCGACCGCTAAGGAGGGCAAAGAGTCGCGACGTTCGGTGGGTGAGGTTATTATCAATGTGAAAAGTGATGGCACGATCATGATGAATCGGCGGGTGATGACAGGCCAAGAACTTGGGGATACGTTGCGAAAAATTTCCGAGCTTTATCCCGATCAGGCGGTGATTTTGCGCGGCGATGAATCGGCGGATTATCGGCATATCGTGTCGGTGCTGGATATTTGCCGCACTGCCAACATTTGGAACGTGGCTTTTGCCACGGGGCGTCCGGAATGAAGCATCTCGTCGTTGTTATCGTGAGCGTGATGGGGATTTTTTCTCCGCTGTTGGCGCAGGATGATATTCCCGTGCGTCGTGCGGAGCCTGTGGAGCAAGGTGTAGGGACTTCCACGGCACCGCCGCAAGGATGGGACGTTCGCCGTGCGGAGCCGGTGTCGTCGCCGAGCGTTCCGGATGTTCGTCGTGCGGAACCTGTGACGCCACGGCAGGTGCCCGCATCTACTCCGTCCGCGCCTTTTAGACCAAGTGTTTCTCCGGCAGAACCCGGTGAAGAAATTCGCGTTGCTCCGGCGGTTTCGAATCTTGATCCTGCAGCCGCCGCTCTTGAGCAAGCCAATGCGTATTACGCTCGTAAAATTTACGACATGGCAGCGAAGAAGTATGAAGAATTTTTAGCACTTCGTCCTGTGGGCGCGGAGCGTCAGAGCGTACTTTTTCGCATGGGAGAAAGTCTGCGAGCCATGGAGCGCAAAGCCGAAGCGTCCGCAGCTTACCAGCGGGTTTTGGAGGAATTTAACACGGGAGATTTTATTGGGCCTGCGGCATACCGCCTTGGTGAAGCATATTATGCCGCTCGCAATTTTACGGCGTCCGCAGATGTTTTTGGGAAAGCCGGTCAATATATGCGCGATCCCAAATTGCGCCTTGCGAGTAAATATTTTGAAGCGCGTTCTTTGGAGGAAATAGGCCGTCGGATGGAGGCACTTTCGGCTTACCGAGAAGTTGTGGCGCAAATGGAGGATAATCCATATCGCGATCATGCTTTATTTCAACTTGCAGAGGGGGATTCTCAGGCGGGGCTCACGGACAGTGCGTTCCGGCAATTCCGCAAACTTGCAGAGTCTGCTCAGTCCGGCGCCTTGCGAATAGGTGCAGCGGCAAATGCAGGATTGCTCGCCATTGATGCTCAAGATTATGCAGCAGCACGCCCTCTACTCGAACAGGCTGCAGCGAGTCATGGGAAGGATGAGATAAAATGGAAACGCATCGCACAAGCTGGTCTTGTTCGATTGGAATACGAGATGGGAAACTTTGAGACTGCGGCACAACTTGCGATGCAGGTGTTGCCACAGTTGCCCGCAGAGTCGCGCCCGAAAGTTCTACTTATTGCCGCGAACTCCCAGCGTCAATTAGAACGATACGCCGAAGCTCTCGCTCTCTATGACCAGCTCGCGACAGAATTCAGCGACTCGCCGCAGGCTCGAGAAGCTGCCTTCTATCGCCTTGTCGCCTTGGTGAGTCAAAAGGATGAGCGGGCACTGAGCCTCATTGATGAATTTCTGGCCTCATCGGCTAACACGTCGGAAAAAGCCAAGGCCTATCTTCTCAAAGCGGAGCTATTATTTACCCAAAGCCGTTTTGCAGAAGCAGCGCTGCTTTACGAAAAGGCTCTTAATGCGGAAGGCATGGATAAATACCGCAGCGGTGCGCTTAGCAAGCTCGCATGGTGTCAATATCATGAAAAGAAATACGACCAAGCGGTCGCCACGCTCACACGTTTTCTTACCCAATTTCCGAGGGACCCGCAGGCTTCTACCGCGCTGGCACAACGTGCGAAGGCACAAACTGAGACGGGTCAAATGGTGGCGGCTTTGGAGGATTATGCGCAAATCGTCAATAATCATCCCGAGGCTCGCGAGCGCGAAGATGCCATGTATCAGCAGGCGATTTTATTAGGAAAGTTGCAACGTCCTGCCGAGATGGCCGCAGCATTTCAGCGGCTTCTTGCAGAGTATCCTCAATCGAATTTTGCAGCAGAGGCAAATTTCTGGATTGGGCACACAGCTTTTGATGCCAAAAAATATCGCGATGCCATTCCGGCTCTCGACGCAGCCCGCAAGCTTAATCCTAAAACATTTGGCGAACGCGCTTCATTGCGCGTGGTGATGAGTTATTATTACCTCGAAGATCATGAAAATGCTTCACGCGAGGCACTGGCATGGGGACCGGAAAAGGCACCCGTGGAAGTTCGCACATGGCTCGGACGTTCGGCACTCGCGGCAGGAAATTTCAACCAAGCCGTGCAATTTCTTCGACCTCTTGCTGAGGCACCCGATGCGTCCGACGAATTGCGATCTTCGCTGGTACAAGCCCAAGTGAAGGCGGGTGATTTCGACGGGGCGCGGACAACATTGAAAAAGTTATTGCCGCATTTGCATGAGCCGAAGGCAAAGGCGTCGGCTTACCTGCTCATGGCAGAGGTTCTGCTGGGGCAGGGCGCGGGTGAAGAGGCTAAGGCAGCGGCGGAGGAGGCTCTCAAACTTCAACCCGAGGGTCGCCTCAATGCGGAGGCCCGCTTGATGAATGGCCGTGCGCTTCTCGTGCAAGGCCGTCAGGAAGATGCCGCGCGTGCGTTTATGGCGGTGGCTTTGCTTTACGATGAAAAAGATTTATCGCCACAGGCTTTGCTTGGGGCGGAAGACGCTTATCGGAAGGTGGGCAATACGGTTGATGCCGATCGCGCCCGTGACGAGCGTCAGCGGCGGTATCCTGATTTCCAAAAAACGGAGGCGACGCAGCCGTGATGCTGTCTTTGCCCCAAGGAGATTTTCGCGCTTTCATTTTCGATTGTGACGGAACGCTCGCCGACAATATGCATTTGCATTATCGCGCATGGAGTCAAACGTTGCGGGATCATGGCAGCGAGTTCCCCGAGGATATTTTTTATCAATGGGGCGGCGTTCCCACGGGAGAAATTGTGCGACGGTTAAATGCGATGTTTGCGCTTTCGCTGGAAGTGGAAGACATCACTTTGCGTAAAGAGCACTATTATCGCGAAATGATTCCCGAGGTGATTCCCAAGGCAGAAACCGTGGCTCTTGTTCGTTCTCATCATGGCAAAATTCCCATGGCGGTTGCTTCCGGCGGGCACCTTGATCTCGTTGAGCGCACCCTGCGGGCCGTGGGGGTTTATGAGTTTTTTGACACCGTGGTGGGGGCGGAAGATTACAAACATGGGAAGCCGCATCCCGATCCTTTCCTTACTGCTGCGGCACGCCTCGATGTTGCGCCGCAGTATTGCTTGGCTTTTGAAGATACCGACGTTGGGGCGCAATCCGCCCGCGCTGCAGGAATGCAATGCCTCTTGGTATGAGTGCACGCATGTTGGCATCGCGAAGAATCTGCGGTAATCTTTAAGTCTATGAGTACAAATTCAACCAACGGCGTTACCCCGCTTACCGAAAGTCTTAATCAAGTACTAGCGGATACCTATGCCTTACTTTCACTCACGCATCTTGCCCATTGGAATGTGGAAGGGCCTGGATTCTTTGCCCTGCACACGGCGTTTCAGACCCAGTATGAGGAGATGTTTATTGCGGTAGATGACATCGCCGAACGCGTTCGTGCTCTCGGTGCTTATGCTATTGGCGGACTTCACGCGTTGGCGGCACGGGCAAAACTCGATGAGTTTTCTTCGCCGCTTTCGCAGGATAGCTATGTCAAACATCTCATCGCTGGTCAGGAAAAAGTGGTGGCCGATGCAACAAAAGCGCGAAATCTTGCGGATAAGGAAGGGGACAAAGAGAGCGAAGACCTGATGATCCAGCGCATCACCACGCATGAGAAATCGCTCTGGATGCTGCGCAGTTTTCTAAAATCATAACTTCCCTAGTTGTGGTAGGGCATCTGTTGCCTCGGGTACCGCGCCCGCCTCGGGCGCCGTTTCCCGCGCCCTCGCGGGAAACATCGTCAACAAAACCCAAGACATTCCACGAAGCTCCTTCGGCACAAAAAAAAAGCGCCTGTCACCGAAGCGACAGGCGCATGATTTTTCGATTGTAGATTAATTTTCTTCGTCAGGTGCGGCCGGTTGCACTGGTGGCCCCCGCCTTTTTCCTCGAGGTGGCTCCAGCTTTTCCAAGAGCGGTGCGAGAGCCGGGTTTTGTTTGAGGATTGCGGCCTTACGTGCGGCATGGAGTTCTTGCTCGGCTTGATGCTTTGCTTCCGGAGTTGACGCATCTTTCAATTTTGCCCGTGCGGCAGCAACCGTAGGATCATCTTTTATCGCTTCGCGTGCCTTTTTGAAGGCATCCCTTTGCTCAGGAGTTAGTGAGTTAAAACCATCACGAGCGTCTCGAGCGCGTTTGCGGGCGTTTTGGACTTTTTCAAGCACCGGTGCCAACGAAGGATCGGCGGCAAGAACCGCTGCGTTCATGGATTTGACCAATTGTGCATCAATCGCGTCACGCTGCTCTTGGAGTGAACGAATGGTAGGATCGGCGGACGCTTTTTCGCGAGCTGCCCTTAAACGTTGCCCTTCGTCGGGACTGAGAACGCCATCGCGTCCGCCAGAGCATTTGCACTTTTTGCCGGGTGGATGGTTATGACCGGGTGCAAAAACCGGCGGTCCGCCGGGATGTTCGTCTGCTTGTGCCAGAACGGATGTGCCACCACCAAGTAGCGAGGCGGCGCATAGGATGCTGAGTATGTTTGTGTGTTTCATAACAACAAGTGAAACACCGCCCCTGGGGAAAAGTTGCGGAACTTGTTCTCACGCACTTAAAAAAGTGAGCCGCCGGTTGTATCTGATCGGAAAACAAAAAAACCGATCAGCCGACGGCTCTTGGTGCAAACCAAACCACTACTTTCGACATCTCCCGAGGTGGCATGTTCAATATTATTTTTCCGTAGGCTCCACCGCACGCGGCGCGTGAGTACGTTCCGCCTTTCGTTAAGCAATTTTCGTGGTAGATTGATGCCGGTTTTATGAAACGATGTTTTTGGGTCGCCCCTCTTGCGGCTCTCGTAATTTTATCGGGATGTGCTCAGTTGGACACGCGCCATGCGATGTATATCAGCGTGGCTGATCAGAAAATGTTGGTGACAGATCGTGGTGTTCCCGTGGCGTCCTATCCCATCTCCACTTCGAAATTTGGTATCAGTGCGAAGCTCAATAGCAATGGAACGCCCCTCGGAAAACATCGCGTCGCCAAAAAAATTGGCGGCGGATTGCCAGAGGGCGCGGTGTTGAAATCGCGGCAATTTACGGGTGAAGTTTTGGCCATTGATGCGCCCGGGCGTGATCCCATCGTCACGCGTATTCTTTGGCTCCAAGGCCGTGAGGCTCGTAATCGCAATAGTTATGCTCGCATGATTTATATTCACGGCACGCCGGAAGAACGGAATATTGGGCGTCCTTCCAGCTATGGCTGTATTCGTATGCGTTCACATGATGTTGTGTCGCTCTTCGATCGCGTGGGATTAGGCGCGAAGGTAGATATTTTTGAGGAGTCGTTAGCGCATCGCTTTCCAAAGCTCGCCGGTTCGGAAGTCGCAGCTCCGGCGACTCCACCACCGGCTGTAATGGCAGGGCATCTTTCGTCCGAGCCTCGTCAATTATAAGTATGCAACATAAGTCTCTCTCGGATATTGAACTCACCGCCCCTGCGGCGGTCTTGCAACGCACGGATATGTATCGGCAAATTTTGTCATTTACTCTCTGGACGGCAGCCATCGCTTGGGCGGCAACGATTTTGTGGCTTTCATCGCTCTCCTCCGCAGAGCTTCCCAATGCCGCTCGTATGCTCTCGGATAAATTTTGTCATTTCATTGCATTTGCCGTCGGCGGATGGTTGGTGGCAAGTGCCACACGAAGCACGTGGCCTCGGTTGCATTTTGCCGTGCCGCTTATTGCGGCCATTTTATTGGGTGCGGCCTTTGGTGCTTTCGACGAGCTGCTTCAGCTTCTCACTCCCGGGCGAAGTGGCGCGGATATTTTTGACTGGTTTGCGGATGTTCTCGGGATTGTCACAGGCTCATCCTTGACATTGTTGACTCATGGTTTCTTTGAACGCCTCATCCCGCGCCGCTGAGCTGCGACGTGTCATTGCGCGTCATGACCGGCTTTATTACGAAGAAGCCACACCGGAAATTTCCGATCGTGAATACGATGCGCTTCTGCGTGAGCTGCGTGATCTCGAAGAGGCTCATCCAGAACTTCGTACAGCGGATTCCCCGACGCAACGTGTGGGAGGTAAACCGCTCGAAGAGTTTCGTCAGGTGCCGCATCGCGTACCCATGCAGAGTCTCGATAACACGTACTCGCTTGCCGAGGCCGACGCCTTTCTAGCCCGTGTGGAAAAACTGCTTCCCGATGTGTCGCTGCGTTGGACGATTGAGCCAAAAATTGATGGCGTTGCTCTCTCGCTAACTTACCGTGATGGCCTTTTGGCGCAGGCATCCACGCGTGGTGATGGAATGGTCGGTGACGATGTCACGCAGAACATTCGCACGATTCGTGCTATCCCGCTCAAGCTTGAAGCGGCAGCACCTCAGCTGCTGGAAATTCGCGGAGAAGTTTATTTGCCGAAGAAAAAATTCGTGGCCCTTAATGCGGCTCGTGAAGCGGATGATGAGCCGCTTTTTGCCAATCCTCGCAACGCCGCCGCAGGCTCCTTAAAGCTTCTCGACCCGGCGATTGTTGCCTCGCGTGGACTTTCTGCGGTGTTTTACGGACTAGGTGCCGTTGAAGGTTCAGGCGTGCCGGAAACACAAGCCGCATTACTTTATTGGCTGAAAACACGCGGCCTTCCCGTGATTCCGCACTTTTGGGAGGCTTCCTCCGCCGCAGAAGTTCGCGCGGCCATCGAAGCACTTGATAAAATTCGGCATGACTTCCCTTTTGAAACCGATGGTGCCGTTATCAAACTCGATAGCTTTCGTCGCCGCGATCAAGTTGGCAGTACGTCAAAGTTTCCACGTTGGGCTATGGCTTACAAATACGAGCCTGAACGCGCCCGCACGCGCCTCAACGCCATCACCGTGCAAGTCGGGCGTACGGGAACTTTAACACCCGTTGCCGAGCTGGAGCCGGTTTTACTCGCCGGTAGTCGCGTCGCTCGCGCGACTTTGCACAACGAAGAGGAAATCGCCCGTAAAGACATTCGTATTGGTGATCACGTTTTCGTCGAAAAAGCAGGTGAGGTTATTCCTGCCATCGTGGGCGTGGATACGTCAGTTCGTACCGGTGATGAATTAATTTTTCGGATGCCCAATGCGTGTCCGTCCTGCAGCAGCCCCGTGTTTCATGATCCGGAGATTGTGGCCATTCGTTGCATCAATCCCGATTGCCCCGCACAAATTCGTCGTCGTCTCGAACATTTTGCGGCACGGGGCGCGATGGATATTGACGGCCTTGGCGAAGCAATGGTGGACCAACTTGTCAGCGCAGAACTCGTTCGCACGCTTGCCGATATTTACACCCTCGACGCGGCGCCCGTGGCGGCTCTCGAGCGTATGGGAGAAAAAAGTACGGCTAATCTTCTTGAGGGTATTGAAACAAGCAAGCGACGTCCGCTTTGGCGTCTTCTTTTCGCGCTCGGTATTCCTCACGTGGGCGCAACAGCAGCACGTAAACTTGCGGCGAAATTTGCCACGCTCGATCAACTTGCGGCGGCTTCTCTCGAAGAGCTTCAACAGACCGAAGACGTTGGTGAAATTATGGCCCGCTCAATCCGCGATTTTTTTCATCTCCCTCACAATCGCCAACTCCTCGAAGCCTTGCGTCATCACCAGCTTAATTTTGGCGAACACGATGAAAAAACTTCGGCTCCTGTTTCTCAAACGTTAGCCGGTCAAACATGGGTCATCACCGGGACCCTCTCGCGTCCGCGTGATGAAATTGCCGAGAGTATTCGAGCGCACGGTGGCACCGTTTCCGGCAGCGTGAGCAAAAAAACTTCTTACATTCTCGCCGGAGAAGAAGCCGGCAGCAAACTCGAAAAGGCCCGCGCCCTCGGCATCCCCATCGTGGATGAAGTGACGCTTCACAAAATGCTTGGTACCCCTGCGGCGTAAAAGCTCGCCGCCCTCCTTGCACTTCTTCGTTTAAGGATTATTAGTGTGAGTATGATGCTAACGATTCCCTCCGTCCCCGTTGCGATCGCCTTGTTTTTGGCGGCTTCATGTTCATGGGCCTGCATGTCCGAAATATTGGAGCAATGTATCCAACGCTATGGTGCGCCTTTACGAGTAAGCGTGGACCAACATGTTTATGTTTTTGAAATAGATGGGCTGCGTGTTTTTGCGAGCATTCACGAGGGAAAAGTGGAGGAAATAGTTTATAAAAAATCAACACCATCCTCCGATTACACCGGACCTACGCCCCAAATGAGCACTAATGAAATTCATGAAATTTTGGGAAAAAATGCCCATGACGCAACCTGGGAAAAATCGCATCCGGACCTTTACACGGTAAATTACATGTGCCGCGATAGAAACCTCACCGCCACCTATTCAACGCTCACGGGATTGCTCACGATTGCGGATCAAGGGTCCTCTCAAAAATTGGCCGAGCGTATTTCGGAATTGGATACGCCTTAAAAAACGCCCATAATTTACGCCCTTTCGTGGTGGAAATCACCACAGTGATTGCACCGCCGCAGTGCGTCAGCTATAACCACGGAATGAGTAAATCATCCGCAGCAACCCGTAAACCGACTTCACCAAAGCAGGAAGCCAAACTGATGAACGGGGCGGAAATTTTGGTCAAATGTTTAGAGCTGGAAGGTGCGGATACGATTTTCGCTTATCCCGGTGGTGCCAGTATGCCGATTCACCAGGCTTTAACTCGCTCGAAAAAAATTCGCACGATTCTTCCGCGTCATGAGCAAGGCGGGGTGTTTGCCGCCGAGGGTTACGCACGCGCCACGGGACGGCCCGGCATTTGCATGACCACGTCGGGGCCGGGGGCGACCAACCTTGTCACGGGAATTGCGGATGCCTACATGGATTCCGTTCCGCTTATCGCTATCACCGGACAAGTGCCGCAGGATATGATTGGTCGCGGGGCGTTTCAGGAAACCGATGTGTTTGGAATGACGCTTCCCGTCGTGAAGCACAGCTACCTTATTTGGGACATCAACGACATCCCGCGCATCGTTAAAGAGGCGTTTTACATTGCCACCTCGGGGCGCCCAGGGCCGGTGGTGATTGACCTTCCGAAAAACATTCAAAATCAGAAAGCCATTCCGGTGTTTCCCGAGACGATTACGTTGCGGGGTTACGATGTGGACAAGCGTGCTTCGGATAAAGATTTGCTCGAGGTTGTGCGGCTGATTCAAAAGGCGAAAATGCCCATGCTTTATTGCGGGGGTGGCATTATCACCTCGGAAAGTGCCGATGAATTGTTGGAGTTTGTCGAGCGTACGCAGATTCCCGTGGCGACGACGCTCATGGGTATTGGGGGATTTCCCGAAACGCATCCGCTATCGCTAAAATGGCTTGGTATGCACGGCGCGGTGTATGCCAACAATGCGGTGAACGAAGCCGATCTTTTGCTCGCCATCGGCGTGCGCTTTGACGATCGCGTGACCGGTAAGGTTGAAAAATTTGCCGAACACGGAACGATTGTTCACATCGAGATTGATGATTCGGAAATTAATAAAAACAAAGTCGTCACACTTCCGATTCTCAGCGACCTCAAATACGCGCTGCGACGCCTCAATGAACTTCTCGCCAAGGAAGGATTTAAGCGCGTGAAGGGAAATGCCTTTACCCGCTTTGCACCTTGGTATGAGAAAATCCAAGCGTGGAAAAAAGAGAAGCCGTTTAGCTACAAAGTCACCGATGATGCGATTCAGCCCCAGTACGTGGTGGAGCAAATTTACAAGCTCACCGAGGGCAAAGCGATCATGACTACCGGTGTGGGACAACACCAAATGTGGGCGGCGCAGTTTTACAATTTCGATAAACCGCGCACCTACATCACCTCCGCCGGCCTTGGCACGATGGGATTCGGCTACCCGGCCGCAATTGGTGCCAAGGTGGCGTGTCCCGATCGCGAGGTAATTGATATTGATGGTGACGGCTCGTTTGTGATGAACATCCAGGAGCTGGCATGCGCTCACATTGAAAAAATTCCGGTCAAAGCTGTCATTCTCAACAACCAACATCTCGGCATGGTGGTGCAGTGGGAAGACCGTTTTTACGAGGGCAATCGCGGCCATACGTTCCTTGGAGACCCCGAGGATAACGATCGCATTTACCCCGACTACACGGCAATTTGCAAAGGCTTTGGCGTCGCTTGCGAGCGCGTGATTCATAAAAAGGATCTCATCCCCGCTCTCAAGCGCATGCTCGCCTCTAAGGAAACATACGTTCTCGACGTTAAGGTTCCTTATACCGAGCACGTGCTGCCCATGATCCCGGCTAACATGACGTATAAGGACGTCATTACCGAATAACGCCACCGCACCGGCGCGGCGTCGCTATGTCAGAAGAATCACCGCTGTTTGATCTCAGCAACCTGGACTTTCGCCCTTCGTGGGCCAAGGAATCGGCGGGCCATGCGTCCGAAGGCCCGAAGCCGCCGCCGCGAGCACCGCGTGACTATCCGCCGCATTTGCACGATCGGCACGGAAAGAAAAAGTTTCAACGCGGAGGCTTTGGTGCGCGAAGGACGCCGCGTGATGATCGGCGTGAAGCACAGAGAAAAAAACGTCCCGCGCCGCCTGTTAATCCGTTCCCGTGGTTGCGTCTCACTTTTACCGCAACGGCACCGGCTGTTGAAACGGTGGTGCAGCAAATTCGGCACACGGGAAAAACATACAGCCTTTTCGATATTGCAAGAATCCTTCTGCGGAATCCGGCGTCGTACTCAATGGAGCTATCTTCCTCGCCTCCCTCTGCGGAAAACCTTTTTTACAAGGCGTTAGCCGATGGGAGCATTTGGATGTCGCATACCGCTGCCGTGC
The DNA here is from genome assembly GCA_039807035.1 of Chthoniobacterales bacterium. Classification (GTDB taxonomy): domain Bacteria; phylum Verrucomicrobiota; class Verrucomicrobiia; order Chthoniobacterales; family JACTMZ01; genus JACTMZ01. Next base: position 18,770 of record JBDHQL010000008.1, read on the forward strand.
AGCATTTGCTTCGCACAAAACTCGATCAATTTTATCGCGCAGAAATTGTGGACATTGAACCGCCCAAGGGAAATTTTGCCGTGGTGGCCGTCTGTGGAATGTCCGGCACATTGTTGGGGCCACCGAATTTGCATGATTACGAGCGACGCCTGCGCGACTTGCATCGCGAGAAATTTAGCCGTATGGATTTTGATACGTTTCGTGCGCGTTTAACGATGGATCGTTCGCCGGAAACTATCGAAAAGTGGCGAGCCGGTGCATCAAAGGCCGCGGTGTATTATCCACTAGCAGGTGAGTCCTCGGAAAAATTGCTCGGACTTGAAGCCGTGGAAAAACATTTTCTGGCGCATTATGCAGGAGCAGGAATTGAAGCGACGCCGACATGCAGCATTCCGGGTGATGTCACAGCCACAACGGTGGACTCCATCTTGGCGCCGCTTTTGACGCGGGCGCGTGAGGAAGAGGAGCGCTTTCCTTTGCGGCTCGCCCAAAGCCTCAGCCGTGCGCTGACACAAGCAGGAATTCGTTTTCGCAAAAGCCCAAACCGCACAACTTGGATTTCCGCAGCACGGCCTCGACATCTCGATTCCACGCAGGTCGCCGTCAGCGATTCGATTCGTAAAATTCTCGCGGCCATTGGCGGGAAAAAAGGGATTCGTCGCAACGATCTTCTCGATCTTCTGGCACCGCCATCCACCGAGGCAGCGAGCACCACCGCGCCTGACCCTGCGCGACAGACCATCATCCAGGAACTTCTCTGGCTCACGCACGAAGGTTATGTGATTGAGTTTTCCGACGGACGCTTGGAAGTTGTGCCGCCATTTTCCCAAAACTCGCCCGAAGCAAAATCCGCTTCGTCATGAAAAGCCGGGGCAATTCTTTCTCGCTCACTTCCGCAGGGATGCCTACAAAGGCAGGGACATGATAGAAATTTTGGAGAAACTTCTCCTTTTGCAGGAGCGCGATCAACGGCTTCAGACTTTCCTCCGAGAGATTGAGGGGGTGCCAGCGGAGAAGGCGGCTTTTGAGCGCGAGCTGCAAGCAGCGCAGCAAACACTCGCCGCCGCGAAGGA
>JBDHQL010000113.1:0-4083 GCA_039807035.1 Chthoniobacterales bacterium
CAACGGTAATCGAGCCACGCTGCGCCCACCAAAGCGGCACTCCCCACGCCGAGCCACATGGCCTGACGCTTGACGAAAAAGTACATGTCACCATGGCTATCCTTCGCGAAAGCACCCGTGCTTAGCAGCATGACAATTCCAATCGCCAGCAATGCCAGCACGGAAATAATCAAGATGTAAGCCGTCGTGCGTCGCATGAAAAATCCTCAATGAGTCTTTGCGGGAATTTTTAACACCTGCCCGATTTGTAGTTTGCGCGGGTCTTCGATGGCGTTGGCCTTAAGCAATTCATCCTGACTCACGCCAAGTTTCTTTGCGATCGAATAGGGATTATCGCCCTTCGCAACCTTGTAGGTTTCAGGCGTAGCTCCTGCAGGGACAGTCTCGGCTTTGGTGACGGCTTTTGTGGCCGCCGGTTCTTTGGCTGCCGCAGGTGCCGGTTTGGCAGCCGCAGGCTGTGTCACCGTTTTAGTAGCGACTGCGGCGACTGTCATCTTGGTAGCCACGGCTGGAGCGACGGCTGTCAGGCTTCCGCCCATCGCCGGCAATGGCTCATCCGCATCGCCCGGCATCCGTTGGGGCTGGGCAGGTACGGGCTTCGCAGCGGCAACAACCTCCGGTGCGGCAGCGGGAGTTTTTTCAACCACAGCCGGTGCTTGCAGTGCTTTTTTCGAAGCGTTGATTTTATTAAACGCATAGATGCCACCCACGGCGACAATATGCAGTACGAGAACAACCATGAAAGCATGAGACAGCTTCATGTTTGGTTCGGCTTCGTAATATTCGCTTTCGTCAGCACGCGTTGTTTGCGCTGCACTCGCACGAACGACTTTGCGTGGTCGAGAACGACCGGCCATTTTAGTGAATAGTGGTATTTTCATAGATATGAGGTTTTTGTAGTTGGTGGTTGGTTTTATGGTGGTGATTTGATGTGTGAATTGTTTGAAAAGTTCTCCGCGCTCTTCGTAACTCTTGAACATGTCAAACGAAGATGTCCCCGGTGAAAAAAGTACCGTGTCGCCAGGTCTTGCTAAGGCGCGAGCTTTATGGACGGCTTGCTCCAAACTGCTCACCGAATGACAGGGAATGACACGCTCCCAATCGCGTGCAATCACGTCGCGCATTTCGCCCATGAGTACCGCCTCTTGGACACGCTCCTTCACCAACGCTGTCAGCGGTGCAAAATCAAAGCCTTTATTTTTACCTCCGGCAATGAGAATGACTCGCCCCGATTGCCCAAGAATCGCCTGCGTGAGAGCATCAAGATTGGTGGACTTCGAGTCATTGATCCACGTCACTCCATCCACCTCTCGAACAAATTCGCAACGATGCGGCGGGGGCAAAAACTTTTTAACACCCGGAATCATTCCTGCCGCATCTGCGCCAAGGCAAAACCCAACAGCAAAAGCGGCCATGATGTTTTCCGCATTGTGCGGCCCACGCAAATGGGTGCTCGACATGGCCAAGAGTGGATGTCCGCGATGGGTAATCATCCCATGTGAACCAAGCGTAAAATCCGCTTCCAACTCGGGTGAGGCGGTGAACTTAATACGACGTGCCTCTAACATCGGCAGGCCATTGCGTGCGTTGACGACAGCAAAATCATCCGCTGTCTGACGTTCAAAAATGCGCAATTTCGCAGCACGGTAGGCTTCCACATCGGGATAGCGATCGAGATGGTTCGCGCTGAAATTTGTCCAAACGGCAACGCGTGGGTGAAATGTATCCGTGGATTCCAATTGAAAAGAACTGATCTCCAGCACCGCGACATCCAGCGAAGCACTGCGAGCCGCGACATCGCTAAAAGGAACGCCGATATTGCCACACGCCTCGGCACGAAGACCGGCGGCATTAAGCACAGCGGCTGTGAGACCCGTGGTGGTTGTTTTGCCATTGGTGCCCGTGATGGCAACGACGGGGCAATGGCACTGACGAAATGCCAACTCAATTTCTCCGAGAATAGGAATCCCGGCCTCCATGGGCCTCTGCACAAGCGGCACGGAGGGATCAATTCCCGGGCTTAGTACCACGAAGTCAAAATCCTGCACGCAGCGCAACGCGTCGCCCCCCAAAACGATGCGTGCGCCACGCGAAGAAAGTAATGCTGCAGCCTTACGACGAGGTGCAGGTTCTCCGGAATCCAACACCGTCACCGCAGCACCGCGCTCCAGCAATAGCCGCGCCGCCGCCTCGCCGCTCCGTCCGAGCCCGAGAACCGCCGCATGTTGTCCCTTAAAGTTTTTCGTCATGGTAAAATTACCTCAGCTTCAACGTGGCTAATCCGAGCAAAGCAAAAACGATGGAAAGAATCCAAAAACGTACGATGACCGTACTTTCCTTCCATCCGCTCAGCTCGAAATGATGATGCAATGGCGACATCTTAAAAATACGCCGCCCTGTGAGTTTGAAACTTGCGACCTGCAAAATTACAGAACCTGCTTCGAGAACAAAAACCCCACCCATCACCGCAAGCAGCAGCTCTTGCTTGCAAGATATGGCGAGAACGCCCAGCAATCCGCCAATGGCCAGCGATCCCGTGTCGCCCATAAACACGCGGGCCGGATGACAATTCCACCACAGAAACCCAAGAGCGGCCCCCGTCAATGCCATGCTCACCACCGACAATTCGCCGGAAAATTGAACAAATGGAATTTGCAGATACGACGCAATTTTCGAGTTCCCCGCTGCGTAAGTGAGCACCGCAAACGCAAACCCAATGGTCGCCGTACAACCCGCCGCTAATCCATCCAACCCATCGGTAAGATTCACCGCATTGGATGCACCCACAATCACCAGCAAATAAAGAACAAATGTGAAGACGCCGAGAAGCTGAACAATCGGCTCTTTAAGGAAAGGAACATACAATTGCGAGGCTTGTGCCGAAAAGGATGGCCCATAGGCAAAGAATGCCGTGATCATCGCGGCAAGGACGCACTGCAATGCAAACTTCAACCGGCTGCTAATGCCATCGGAGGACTTTTTCGTCACCTTAAGGTAGTCGTCCACAAACCCGAGGATGCCGAGATAGACCACGGTGAACATCGCAAGCCAGATCAATGGATTCGTCGGACGCGACCATAGAAGCGTTGAAACAACTAGTGCCCCGAGCAATAACACGCCGCCCATCGTCGGCGTTCCGGCCTTGGAGCCGTGCAATTCGTGGAGCCGATTGACCTCCTCTTGCGAGCGAATGGGCTGACCAAGTTTAAGCGCAATGAGCTGACGAATCACACGATTTCCAAAAACCAAACAAAGCAAAAACGCTGTTATTCCCGCCCCCAGCGAACGAAAGGTGATGTATTGAAAAACATTAAATCCTTTGAGAGCTTCCGACCCGACATCGGCGCCGTAATTATGCAAAAGATGGAGATAGTACAACATTAGGAAAACACCTCCAAGACACGTTCCATGCGGGCACTGCGACTGCCCTTAATGACCACGGCATCACCCGGGCGGGCCATCTCTCGCAATAAAAGTCCAGCAGCATCCGTATCCGCCACACGCCGCACCTCCACAGTCCCGGCCGCCTCCGCTTCCTCTGCTAAACCTTCCGTCTCCGCCCCCACAGCGATGACCACATTCATCGTCGCCGCTGCCGTGCGTCCAACCCGACGGTATCCTTCCTCCGCATAGCCTCCGAGTTCTCCCATGCGCCCAAGCAATGCAAAGCGCCGTCCACCTCCGGGTAATCCATGCAAGGCATGCAATGCCGCTTCCATAGAATCCGGGTTCGCGTTGTAACTATCGTCCAATACCATCACGCCCCGCACTTCGAGACACGCAAGACGCCGCGCCGAAAGCCTCGTGGCCGCAAGTCCCGATGCACATTCACGCAACGATACGCCCAACTCCAACCCGGCTGTCACGGCCATCAGCGCATTGCGAATCATGTGCTCTCCGGGCACTGGCAAATGCGCCGCCACACGCTCGCGTCTGCTGACGAGATCAAAGTCAAAACCATCAGATGTCGGTCGTAGATTTTCCGCACGAACACCCTCGGAAGCTCCCGCCTCAACCACACGCGCCTCCGTGCGTTTTGCAAGCACGGGAGAGAACTCATCCCATGAGGGAAGAACCAACACT
>JBDHQL010000114.1:0-4071 GCA_039807035.1 Chthoniobacterales bacterium
CGGGATTATATTGGAGAGGACGCATCCCAAGCATGGAGCGAATTTCATTCACAACACGCGGAGCGCGAGCTTGAAAAACGCGCTGGGAATACTGCAAGGGCATATTGGGGGTGGTGATCTGCGCGGCACCACCTACACCTCCTGTTCCTGCAGATCCTCCCGTAGTCCCACCCCCCCCGACTCCAGCATTATCCCGAAAATCAATCCGATCTACGGGATCAAATTTCAACTGGTAAATGACGCCGATAAGTTCATTGGTATTCTCCACCGAGTAAGCTCTCGCGGCATTGGCATCATGCACCCGCATAAACCATACGCCGTCTTCGTAATCGAGCTGCACATCATTTTGCCGCGCCAAACTCTCTAAGGCGGTAAAGGGCGGTGCAGTCATTTTAAATGTCACGAGGCGTTGAGCCTTGGGCGAATGCTCGGGAATCCCAATGTAAGGCAATCCAGCCTCGTCCGCCAGCAAACGCAAAACATCACGCAGCGAGGCTCGATCAAAATTGTAATTCTGCGGTGCATAGCTTCGCAATTTTGCCGCCCGCTGATTTCCCTCATGCCCGTAATTTGACGTCACGCCGCTGGGATGCCCTACGACAACGAGTGGTTCGATCACTTTTCTTGCAGGTGCCGCAACGGAAGTAACCGTAGGAACAATAGGAACATCTGCCACGTTTTCCACATTGTGAGGAGTAGGCGCAGGTGTTGGAACAGATACTGGCACCGGTGGCAGTGTCGGAGCAGGCACCGCCTCCGGCGGAATCGGCGGGGGCTGCAAATCGGCATCAGGACTTGACGTCTGTGCAAAAAGGCCGCAAGCACCGAAAAACCACGCCACCAGAGCCAACATGGTGACTCGTCGAGCTATAGGTAGTCGGAGATAACGCACTTCAAACATCGTGTCGGGAGAGCACCCCCAGAGATTGCCCGAATTCGCGCTCATGGTCAAAATAAAGAAACATCATACAATGCAAAACACGAGTGACTCCCAAAAATAGCCTTGTGTGCGTTCGGGGTACCGCGCCCACCCCGGGTGCTGTTTTCTGCGCCCTCGCGGGAAATTTCGTGAACAAAACGAACCTCAGTCCGCGAGGGCGCGGACTGACACAGCCGAGGCGGCTGTGGTACCCGCCTCCTTTTTTTTTATTAATCAAAAGCTGCGCCATAGATGGAGTTAGCCGCTAGCCATTGGGAGCATTTTGCAACATCGCGGCGAGGCGCTTATCCGGACGCGCTCCTAGCTCGAGAGCTTTCTCGTATTGCCGCTTAGCGAGAGCGGTGGATGGCGGTTTTGCCGTGGCATAAATGACAGCGAGATTGAAATGCGCTTCGGCATAGTCGGGTTTGACGGTAATGGCGCGGCGCAAAGATTGTTCAGCTTTGCCAAACTGCCCGAGCTGACTCGAGGCCACGCCAAGATAATTTAGCGTGATGGGGTCATCCGGCGCCGACTGATTGGCGCGTTCAAGATAGGTAACAGCATCTTCAATCCTGTTTTGCTCAATCATTACCGCTCCAAGCGTCGTGAGGCTAAAGGCATCCTTTGGGCTTACTTTGATTGCTCGCTCCAAGGCAAGTTGCGCGGCGGTTAATTTACCCTGACGAAATTGCGACACTCCTAAATTGGCGAGAGCGAGCACATTTTCCGGCTGTTGCTCGACCACTTGTTGGTAAAGTTTTTCCGCAGCGGCAAAGTTTCCACCCACAAACGCATCGCGGGCTTGGGTAAGCAGTGCTTTCAATTCCGGCGAGATTTCGGGAAGTGCTATGGGTGTGGGCGTTCCTGCTGCAGGAGTTTCAACGGCACCGACATCACCGCTCGAAGCAGAACCGACTACTGATGTTTCGGACGTTGGAGTTGCATTAAGATCATCCACCTTGGGTTTCAACACCTCGACTTTAGCACTGAGATGCGCTGCGTCGGAATCCAGCAATGTCACCACAGGTCGCTTCAGCATTTCTTGCTCCGCCTCGGTAAGTTCAAGCGTGGGCTTCGCCAATTCGTTGATCCTGTCATTGAGGGTATCGGATCGAATTTCCAGACGCTCCACTTCCTCTTGGGCCAAGCGATAAGCCTGTTCGCGACGGGCCTGTTCTTTAATTTGCCGCATGATAATGCCTCGCAAAATTTCATTTTCCTGCTGCAAAAGTTTCGCCTCTGCCGCCGTGACATCGCCCAGCTTCACGGCCGCAAGTGCTCCGGTCACTTCGTCATATTCTTTAAGAAGCTGAGCATTGACGGCCTGCAATTTGTCAAAACGCTCGCGGTCATCCTTAAGTTTCACCTGCGTCTCCGCTAGCTCGCCCCGTACTTTATCCAAATCGGCCTGCAAGTCGGTGACGACTTTTGCCTTCGCCGCAGCATCCGTTTCCATGCCGGTAATTTTTTCCGAAGCCTCCGCAAGTTTCTCTTCGAGGCGATGATTGGCTTCGATAAGTTCTGCATTTTTTTCCAACGCCGTCTTTGCTTCCGTCGCCTCTTTCTGCGCCTGATCCCGCGCTTCAACCAACTGCGTCCTCTCGCCCTCTAACTCCGCAACACGCACCGTCAATGTTTGAACTTCACCCCGCATCTTTTCCGTTTCTTTGCGTGCATTATCGCGTTCGGTTTCCAAATCACCCACACGAGCCTTAGCGGCCTCGGCTTCTTGCTTCGCAGAAGCCGACTCAGTTTTCGGAGTTAAATCTTCAATTTGCTTTTGACTACCCTCCACGCGTCTCGCGAGCTGTTCTTTTTCCGCAGCCGCAGTTGCCGCAGCTTCTTCTAATTGCTTTACCTTCTCGTGAAGCTTCCGCATTTCTTCCTCCGAAGCCGAAGGAGCTAGTATTGCGCCTCCCTCCTTGGCCTGACGCAGCTGTGTGTTGAGGTCCACCACCGCAACTTTGGTTTTTTCCAACTCCATGCTCACGCTCAGCATCTCCGCCTCCCCGCGTTTCAATTGCTCCTCCAATTTGGCGACGCGCTGCTTTTCAAAAGTCAACTGCTGTTTCAATTTGGCATCACCCGCACCAGCCTCCGTTTCGTGACGCTCATGACGCGTGGGTGGTGCATTTTCATTTTTCTCACCTCCGAGTGAAATGGAAATCGTTGGCGGCACCACTGCACCCCCTTCACGACGACGCGAAGTGTGAACGGGCGGTAGCGCGGGTTCTTCCGAAGAAACCGCTAAATCCGGCGGCGGCCCCAAAGTCGGCGAGTCCAAAGCTCCCTCAAGTCGCACAATCGCCTCTTGTGTTTTACGCAGGCGAAAATCAACCACGAGAGGTTGCCAATCAGGATTCTGAGACTTTAATTGGCCCAACTGCGTAGCCACAAAACGAAACTTCGCCACCGCATCGGCATGACGCCCCTCGCGCTCCAAGCGCTCCGCACGTTGGTATTCCTGATAAGCCGAAAAAAATGCTCCGGAGGGATCATCCGAAGTTTGCGCTTTCACGGGGACACCGAGGCAAACGGCCATCGCCGCAAACAGTAGAAACCACCGACTGCATTTCATGGAATTAGTCAGCATAGGGAATCCCGAGTGAAATGCAACGGCTACGCCGCAGAAAATTATCGTCGTTGTTTTCGCCTATCTTCCTCGAAAACCCACTCCCCCACGCTCTTCCCACTCAACTGTCCTCTCTACACGCCCTTTGCCCTCGCGTTCTTTCTCAACACGACTCACGGGTTGCAATGCCAGCAAAAGAATCAAAACCACACCGGCACCAAAACCCAGCAACAAGGGCCATGATCGCTTTTTTGCCGCCACCTGCCAAAACCACCGCCAATGCAAAGCCAAATATACCGCCATCAGTACGAGAAATGCGTAGGAAAACCACGTATGCCAATCTCCCCATTCATGCCGCGTGAGCCCCGCAGCCGCCAAATGTCGCCCGGACCCCGGTGGCATACGAAATGCAAGCAAGAGTCCCGTTCCCGTCAACGCGCAAAACACCATCCAAAGCATCCCATTCAAAACACGAGCCACGGAGGATTTTCCCAAAAGCCGTTTGCGCCCTGCCGGAATGTCGGAAGTTGGCATCATGCCTAAATATACTTTTTTTGATATACTTTGTGCAAGCGAC
>JBDHQL010000115.1:0-4026 GCA_039807035.1 Chthoniobacterales bacterium
TATCCTCCTCTAAATTTGCGCCGGTGCAGGAAATGATTTGAACTTTGTCACGACGAATCATTTCCGCCAAAGAAAGACCGAGTTCCGCCGTGCTCATGGCCCCAGCGAGAGAAACCAGCATTTTTCCTCCACTGTCGAGGTGATGCGTGTAGGCATCCGCTGCATCTACCAGAGCAGCGGCGTTGAAGTGACGGTAATGATGACGAATGAAGTCAGTGATGGGTGTGCTCATAAATAAAATCAAAGTTTCACATGAAAAGATTCGCCCGGCGTGACTGAGTGACAAAAAGCAGCCAGCAACTTAGCCATCGCTTCCAGATCGCCTAGGTCAATCACCTCCACTGGCGAGTGCATGTAGCGATTCGGTAATCCCAGCGACGCCGTGGGAACGCCCCCGCGCTGAAGAAAAAACGCATCGGCATCCGTTCCCGTATAACGCGGATTTGCTTCGCGTTGAACGGGGATCTTTTCCTCCGCAGCAACGTCCAAGAGACGTTGTACGACGACTGGATGATTGGAACTTCCAAAAGAAATCACCGGTCCAAGACCTAGCCGAACATCACCATGTTTGGGTTTTGAACAATTCGGAATATCAGTGCCGTGGGTGACATCCACGACTAAAGCGACATCCGGCTTTGTGCTATATCCGGCCATCGTTGCACCATAGAGGCCGTTTTCCTCCTGCACGGTAGAAATAGCAGTGACACACACTTTCGGGCGGTTTTCTGCGAGTTGCCGCAAAGCTTCTCCTGCCGACCAAACGCCTATGCGATTGTCACAGCCACGGGCGGCGACTCGGCCATTTTGCAAATTTGTAAAACCATCTGCGTACGTAATTGCATCCCCCACCCTCACGAGCTTTTTCGCATCCTCCTTCGATTTGGCTCCAATATCCACATACATCTCATGCAGATCAGGAACCTTTTTGCGGTCATCCGACTCTTGCAAATGAATGGCCAACGAACCCGTGACCCCCTCGATCAATCCCTTGGCACCATGCACATGAACTCGCTGTCCCCGAAAGAGTGCGCGATCAATGCCTCCAATGCCCTGGACGAATAAAAATCCATCGTCGTTAATGTGCGAAACCATGAAGCCAAGTTCGTCAATATGCCCTGCGAGGACGATATGCGGTTTAGCACTTTCATCCCCGAGGCGCGCAAAAGCATTGCCATAGGAATCGGTGTGGAAGCTATCGCAATGCGGCTTCACATAGGCCGCCCACACACGTTGGGCTGCTAGTTCAAACCCTGACGGCGAGGGCGTATTGATAAGAGTTTCAAAAAATTGAAGCGCATCTTTTTTCATACCCCCCCATCATGCGAGCGGCAACACGTAGGCGCAAGAATCCGTTCCACGAATGCAACGATTGAATCCGAGCGCTGCTCATGGGCGCGCAGGCTTGCGTGTTTTACGGCGCGGCGCAAGTTAGCAGCAAAGTAGATTTTTGCTCTCGAACTAGGAACAATCATAGGGATTCTCGACGTGATTGTGGGAAGCAGGCACGATGGAGGTGAATGAGTTTTGTTCGGTTGGTATTTCGGGAACTGCGCCCGACGCTGCGACTTGCAGTTCCGATTTCTGCGGGACATGTAGGGCAGATGCTCATGGGGGTGGCGGATACGATCATGGTGGGGCATGTGAGCACTTTGGCTTTGGCAGCGTGTGCGTTTGCGAACAATGTCATCATCGTGATTGCGGTGGCGGGGTTTGGTTTGTTAACGGCTGTTTCCGTGCGGGTGTCTAATGCTTTTGGCCGAGGCGATGCATCCGCAATCGCCCGAGCATTTCATGCGGGAAATGGACTCTCCATTGCGGGAGGTTTGCTATCAGTTGTGTTGATCTATGCCCTTTTTCCGGCACTGCATTTTTTAGGCCAGGCACCCGGTGTGGTGGAAGAATCGCGAGGCTATCTTTTCATCGTGGGGTGGTCATTGCTTCCCGCTTGGCTGACGGCATCGGCTCGAAATTATCTCGATGCGCAATCGCATCCGTGGCCGTCATTTTGGATCATGCTTGGCGGGGTGCTGCTCAATGTGTTGCTAAATTGGATGCTGATTTTTGGACATCTCGGAGCACCTGCACTTGGATTGTTTGGTGCCGGCCTTGCTACATTGCTTAGTCGTATTCTCACAACGGCAGCACTTTTCTGGTTCATTTATGCAAGCAGGTGGCGTCCGCTTGAGCGCATGATTTTTGGAAAACTTTGGTGGAGAGAGCAAGCAGCGATGTTGCGTTTGGGGATTCCAGCAGGACTTCAATTGACATGTGAAATGAGTACCTTTGCGGGAGCGGCTCTGCTCGTAGGATTGTTGGGTGCGGTTCCCTTAGCGGCGCATCAAATTGCGATGACATGCGCCTCCACGACGTACATGTTTCCGCTCGGCATTGCCATGGCCGCAACTGTGCGTGTCGCACAAGTCCTTGGTGCGGGAAAACCTCAACTCCTACGTCCCATTGCCGTGGGAGCATGGGGATTGGGAATCATTTTAATGGCGGGATTTGCCGTGCTTTTTCTCATTGCCAACAACCTCATCGCTTCCGCTTTTGTTCGCGATCCCGAAGTGATTCATCTTGCGGCATCACTTCTCGTTATTGCCGGAATTTTTCAACTTATGGATGGAACGCAAGTCGTGGGAACGGGCCTGCTGCGCGGCTTGCATGACACCAAAGGCCCGATGCTCATTACCATGGGTGCCTATTGGATTCTGGCGTTACCCTTGGGCGTGTGGCTCACATTTTTCTTGGGCATGGGAGCCGAAGGTATATGGATTGGCCTTGCCTTGGGGTTGACCGTGGCCTCAGCACTTCTCGTTAAACGCTTTTTGAAACGCACCCTCAATTACTCAGGGCGTACGCGAGATGCGGAGTATAAAGTTTAGGCTCCAGTAAAAAGGAATCGTGACCTTTTTCGGAATGAACCGTTAGGCGCATGTGCGGAATATGGGCGCATTTTAATTCCGAGCAAATCTCGGCTTGGTAATCCGGATAAAAGCAGCAATCGCTATCAATGGTGAAAACGAGATAACGCTGATTTTCACAACCGGCGAATAATGGGGATTTTCCAAGTGCCTTCGCATTATCGAAAAGATCAAACTGTTGCCACGCATCAATGATGCGCAAATAGGAATTGGCATCGAACCGTTTGACGAATTTTTGCCCTTGATAAAGCATGTAGCTCTCGAGGGCACTGGAAATTTGATACCATGGTAAATCCAGACGCGGTTTGACAATATCCACCCGCGCCCGCTCCTCAATCACGTCAGCCCAAAGATAAGTCTTGTGGCTTATCATTCGCGCTAAAGCCAGTCCTTTCACCGGCCCAGGAGTCCCGTAATAGTCGCCGCCTTGGAAATCGGGATCGCGCGTGATGGCGATGATTTGTTCGAGATTGTGCATTTGCTGCAATCCATGTGCTCGAATCCCGGAGCCAATCGTAATTACATTGGCGACACGTTCGGGAAAATGAACCGCCAAATCCAAGGCCATCATACCGCCCATGGACGCACCGATGGCCGCATGGAGCTTTTCAACACCCAAATGCTCCAAGAGTGGGAGCTGGGAGCGAACGATGTCATGGACATTCACGCGTGGAAATGCACTGCCATACGGCTTCTTAGTGGCGGGATTGATCGAGGCAGGTCCGGTAGTGCCGTAGCATCCGCCGAGGTAATTCGCACAGATGACAAAGTATTTACCGATATCCAAGGCACGCCGGTTCCCAATAAATCCATCCCACCACCCCATGTGCGTTTCTTCCGTCCAACGTCCGTCTAATCCGGGCACATCACGATTGATGCCTGCAGCGTGTTGACTGCCACTTAGCGCATGAAAAAGCAGAATGGCATTGCTGCGATCGTTGTTAAGCTTTCCATACGTTTCGTAAGCTAAGGTAACACCCGGAATCCGTCCGCCATCGGCCGTCAGAAACGGATCTTCTGTATTTCCGAAAGTCAGAAACTGCGATTGAACGGTACCAACGCCTTTAGACATAGCAGGATTATTTTCGCGTGACGGCGAGAGCTT
>JBDHQL010000116.1:0-3997 GCA_039807035.1 Chthoniobacterales bacterium
CTGTCAGTGGTGCGTCAGCTTTCACAATTCCAGCGGAACATCCAAATTTGATAAAAGGCGGCGGCCCTTTTCTGTCACCACAATCATATCCTCATGCCGCACCCCGCCGATTTCGGGATAAAATAGTCCGGGTGCTACGGTGAAGATTTGTTCAGCCGAAATTGCACGCCGCTATCCAAAGCCTGCACAATGAACCCGCCCAATTCGCCCCGCTCCAACTCCCGCACTCGGCAAGCATAAGGCACATCGCAGTCGTCGCTCACAAAATCGAAAACATGAAACACGAAATCCGCTTCCCCGCCATGCGCCCCAATTGCGCTTGTCGTCGGATTGAACGTACCGCCCCGCAGCATCAATTCCCCATCCACACCATTGGGTAAATTCGCCTCAATCCACGCCCGAACAAACCCGTTGCTGATCGGCTTAAACGACCGAGTCACCGCCCGCCCTCCAATCTTCAAGCACCGAATCTCATCAAGCTTGGGCGTGGCAAGAATAGGAAATCGCAAAGCGTCAGGACGCTCGCATTTCCCCGCCAACATCGGCTTGGTGATGGCAGCTTTCAAAGTAAGCAATTAACGTAGTTCTCGAGCGTAGCATGTTCGTGTGTGCTAGTATTATTTTTCATAACCCCCTTGTCCCCTCGCAGACAGCCGCGCTGAGTCTATCAGTATTTTTCACCATTTTTCGAGGGCGATTTTTGAGAGACTGAAGGGATGTGAGGGTTCGGGCAGTTCTTGCGCTCTTTGGCGTGTTGGAGTAAGAGTTTGTCATGGTTGTTCTCGATACTTTTCGCCGGTTGAGTGCTCCCGAAAGACTTGAACTGCTTGAAGCCTTGTGGAGCGAAATGGATGAGGCGCAGGTAGCCTCGCCCGCTTGGCATAAGGAAGCTCTGGCGGAATCTCTTGCGGATTTTGAAACCGGTCGCGCCGAGTTTTCGGATTGGAACGAGGCTAAGAAACGATTGCAACGCGATCTTTTGAATTCGTGAGAGTGCTGATTCTCTCCTCCGCCGAGGAAGACCTTCGCGCCGGATTCGAGTTTTACGAACGTCAGTATCCCGGAGTTGGCGTCCATTTTTTTGAGTGCATTTTTCAAGACATTGATGCCTTGGAAAACGAGTGCGGTATTCATCGGGTTGAGGAGGGTTATCATCGAAAATTGAGCGACCGCTTTCCCTACGCCATCTATTACACGGTGAATGCGGAGGTTGTGCGGGTCTAGCGAATTTTGGATCTGCGGCGGGATCCGATATGGCTTCGGAATCAATTGGGCAAATAACCTGCTCATTGAACCGATAAGCCGGAAAACCGTGTTTTAACTTTGAATTCAATTGCGGTTACGGTTTATGGGGGATTTGGAAATCCCTTTACGGCTTGGCGTGAAATTCAGATCCGCCGCCGTGGATGACCACGTCAATGCGCGTGCAGAAGCTTCCTCACGGGTTCCCCCGCAGAAGGCACCGAAAACCCGCTTTTTCAAAATGCAGGTCGTCGGTCAGCACTTCAACGAGGCCTAGTTCGCGCATGACAATGAAGCTCGTCACATCCGTGAAGGAATACCCTTGATCCCGATGTTTGAGTAGGGTGGAGCATGCCTCACGGAAGCGCCCCGTGCCGACAGGGGTCACGGTCAGGGCTTGGGAGGCTTCGACCAGCCTGAAAAGACCCTCCAGCAGCATAGGTGTCCGGCGAGCCATGATCAATGTCGCGGTTTCATCCACCACATAATCCGTGGTGACCAGCGACGTCCTGCTCCGCGCCAGCTTTCTCATGACGGCTTGGGCTGCCTCGTGCCGACTCTCCCGCCGGTTGAGGAGGCAATACCAGCCCATTGTGTCCACAAAGACCGGTTTCACACCCCGTAAACAATGCGGTCCACTTCGCGTGAATTCATGTCACCACCCAAGTCTTCGGCCATCTCGGCAATCCGATAAACCGGGTCGTCCGAGCGGATTTCGCCATTTTTCGATTTCGGCGGAAAAAGTTCCCCGACCGTGCGATTGCGGTAGGTGATGGAGAAACTTTCACCCAAGTCCAGTCTTTCGACCAAACCCTTCGCATTGCGCCGGATTTCCAGCATTGAAATAGTTTCCATGACGCAACAAGTGTCACTTAAAGTTTAACTTGTCAATGGCTTTCTGGTAAAATCTGCGACCATACCGATAGATTTTTTTATGCGGCGTGCAGGAATTAAGTTGCCGCTCAGCGGCCAAACATGGGCCGCCAATTTCACCAAATGTGCGGATAAAACGTCGCATCCACATTGGTTGTCATGGGTAGGCGTTCGTACCTTTCATTATCCGAGGGACTTCAATCGGCTTGTTTTTCGAATAGTTGGGCGAGGGGGCGAGGGGAGTTGCGTTGAGTTAGCAGAGGGTATGACAGGACGGAAAGGGCGAACTGGACAGGCTGGTTCTGGTTTATTGGGGATTCAGCAATTGAGTGAGCTTTCTGTGCTGTTGTTGAAGGCTGTGGTAATGGGCTGCATTGTCCGGGGAAGGTTCGACACGTTCTTCCGCCGCTATTTTGATAAGTGCCTCTGACCATTCGGAGATGCTTTTTTCTGGGTATGCGGCAGCAATAGCTTGGATGGCCGCACCGAGGGCCGCTCCTTCGGTGTTCGAGAGTGTCACGGTTGGAACGCCAAAAATGTCCGTACAAATTGAACGCCAAATGGAACTCTTGCTTCCGCCGCCTGTTAGTCGAATTTCCGAGATGGAGACTCCCAATTTACGTAGTTTGTCCAATCCGTAGGCCATCCCCATCGTGACGCCTTCCATGGTTGCCCGAGCGATGTGAGCCGATGTGTAATTTTTGAGGGTGATTCCGTGAAGGGTGCCACGAGCTTGCGGTAGGTTTGGAGTGCGTTCTCCTTGGAGGTAGGGAAGAAACAAGAGGCCCTCGGCACCGACGGGGATCGAGGTAATTTCATTTTCCATCCGGTGGTAATTCCAGCCAAAGAGGTTTCGGGTAGCCTCGGTTGCGAGCGTCACATTCATTGTGCAGAGCAAAGGAAGCCAAGCGTCCGTACTGTCGCAAAAGGCGGCAATCTCGCCTTCGGGATCCACGATGGGTGTTTCGGAGTAGGCGAAAATTGTCCCCGAGGTTCCAAGGCTTGCCGTGACCCGCCCTTGGCAGATATTGCCCGTCCCTATGGCACTCATCATGTTGTCGCCGCCACCTGCGCTGATGACAGTATTTTCTGGGAGATTCCATGCCGCAGCGAGGTCGCCACGCAGTCGCCCCATTGTTGTTCGGGACGACTCGAGAGGCGGTAGCTTTTCGATGAGGGAGGGGTCAATGAATGCGCAAATGTCCTTTTCCCAGCATCGCGATCGGATATTGAGCAGAGCGGTGCCGGAGGCGTCTCCGTATTCCATGCTTTGCTCTCCCGTGAGATGGAAGTTTAAGTAATTGTGAGGAAGTAAAATTGCCGCGAGGCGCGCAAAGTTTTTAGGCTCGTGGTGCTTGAGCCAAAGTATCTTGGGTGCTGTAAAACCCGGAAGCATATCAAGTCCGAGCCGTTCGATCAGCCCTTTGCGTCCGCCGAAGGCAGTGGCAAAAAGCTGACATTCCTTCACGGTGCTTGTGTCGCACCAAAGTTTGGCCGGGCGAATGACGGCTCCATTTTTGTCCAGCGGAACAAAGCCATGTTGCTGACCGGAAACGCCGATGGCGCAAACATCTTTCCTTCTCGATCCGAGGGCTTCGAGTACGTGGAGAATGGTGCTTTCCATGGCCTCAATCCATACGGCGGGGTCTTGCTCGGCATGACCAGGAGGCAGACCTACGAGCATCTCGTAGGATTTTGTCGCATGGGCCAAAACGTTTCCGCTGTCGGAATCCACCGCAATGGTTTTGACGCTCTGAGTCTCACAATCAATTCCAAGGGCAATCATGTTTTCACGAAACCACTCAAGTATCATTTGAGCAGAAATCCGGTGTTTGAAGTAATGCGTTTGGCGAGAATTGCAATACTGAGCGTTGGCGTTTTC
>JBDHQL010000117.1:0-3972 GCA_039807035.1 Chthoniobacterales bacterium
CGAATCCATCGCGCACGATCCCGTTATCGCCTACTGCGAGCTCATTGCCGAGGCTTGGGATGCGGGCGGACTTTATCAGGTGGGGAACTTTCCCAGCTACGGGCGTTGGATGGAATGGAATGGAAAATTCCGTGATGCAGCGCGGCGGTTTTTACGCGGGGATGACAACAGTACGGGAGAAATGGTGCAACGCATCATGGGCTCGCCCGATCTTTACCAACCCAGCGGACGCAAGCCTTCTGCCTCGGTCAATTTTATCACCTGCCATGACGGCTTTACGTTGGCGGATTTGTTTGCTTATGAGCGAAAGCACAACGAGGAAAATGGCGAAGACAATCGCGATGGCAGCGATGACAATATTTCTTGGAATTGCGGCATTGAAGGGCCAACCGATGATCCGTCTATCAATGCTCTACGTCTGCAATGCACCAAAAACGCCATGGCGCTTTTACTCGTGAGTCAGGGTGTTCCCATGCTTTGGATGGGCGATGAAATTGGCCGCACGCAACGCGGCAACAACAACCCGTATTGTCATGATACCGAGTGGAACTGGTTGGATTGGGGACTCGTGGAAAAAAATGCCGGGCTCTTTCGTTTTGTAAAAACGCTCATCGCCTTTCGTCGCTCTCATGCCAGCTTACACGCCGCAGATTGGTTCACCGGGAAGGACAACATTGGCTGCGGTTATCCCGATATTTCGTGGCATGGGGTGGAGCCGGAGAAACCCGATTGGAGCACCGCCAGCCATTCTCTTGCGTTCATGATTTGCGGCCAGCACGACAGATCACGCGGGGGAACGGGCGAGTTTTTCTATGCAGCATTTAATATGCACGATGCGCCGCTTGAGTTTCGCCTTCCAAACCTCCCCTACCGCTGGAATTGGCATCTTCTAGCCGACACCGCCCAACCCTCACCGCAGGATATTTATTTGCGGGGCGAAGAACCTTTACTTGATGCTCCGTCGCAATGCACCGTAGCGGCGAAAAGTACGGTGCTCTGCCTCGGACGTGTAACGCTCTAAACAACATGCCTTCCACCGAACTCCCCAAAGGTGCCAAACGCATTTCCGTAATGGCATGGATCGAAGACGCCTTCGGAGGCGTCGTGTTTGTGCGTCAGGCCAATGGCGGACGCCGTTGGGCCTTACCCGGCGGCAAAGTCAAAACCGGCGAATCTCTCCTCAACGCCCTGCGCCGCGAAGTGCGTGAAGAAATTGGCGTGCAAATCGCCGCAGCTACCCCTCTGGATATTTTAGACCGCCCACGCTCTAAAAATCTCACTCTTCTATATCGCGTTTTGCTTAAACCGGGTGAATTGCATCCACGCCCGGGCGAAATCGAAAAAATCGTCATCCGCCGCCGTCTCCCCGCAGGCAGCTCCGAAGCTGCCACCTATTTCTGGCGCCGCACTCAACGACGTTCGGAGCTTTTTGCACGGGTGGTTTAGCGGCGAGGCGTTGAATCCGTTGGTGGATCGTGTTTGCATTTTTCGATAGCTGAAGGTTGTATCTCGTGTGGAAAACGAGTTGGAAAACTCGTTCTACGGCTTTCATTATCGGCGAGGCTTGTGGAGTGGAAGGCTTGTAAATCCCAACGGGATTTTTCCCGTTAGCCCAAGGTTGTCCGCTGCGGACTACCTTGGGAAATTATCCAAATTCACACTCTACCCTGTAAGGGTTGTGTCGCTTGGTTCATCGAAATGATTGGACGGTTGCGTCAGCAGAGTGACGCGGCTACAACATCCGGCCATTCGTGGTCAAAATGTTTTCCTCCGTGAAAAAAACGAGTTGGAAAACTCGTTCTACGTCTGCGTTCCATTCCCATTCCCTTCTTCCCTTCCCCTCCGTGCCTCCGTGCGAGAAAATTCAAACGGCGCGTCGGCAGAGTGACGCGGCTACAGCGGAGAAAACCGCGCGAGCAGATTCGGCGACTCAGAATCGGATGGGTGGCGGGGGTTGGAGTTCCATTTCTTTGTGCTCCGATTGTACAGCGGCTTCGACGCCTGCTGCTTCGGCTTTGCGGACTTCTACCGGTGCGGCTCCCGCACTATCGCCGGTGGCTGACGGAACCCCATTGGCACCTGCCACATTGACGACGACGGCTTCCGCAACGGGGACATTTCCACCGAACATGTCGGACACTCCCGCAGGTGAAATGGCATTGTAGGGGTCACCTCCCCCCACAACCGGAGCGGATGAAACATCCACGGGGCGAATTTTGCTGAGGTCCACTGCGGCAGCGGCACGTGGCCATTCTTCTTCGGAAAACTCTTTGACGAAACTTTTGACACCACCGGCGTGAACGCTGCATTGAACCGTCGGTGCTTTGCCAATGCGGGCATATTCGGAATAAGCCGTACTCTCGGAAAGCTCCTCCCCATTGGCCGCACGCGTAACTTCCACGCATTTGTCCGTAGCCAACTCGCCGGAGAGACGACAAACCTGCACTTGCTCTACCGTCACCGGCGGTTTCATCGGCGAGGAAGGAAAATCTGCCCGCGAGGCATTCATCACATCTACCCAAATCGGCAACGCAAGGTCTTTGCCAAACGCTCCGCGATAAATTTGCTGCGGTTGATCAAATCCAATCCAAATCCCGCTTGTTACCATCGCATCATAGCCCACAAACCACACATCGGTAAAATTGTAAGCCGTGCCGGTTTTCCCCGCCGCCCCTGCCACGGCCAATCCCAAATCACTCATCGCGGCACTCCCCGTGCCCCGCACCAAGACATCCGTGAGCAAACTGTGAACCTGCCATGCGGCCCCATCGCTGATCACTTGTTTACGTTCCGGTTGACGCCGGAAAATCACTTCCCCATTCGCATCTTCGATGTGGTCAATCATGAATGAACGCCCCGGACGGCTTCCTCCGCCCGGAAACATCGTGTAAGCCAGCACCAATTCTTCGAGCGTCATTTCGCTCGTGCCAAGGTACGCATTGGCATACGGACGCAAGGGCGATTCCACGCCGGCGTCATGTGTGACTTTTGCTACGGCATCAAGTCCGGTTTGAAACCCCACACGCACCACGGCGGCGTTTTTTCCACGTACCAAAGCCTCCCGCGCTGTGACATCGCCTTCGTATTCGTTGTCCGCCCGCTCCACGCCCCATTCGCCGAGAATGCCTGCGCCTCCCCCAATGCCCACGAGGCGATTATCCAGTGCCCAATCCTGCACAACTTCCCCGGGGAAAATTCCTTTTTCAAAAGCCGCCGCATAAAGCAATGGCACAAATGCCGTCCCCACCGGACGCCGCCCCTGCACGCTGCGATTGTATTCGCTGTGACGAAAATCACGTCCACCCACCATGACCAAAATTCCGCCTGTTTTGTTGTCCAAAGCCAAGATCGCGCCCTGCAAATATCCGGGTGGTTTGGTATTGGACTCGCCCGGTTTGGGTGGCTTAGCCGCAAAGGCTTTTTGAAAGTTCTCAAAAGTCGGATTGGCGTAACCCGGGCGCCGTTCGACTTCATCGAGTTTACGGCGCAGAGCATTTTCTGCCTCTTTCTGCATATCCGAATCAATCGTCGTAAAAATACGAAATCCACCATTCATCGCCCGATCGTAGCCAAGGGATTCGATGGCCTGCTGCCGCACATAATCCATGGCGTAGGATGTCTTCACCGGATCGGGACGATCCCGAACTTTCAATGGCTCTGCTACGGCCTGTTCGTAGGCTTGGCGATCGAGAAAGCCCATGTCGAACATCTGCCGAAGAACATTGTCGCGGCTTATTTTTGAATCTTGCGGATTGGTCCACGGTGAAAGTCCATTGGGGCTTTTTAATAACCCCGCCAACACCGCCGCTTGCGCCGCTGTAAGCTCGGAAGCCGCCACACCAAAATACCCGCGAGCCGCCGCTTCAGCACCATAAAGGCCTCCGCCGAAGTACACGCGGTTGAGGTAAAGCTCCATGATTTTTTCCTTCGAGAGCTTTTGCTCAATACGATGCGCCAAGGCCATTTCAAGAA
>JBDHQL010000118.1:0-3958 GCA_039807035.1 Chthoniobacterales bacterium
ACATAACGTTTGCCAAAAATTTCCGCACGATGATTCATCCATAACTCATGCAGTGTTTTCCCCGCAAACGGCCCATACGTCACCACACTCTGCGCCTCCTCCCGATCCACAATCTCCCACGATTCGCCAATGGGCACCCCGTACGGCAATGCCCGCCCCAAACGCTTTTCCAATTCACGCCCTCCCCACACGCGTTCTTTAACGAGTGGTGTAAAGACGAGCGGGTTCATTTGGCCGCAGTATAAATCGAAACAATCCCCCATGCGAGCGGACGTGCATGCGTGGTACGAAAACCATGACTTTCCATGAGCGCTCGCATTGCCTGACCCGAAGGAAAACTTTCGATGGATTCCCCGAGATATTCATAACCGGCGCGTTGCCCCGTAATCCAACCCGCCACCCGCGGAAGGAGGCGATGAAGATAAAAACGATAGAGCGTGGCAATAGGTGCCGGCGGCATGGAAAAATCGAGCACGAGGAGATGCCCACCCGGACGCAACACACGCGCCATTTCTTGCAAGGCACCGGGCCACGACGCCATGTTGCGCAGTCCAAAGGCCACCGTCACAACATCAAAAGTCCCCTCGCCAAACGGCAACTGCATGGCATCGGCAACCACAGGGAATCGCAGACCTTTTTGCACTCCCACACGCAGCATCGGCAGGCAGAAATCTGCGCTGACGATCCGCGCCTCGGGAAGTGCTTTTTGCAGAGCCAACGAAAGATCACCGCTGCCCGCTGCAAGATCCAGAATGAGGGCGGGTTTCCACGTCGCCACAATTTGCGCGGCACGCCGACGCCATAAAAAATCAAGGCCGCCCGAGAGCAGATGATTAGCGAGATCATACCGCGTGGCGATGGTATCAAAAATGCGGCGAACCTTGGCAGGATTTTGCATGGCGAAAATGCTCACGAGAGGACTCGAACCTCCACGGGTCACCCCATGCGCTTCTGAGACGCACGCGTCTGCCAGTTCCGCCACGTGAGCAGCAAGGCTAGAAAATCTGCACCGAGCCACGTCTATTGTCCACCGCGAAAAAACGGAAGCCATTGCACGATGGCGAAATTTAACCCTAAGCTCATCGCATCATTACCGATCACGACATAGATATTGCGTTGCAACGCGTGCGCACGGCTTTTGAAATCAACTTCACCAAGGGCGAGGAGCTGGGAGCGGAGTTGAGCATTTGGAAGGACGGCGCGGAAATCCTTCGCCTTTTCAAAGGGTGGCGCGATGCAGAACAACGCCACCCATGGGATGCCGAAACTCTCGTTCTCGTGTGGTCAGCCACCAAAGGCCCCGCTGCCGCGTGCGCTCTCCACGCGCTGCAAAATGCGGGCATCACCCTCGATGCGCCCGTCGCCTCCGTGTGGCCGGAGTTTGCAGCAGCAGGAAAGGAAAAAGCCCGTTTTTCGGACTTACTCGCGCACCGCGTCGGTTTGGCAGCATTGGCCCGTGAAGGTCTTCCCGTGTTCGATCTACAAGGCGTTGCAGCGGCACTCGCGGAAGAACCTCCGCACTGGCCCCTCGGATCAGCGCACGCTTACGCACCGCGAACGGCAGGATTTTGGCTCGATGCCATCGTACGGCGCCTTACGGGAAAATCACTCGGCACTTACTGGCGCGAGGTATTTGCAGAGCCACTGAGTTTGGAGTTTTGGATGGGATTGCCGGACGCATACCATCATCGCGTGGCGCGGATGCAAGCCGTGCGCGTGAAGGATTTGAAAGAACCCGGGCCTTTTGAAAAAGCACTCATGGACTCCACATCGCTTACCGCCCGCGCCTTTGCTCAGCCCGTGGGTGTTGCCAATGCCGCAGCCACAAACCGCCCTGACGTATGGCGAGCAGAAAATCCATCCTTTGGAGGCATCGGCAATGCTCGTTCACTCGCGAAATTTTATGATCGTTTAGCTGCAGGAGAATTTTTTCACGGCCCATGGCACCAAGCTCTCACAACCCGCTTTAGCAATGGCTTCGGCCTCGTGCTCCAACAACCCACGGCCTTTTCCGCAGGTTTTATGATGGACCCCTTAGATGCCGCAGGGCGAAAGCTTCGACATACCTTCGGCACATCGCCTGATGCCTTCGGGCACCCGGGCGCTGGCGGAAGTCTTGCCTTTGCCGACCCCGAAAATCGCCTCAGTTTTGCCTATGTGATGAATCGCATGGAAAATGGCGTCCTGCGCGAATCACGCCCCACCCGACTTGTGCGGGCACTTTATGGAATCGAAGACCAAAAATTGTAGGTTCCAATTTTTTTCATGATTGCCAAAACAGAAACATTTTCCATACATACCCACGGGCGCGGCAGTTACGAAATTACCAACGCCATTGCCGCAATCGTCAAAAAATCCGGCCTCCAAGAAGGTCTTGTCACCGTCTTCATTCAACATACCAGCGCCAGTCTGGTCATTTTTGAAAACGCCGATCCTTCCGCGCGAGAAGACCTGCACGAATTCCTCGACCGCCTCGCGCCGGATGGCGAAAAATGGCACGTTCATACGCTGGAAGGCGCGGATGATACTGCAAGCCACCTGCGCATGAGCGTCACGCGAACCAGCGAAGTCATTCCGGTTACCAACGGCCAAATGACACTCGGCACCTGGCAAGGAATCTTCCTCCTCGAACACCGCCACGCCCCCCACCACCGCAAAATCACCATCACCACCCTCGGCCTCGGGGCCAGCAACAGTCTGGCTCCTGCAAGCAAAAATCAAGGTTTGCGCAGAGACGATTTTTGCTTGCAGGAGCCAGACTGTTGCTGACCCCGGTTCTTCATGACTCCGTGAGAGAAATAAACGTGTTGGAAAACTCGTTTTACGGGAGGGGTTGGATAGGATGAGGGGATGCGATTTGCTCAGGTGATTCTTGACCGTGCGACAGGGCGGGAATTGGATTACGAAATTCCGGAGCGGTGGAGAGATCAGATTTCCGCAGGTTCACGAGTGCGCGTTCCGCTGCGAAAACAGCAGGTGATTGGAACGGTTGTGTCGGTGTCGAAAACAACATCCACCCAAGGCGTGCGCCCTATCGCTGCCGTGATGGATGAACGCCCGCAAATGACGCCTTCGCTCCTGCGCTTGGCAAAATGGATGGCGGATTACTACGGCTGCGATGAGAAAAATGCTTTACGATGCGTTTTACCTCGTGCGGTGCGGGAGGTGGGTCATGCGCCCTTAATGCGGAAATTTGCTTCCTTAGCACAGATCATCAATGAGGCATCCTTGCAGACGCTGCGAAAAAATGCACGGCGTCAGGCGGATGTGGTGGAGTATTTGCATACGGTCGGCAAGCCGGTTGCACTCACCCATCTCGAAGCAGAAACGGGAGCCTCGTCAGCCACAATCAAGGCTCTAGAAAAACGCGGCTTCATCACCATTGCGGATGAAGAAATTCGCCGCGTCCCCCTCGACTCGCGCGAGTTCGTGGCGTCAAAGCCACCCACGTTGAGCGCGGAACAAGAGCGGGCCTTAGAAGGAATTCGTCCGGCTCTTAAAGATCCCGCCGCACACAAACCCATTGTTCTCAAAGGCATCACCGGCAGCGGGAAAACGGAGGTTTATTTGCGAGCCATTGGTGAGGTTCTCGATGCAGGAAAAACCGCTATTGTACTCGTGCCGGAAATTTCGCTCACCCCACAAACGGTAGAACGATTCAGCTCACGTTTTACACCGCAAGGTATCGAGGTCGCCGTGTTGCACAGTCATTTAAGCGAAGGAGAACGTCATGACGAATGGCATCGCGTGCGCGACGGGAAAGCGCGAATTGTTATTGGTGCCCGTGGCGCGGTCTTTGCACCGCTCGAAAATCTTGGCCTTATCGTCGTGGATGAGGAGCACGATACGTCTTACAAACAAGACGAAACACCTCGCTACAATGGACGCGATCTTGCGGTGGTACGGGCTAAACTCGAACCCTGTGCCGTACTCCTCGGCTCCGCCACACCCTCCCTCG
>JBDHQL010000119.1:0-3953 GCA_039807035.1 Chthoniobacterales bacterium
CCTGGAAACGTAGCGGCACGGGAATCGCCTCGTAAACCAATCCGGCAGACTCCGGCGCACATTGCCCCACAAAACCAGATGTTCGCGCGACGACAGATTGTGGCGCACCCCTCTCCAAGCCAGAGCTGTCTTGCCACCAACGTGCAATCCCGGAACGCCTTTAGCCACGAATTTCAGACAGGCATCACGCTGAAGATTGTCATTGGGAAACATGAAGACGCCTCGACCAAGACGGATCAGCCAATCGTTTTTCACCTAATGCCAGACGAGCGCGGAAGACGCGCCCTTTGATCTTGCGGTCTGAATATCGAAAGGAACCCCGCGTGGAAGGCCCGTCTGGATTTCTTTGATTAGATTTTTACGCAAGGTTAAAACCACGTTTTAACTACTACAAAGATTTCATGTGGATGCCAAGGTATTCGCATGGCCCCACCCCCGCCATCTGGGCCCTCGTTGCGTCATCGGCCTCGGCTCGGATTTTTGAACCACATCCGGCGCGGGTTTCCCGAAAAATGCGTCGCAAAACACCTCGTTGATAGCCTGTCGCTGTGGCTCCGTGCGACCGTCCCGTAACCCCTATCGGCAATCACATCGGCAATCCTGCGAAAAAATCGAATGATTTACCTGCATATCTTGCTTGATTTCAGATGACTGACCCACTACATAAATCGGAAATGTCATCGGCAATTTTTTATGATCGCCCGGAGGAGATGGAGCCGATGTTGCCTTCTGATCCGGGATCGATCCTTCTGGAGAAGGCTAGCCTGCTCTGGCGCGACAGTGCGACCTTGAAGGCTATTCTCCCCGAACCGAGCCGGGCCGCGGTTGCGGATGTCGTTCGTTCGATGAACGGTTATTATTCGAATCTCATCGAAGGTCACAAAACCCGCCCGCTCGACATCGAGGCTGCGCTGACCCAAAATTTTTCCAGCACGCCCAAGGAGCGGGAGTGTCAACTCCTCCACTACGCGCACTTGGAAACTCTCCGGAAGGCCGAGGAGCTGCTCACGCCAGACACGAAAATCACCTCTGCGGAGTATCTCTGCTGGCTGCACGGCGAGTTCTTTAGCCATCTTCCCGCGGAACTTCTGGTCTTTCGCGCGCAAGACGGAAAAGAGTATCATGTGGCTCCCGGCAACATCCGAACTCACAACGTCGCGGTGGGCCAGCATCTGGCGCCGGCCCATGAAAGCCTTGTCGGAATCCTCGAACGTTTCGACCGGGCCTATCGGCATGAGGTTCGAGATGCCCCGGCTTCCTTGGTTGCCGCAGCGGCCGCCCATCATCGGCTGACGTGGATTCATCCCTTTGACGATGGGAACGGCCGCATAGCGCGGCTGCTGACTCATTTGTGGTTCATTCAGGCGGGAGCCGGAGGTGCCGGTTTATAGACTCTCTCGCGGGGGCTGGCACGCAGCGTCGGGCATTACAAATCCCTGCTCGCCAAAGCCGATGAGAAGCGCCTGAGCGATTTTGACGGCCGGGGCAGAATGTCCGATCGCCAGCTCTTCGCGTTCTGCGCCTGGCTGCTTGATACGGCGCGCGATCAGGTTGCTTACATGGCGAAGACCCTCCAGATTGAAACCTTGGCCGGCCGGCTGGCTGCCGCCGTGCTCCACAAAGAACATTCCGGCGAGCTGCCCAAGAGAAGTTCCAAGTTGGTTCGTGAGGCGCTGATCAAGGGAAGACTCGCCCGCACCGAAGCATCCGCAATCATGGGTGTCAGCCCGCGAACCGCCCAGCCCATCGTCCGGACTCTCGTCAAACGCGGATACCTGCAATCTCCATCGGAACGCGGAAAACTTGCCGTGGGATTCCCTGCGGAAATCTGCGCGTTCGCCTTCCCCGAGCTTTTTCCCACAGGCCTGCCTTGAGTGTCGCGAAGCAGAAGGTTTGTCATGAGATGCTGACTGGGTTTAATTCTGCAGGATGAACCTGCGCCTATTCATCATGCTTTCGCTATTGGGATTTTGTACTTCCGCCGGTGCGCTGACAGTCGGTGACGATGCGCCGGTGGTCACGGCGCGCAATCAGGATGGAGCGGAAATCAATCTGGCTGACGTTTATGCCAAAGGGCCGACTCTGGTTTATTTTTATCCGAAAGCCGACACACCCGGCTGCACGGCCCAGGCCTGCTCGCTGCGTGATGCTTTTCCGGATTTTGCCGGGCAGGGAATGGAGATTGTCGGCGTGAGCGGCGATACGATCGAGAGGCAGAAAAAATTTTCGGAAAAATACCAGCTTCCATTCCCCCTGCTGGCTGATGTGAATTCCGAGGTGGCCAAAGCCTTTGGCGTTCCTGCGGTCATGGGGATCGCCAAGCGCCAGTCCTTCCTTGTGAACGATGGAAAAATCGTGTGGATCATGAAAAGCGCGAAAACCGCCGAACACGCCGATGAGGTGAAAACCGCCTTGGAAGCGCTGCGCCTGTCGAAAAAGCCTTGAGGGCCGGAGGCCCTTTCCCAATATCCGTCCAAGTCCGAAAACGCGCCACTTAAACCGATTTTTGTGGCGCATTCTTGGGGAATGCGCCACATTGCTTGGCAGCATGCCCAAGGAGAAGACCGGGCCCGCCTCGTGGAGGTCATCGAGACGGAGATCATGAGTTTGCACGAAGGAAATTTTGCGCGCTATCGTATCACGCCCTCGGAGTTTCAGTCATGGCGGGAAGCTTGGCGATTCGAATCACGTTAGCCCGGACAAATCACAGGGGCAAGATGGAGCGCGTCACGGTGATTTGTCGGGGCTATTACTCCGGCAATAAATAGTAGTGATATAATTCATGCCGCGGCAGCGTAGCGAACGGGAGCGGCTTCGAAAAGGGAAGCCACGCGCGCTGGGTTCTTGCTCAACATCCGCATGTGAGATTTAACGTTTCCTTCCATTTCAGCCTGCGTCCGAGGTGAGCGCTTCCGACTCAACGAAGACTTCAAACCCCCGTTAAGGTATTCATCCGGATTATATTCTGGGCTATAGGAAGGCAAATAGGCCAACTCGATTTTCTCGCTGTGCCTCACCAACCATTGCTTCACCACTTTGCAGTGGTGGACGCGGAGATTGTCCACCACAAGGATCACCTTTCTTTGGGCGTCTTTGATCAGCCGACTAAGAAATCGAATAAAAATAGCTGCGTTGAAACCGCCGCGATAGATCATCCAACGCACCTTGCCTTGATTGGTAATCGAGGAAATCATATTGAGGGAAAACCTCTTCGAGCTGGTCTTGATTACCGGTGTTTTCCCAACCGGAGCAAATCCTCGTCCATGTTGGCCTTCATTGCGCACGCCGGTCTCATCTCCCCAGTGAATCTCGGAGCCCTCTTCCTTAGCCCGACGAACCAAAGCCGGATACTCCACTTTGATCCATTGCTGCACGGCGACCGGATTCTGCTCGTAATGGCGTCGTGCGGGGCGTTGCGGCGTAAAACCCCAACGCTTGAGATACTCTCCGCAGGTGCGCTCCGGCAAACGCATACCGCAGCGTACTTCTACCAAATCACAAACCCCTCGCCTTGTCCAAAGGGCAAAGGGCATTTTGAGCTGGTCGGGAGCCTTGTCGATGATCAGGCGCTGAATCATTTTTTCCTGCTTTTCCGTTAAATTGCGTAGGGTGCCTTTTTTACGTCCTCGCTTGGCCGAACGCAGAGCTCCGGCCCCTTCGATTTGATAGATGGCCACCCAGCGCCCGACACTGTTGTAATGGGCATCGAGCAATGCCGCAATCTTACGCCGATTATAACCCTTTTTCCATAGGGCGATGGCGCGGCCACGTAGTTCATCAAGCTGGTTGGGTGATAGGGTGCGGGCATCTCGTTTATCCATGGCATAAGAATAGCAGAAACTTCAAGGATATCACTACATTTTTTTGCCGGGTTAATATCTCCTCAAGGAAGACTTCTTCGCCTTCCTTTTCGATTCTCTCGATGGTTATTCCATCCACCCCTGGTTTCCCGC
>JBDHQL010000120.1:0-3945 GCA_039807035.1 Chthoniobacterales bacterium
TTGCCGGCACGGACAGCATGGAAGGACAAATCCTCCTCGGCACTAATATCGTGGAAGGTGCCACCGCTCCCGGCGATAGCGGGGGACCGACGTTTATTGAAGATGACGGCGAATGGAAACTCGCGGGTGTAACGTCATGGGGAGAGAATCCGTGGGACCTCCTCAACAATCCGGGTGACCCCAAAGTCGGAAGTCGCGGCCTTTACGGCGATGTCAATTACATGACCCGCGTGTCGCAAACCTCCGACTGGATTTACAGCGTCATTCCCGAGCCAAGCACCTACGCCCTGCTCAGCCTAATGCTCGGAGCTTTCCTCCTCATGACACTTCGCCGTCGGGAAAACCCTTCCGTTTCTGCGGGCACGACGAAACTTCACCATCCGAAAAAAGGGTAATCCATTCTTTCTCGCTCGCCGCCACGGCAGCGGAAGTGAGCGGATGCCGCGCCGCCGCATCCATCGTGATCGTAAATCCGCGTGCAAGTGTCTGACGTGGGCCGAGCAATTCGAGGGCGTGAGCATGACGCATTGCCCGTTGACGACGTTGTAGGAATGAATGTTCAACGGCCACGCCCTTGCGTTGTGCCAACGTATTCAAACGCTCACGCCAGAGCCGCAATGTTTCCGAGGGTGCGCGCCGACTAAGAGCCGCATCAGCCCGCGTCGTTCCTTCGCGTAAAGTCGCCAAATATTTCTGCACAGCCGCCGTCCCACGTTCGAGCAGATAAGCTGTAGATTGTTGGAGGTCGTCAATACGACGACGGGGATTTTGAAATCCAGCGGAAACAATGCGGCCCTCCAGTCGCGAACGTGAAAGCTCAAGGCGTGCTTGCATTTCTCTCGTCAAACGCCGCGTAAGTTCCGCAAGACGCGCTAAAGTTTCCGCACGATCCTTACTTAAAATTTCGGCAGCAGCACTGGGCGTCGGCGCTCGCAAATCTGCGGCTAAATCCGCCGTCGTAAAATCTGTCTCGTGCCCCACGGCAGAAATCACGGGAATACAACTTCCTGCGATGGCCCGAGCGACAGACTCTTCGTTGAACTCCCACAAATCTTCCAAACTCCCGCCGCCGCGAGTGACCACAATGACATCCACCGCAGGGAATCCACTTCGTGCCGATTCGGAAAAATTCGTCACAGCCAACGCAATTTCTGCTGCCGCACCTCGCCCCTGCACTCGTACGGGGGCAATGATGACTTCAATATGCGGGGCGCGACGGCGAAGGATGTTGAGAAAATCGTGAATCGCCGCTCCCGCAGGCGATGTGACAACGCCCACGCAAACCGAATGTGGTGGCAACGGACGTTTTCGAGCAGCATCAAACAATCCTTCCTCGCGCAATTTTTCCTGCAACGCTCGCAAGCGGGCCTCCAATTCCCCCACTCCACGCCGCTGAATACGCTCGACGACAATTTGAAATTGCCCGCGCTTTTCAAAAATACCCGCCCCGCCAAAAAGCTCGACTTTCATTCCATCCTTCAACGCCGGTGCCCTCGCAAAAGAGCGTCCAAAAATCACGCAGGACACATTGCATGTCTCATCCTTGAGATTGAAATACAATGCCGAGGGATAAGCTTTCAAATTTGAAATTTCACCCTCTACCCACACGGTTCCAAGCTGACTCTCCAGCGCATTCTTCGCCTCGCGATTGAGGCGCGTGACTGTCCACGGCCCCTGCGGCGATGGGAACTCATCCTCGGAAAAGTGCAGGAAAGTTTGCATTGTCAGGCACCAGATTCAGGCCAAGGAACGCCATGACGCAAGAGGAAGTTTTTTGCCTTTTTGCTTCATCGCACCGACGGCCTTGGGTAGCGTGTCGAAAGACATGGGTGCCGAACCAAAATATCGCCGTATCGTTCTTAAGCTCAGCGGCGAGTCTTTGCGGGAGCCGGGGAGCCGCGACAATATCTCCCCGCAAATTGTCAATGACCTCGCGGCAGAAATTAAAAAAGTCCTCTCCCTCGGCGTCCAAGTTGCCGTCGTTATTGGTGGTGGAAACATCTGGCGCGGACTTGCTGCCTCCCATCGCGGCATGAATCGTGTGACCGCCGACTACATGGGGATGCTCGCGACGGTGATCAATGGCATGGCTTTGATGAGTGGACTCGAAGATGTCGGCGTCGCCACACGCGTCATGACGGCGATCGAAATGCACAATGTGGCCGAGCCCTTTATTCTCCGTCGTGCCATGCGCCATCTCAATCATGGGCACGCTGTGGTTTTCGTCGCCGGCACTGGAAATCCGTATTTCTCGACCGACACCACCGCCGCCCTACGCGCCAATGAAATCGGCGCGGATGTAATTCTAAAAGCAACCAAGGTAGATGGCATTTACGATGCGGACCCAAAGAAAAATCCTGACGCCAAAAAGTTTGACCGCATCACCTATGCCGAAGCACTGCAACGACGACTGCAGATAATGGATTCGACAGCCTTCAGCCTTTGCATGGACAACAAGATGCCTATTGTGGTTTTCAATATGTCGGAGCCGGAAAATATCCAACGCGCTGTGATGGGAGAACCCGTCGGCACCTTGGTTAGTGGGAATTAAAATTATGGACGAAATACTTTTCACCGCCGAAGAGGGCATGGAAAAAGCTCTCGATTTTATGAAGCATGAATTTTCCAACGTGCGTACCGGAAAAGCCTCACCTGCTCTTGTGGACGGGATTGACGTGGATGCCTACGGATCATCCATGAAACTCAAGCAAGTCGCGCTCATTACCGCACCCGAACCACGCCTCCTCCTCATCCAACCCTTCGATGCGGCCAATGTTAAACCCATCGAAAAGGCGATCAATGAATCCAAAATTGGAATTACGCCCTCCGTAGATGGCAAACTCATTCGTTTGCCGATTCCGGAACTCAGCGAAGAACGCCGTAAGGACCTTGTCAAAACCATTAAGGCCATGTCCGAAGAAACACGTGTTCGCATCCGCGCTGCACGTCGCCATGCGATTGATTCCGCTAAGAAATTGCAAAAGGATGGCAAGCTTTCGGAAGATGAATTGAAAACCGGCGAGAGCCAAATTCAAAAACTCACCGACAAATTTGTGGCCGAAGTAGACACTCAAACCACGGCCAAAGAAGCAGACATCATGCGCGTCTAACGCAACCGATCCCCATGCAACCCATCACTTGCAAAAAGACTAGGAATATAAACACCAGGGGGCACAGGCGTCTCGCCTGTGAACGTTTTTCCATCACGGGCGGGACGCCCGTGCCCCCTGGGTTCCCTGAGCACCCTGATTCTCCGAAACAGGCTAATCTTTCTAATAGGTGCGCGCTGCTGAGCATCCGTATTCTTCTACTAACTTTTATTGCCTTCGCATTGACCTCATTTTCTCAAGCAGATGTCGTGCGACCGGCACCTGATTTTATCTGGCTGAAATCAGGAAACCGTGGAGCGTCGCTCCACACATTGCGTGGGCAGCCTGTAATTCTCATTGTCGCCAAATCCCCACGCCAACGTATTTTCCGAGCGCAAGTTGGGCAGTTGCAAAAAGTTTACCGCTTACTCGGCGATAAAAAAGCCGTTGCCATCGCCGCCTTCACCGAAGAACCGGGCGTCATTCGCTCCAACATTCCCTTCGTTGTCGCCGCCAATCCTGCAGCGGTTGCATCCGCTTATGGTGTGAGTGGAAACTTCGCCATCTTCATTCTCGGAAAAGACGGCAACATTGATCTCGCCAACGACCGCGTCATTCCCGGCCAGCGCATCCTCGACATCATCAACAACTCCTTCGTTGTTCAGCGCGATAATCGGCGGAGCGAGTGAACATCGCGGAGCACGTTTGCTTTATCACGCGCCGCTATTTCTCCGCGAGAAAACTTGCGACTTGCTCGACGTCTTTGTCACCACGGCCGGAGAGATTGGCGATGACAATTTCTCCTCGCTCCATCGTGCGAGCAACCTTCATGGTTTGTGCCACCGCGTGAGCACTT
>JBDHQL010000009.1:0-18761 GCA_039807035.1 Chthoniobacterales bacterium
TGAATTTCCCGCTCCCTGCCGGTTCCAACCGGCTCGGCGATGATCTGGGTGAGCGGGAACTCCGGGATGTCTGCGATCCGCAGCCGAGATCCGGTGCCATTTGCCCCGAACACCCGGTGGTGGAGGCGTTCCAAGGCTTCACGATTTCCGCTGAACTCGAAACCGAACCGACCCTTCCGGCACCCGTGCGCGATGGCCCACGGCCAGAAATCGTGCAGCCGGTGGAGTCCGAGGCAATAGCCGATCGCCCTCATATCAAGTGGGCTCGCGGCCGCTGTGGCAGAACAGAGCAAGGTTCTGACTCCCTGCCTCCGGGCCGCGACGAGCATGCGGGCGTTCTGGCTATCGCGGGCTTTGCACCGCTGGGCTTCATCGACCACGAGCAACGCGTCGGACGGCAGATGCCAGATGAACTCCTTTCCCTGAAAAACACCAAAGCCAGTCTTGCCCAACTTCAGCGATTCGTAATTGGAAATGAAAAGCACCTCCGCACCGAAGCCTTCGGCCACGCGATGCCAAGTGGGAAGCGTTGCCTTGGGTGCGATAACGGCCAGTTTCCAGCCTCCGCGCTTCGCGGTGTTTGCGGCGACATAGGTTTTGCCCGTATTGTGGGTAACTGTGAAATCGCCGAGGCAAAATCGACCGTCCCCTGTAAGCGAAAAACCGAAATACTCGTCCGGGGGAAGCATTTCGACCCTGAATCCCGTGCGTAAGACGCTCTTAATCTGCCTGCGTGGCGCGGCTTGCTTGCGCGAGAGTCGCAGCGGCAGAAACGAGCAGTCGCCGGAGATAGAAACGCGCCAGTAGATTCCGCCAGCCCCGGTTTGGCATTTTTTGAAAGAGGGACTGAGGTACGCTGCAAGCCCGAGGGATCTGGCGAGAAAAGCCGTGTCCTCGGACAACTCGCGGGAGGCAGAAATAAAGTCGTATCCGCCACACAAATAGTGGCCATCGGTATCCAGAAGTCCCGCAAGAATCTGAGACCTTTGCTCAAAGCTGGAGGTTTTGTATCGGTGCGGAATAAACTTGTTCTCCGCGTGCTTGCCACCCACGCCCAAACTCTCAAGAGCGGCCCAAAGACCGCTGGAGAACTTGAAATAGTGTGTAGGGTTGCCTGGGTTTCTCCAACGGGTGCGGATTTCCGCACCGTGATCAGCCGCAACCTCGCCTGCTGCGAACTCCATCTCCAGACTGGGCTTTGAGAACGAAAGGTGGTTGTGCAGCAGGCAACCATCGCCCAAGAGGATTCCGAGGTGATATGGATGAATCGGCAGTGCTTGCCCGGGCCAAGGGTTTACGGGCACTCGGAAGAGCTTGAGCTTATCGCGGTGGGTTACGGGCAAAGCGAGGTAATTACGCACTGAAATGTCGATGATTTTTTCGCTGCGCTTGAAAAGCCCGGCCTTGGGGGAAAACCGCGTGTACTGAAGGGTGAGGATGTGTGAGAGATTCACAACGAACGGCTCGCCTTTGATTGGGGCGATGCGGGCCATCTCCTCGCGGCCTCTGCAAAGCGCGACCACGGTGCGCGGGGTCGAATCCCAACCCATGACAAGGTCGCCGACGCGCACTTCCTCAATTGGCTTGATGTGTCCGTCGAACATCAGAATTGGTGTCCCTCTCGCGTGGCAGCCAGCGTCGCTCGCGTCTAGAGCCGCGCCCGCCCGCCGCAATGCGGCGAGCAGGCGGGCTGCGTGGTCAGTCTGGAACGGCAGGAGATTCATGATCCTGCCATCTCCCATGCGGAGTCACCCGCTCGATTGGCCCCGCTGCTTTACATCTCCAGCGACTCCCTCATCAGGCGGCGCAGTTTATCGAGGTCGCAGCGGAGTTTTTTTCGCGTGAGCCCAAGTTCCCGCTCCACGGCTGACAGGTTGCCATCGAGGGCATCAATGGCATCAGCCAGTCGACGCAGATCGTCTGGCAAAGCTGCGAGAGCCTCTTGGATGTCGATTTTGCTGTGGCGGTGACGGTGCCACGATGGCGATGCGTTGCCGTAAACCTCCATGCAACGCTCGAGATCGCTGCTGTCGGCAAAGGTGATTTCCTCTCCTTCGTCGCCCTCGACCGGAGCCTCCAAGTGGAGGTTGTCGCGGTTCGTGCGACGCTTCTCGGCGTTGCGGTACTCGATCAAGTCCTTGATCTTGGAGTCGACCGTGCGTCGCACTGCGGCTTTGTATTGCGGGTGCCCCTGTGAAAAGCCCCCGGATAGTTTTTTCCAGACCTGTTGGTGCAGATCCTGATGGATGTCTTCGATGTCGTCGGCACCGATGCCGAAGCGCCTCCGAAGTTTTGCTGTTTCTTTTGCGATTACCTTGATGATGAATTCATCGATTCCTTTGTAGCGATTCAATGGTTCCTTTCCCCGACCGGGGAAGGGAGGTCGCCGCCGCTACGTGGTCTCCGGGCACCCGCCTAGAAACCGCCATGACCGACCGCTAAAAAAGCGGAGGTGCGCTGGATTCACCGTTATGATGAACCGGCAGCGACCTCCGCTTAGCGGTCAGTCGATTATTGATTACGTTGGGGCCTTTAGTTTGATATGGGATTACGAAGCGGCCTTACTTCTTCGTAGTCCCATTTGAAGGGGATCGAGTTGGCGACCTGAACGGTCACCTCCCAGAGCCCGACGAGTGGGCTGATGTAATCCAGAAGATCCCGGATTGCTTCGGCCCTGCTCTGCTGGGGTTTGCCTGTGGAGTTATGCTTGCTCGCATTTAAATGCGAACGCGGCTTCCCGGTGTAACGCACCCTCGGCTCGTGATTGGGCAAGAGCGATCCGTTGATCACCCTGAGCGTCACGGTTCCAAATTTGACGCCGTTGAAAACGGACTCCAGTTTTGCTTTTGGTACTTCCAAAAGCTCGTATGTATTGTTGTTTTGTTTGCTCATATTTATTTGTTTAGAGTTCTCACTAATTCGCCAGAATAGCTGACTGCTATGCCAAAAGGGGGAATTTACCCCCAGAGAGAATCGCCCCCCGCACGTTTCGCCCGCTCTTTTGTCATATAGTTTTCCACAGCGATTCTGGCCATTTCTCGGCTCACATTGAAGGTTTCAGACACCTCATCAATCTTGCCGTAGTAGCGCATTCGCATCGTCGGGCTCATCGAGCAATCATCGTATGAAAGCAGAAATGGCTCGACGACCTGATAAAACAGAGTCTTCGGCATCAAAATCGCCGCCATGAACTTGTTTGCTTGAACTTCATACCACGGTGATTTTCCTATGCTGCCAAACACATCTCCCTCCCGGCAGACGATC
Organism: Chthoniobacterales bacterium; assembly: GCA_039807035.1. Taxonomy (GTDB): domain Bacteria; phylum Verrucomicrobiota; class Verrucomicrobiia; order Chthoniobacterales; family JACTMZ01; genus JACTMZ01. The sequence goes on from JBDHQL010000009.1 coordinate 3,265, forward strand.
CTACGGACGTCCATTATGGGTTTGCGCTCCATCTCGCCAAAGAGGAGCCCTTGGTTCTTGTCGAAGAGCATTTTCTCCACGAACATTTTCTCGTGGAGGATTGCGTGACCGATTTCATGGGCAATGGTGGAGCGCACTCGTCGGCGTGCCGTCTGCGATAGGTCATCTTCCAGTTCGGCATTGATTACGATGCGATCAAAACCGCTGTAGGTGAATCCTGCATAGCCAAGTATCCCGGTCTGAAGATACTGGTAGTCTTCAGGCATGCCCCACTTGACGTCACAGAACCGGTCGATAAGAACCGGTTCGGGCTTGTCAGGCATCAACCCAACGCTTTGTAGTTCTTCGATGGCGCGGCGGTCGATTCGTTTGTCTGGGATGAACTCGGTTTTGAGAAAAATCCCCGGGCTTCTATCAGTTTTTTGAGTCGTCAGTGTCTTCACGTTTTCGTTTGAAATTAGCAATTACCTCGTCGGGGCTGATCCCCGAGTTCCTCACGTCACCGATTATTTGACGGAAGGCGAAGGCGTATTGCGGATTTAATTCGACCAGTTCCTCGAGCTCGCGTCCTGCGGCCCGCTGATCATGATTACGTAACTCCTCCTCGGTTGTGCCGAGGGCAGTTGCTAACTTCCCGAACATATCTTCGGAAGGAAACCGTCGCCCGTTCTCTAGGTCGGAAAGGTAGGCGGCGGATACAGGATTCGGATTATCCGGTCCTTTGAGGCGGTCACCAAGATCGCGCAGGGAAAGCCTGGCGTTCTGGCGTAGCTCGCGGATTCTCGCTCCTAGTGTCTTTTTCATTTTATTGGTATTCTTGTGTATTTGTTCTTCGTCTTTGTCGTTGTGCTGGTTTCTTGTGTTTCTGGATTCGGTAGTGTTTTGATGATTCGTATTTTTGATTGAGGATCGAGCCTCGACCGAAAGGTTAACACGATCGCTATCGTTGTCAAGTGTCCACCGTTTTGGCGGACAAGGGCCAGATTTAAAGGCGATTCCGCATAGGATGGCTATGAACTTCACCAACGGCCCGTTTATCGGCTTCCTCCATCCAGCGAAAATGACGCTCGATGAGCGCATGGACGAACTTACCTCCATTTTCGCAACGGCGTTTCTACGCCTACGAACGAGGATGGCTTTTCCAGAAAGTCAAGGAAAAACCGCTGGTTCTGCACAAAATAAAGCTGCCCAGAGTTCCCTTGAGCTTGGTGCGAAACCGAGGCTCTGTGGTTCACGGAAAGGAAAAATTTTATGACCACGAAAGACCACGCTAAAATCGCTCGCGAGGTGGAGAGCCTGCGCGATATGTCCACCGACCAACTGCGCCGCAAATGGGAGGAGGTTTGGGGCGAAAAGTGCCGCAGCCGCAATAAGGATTTCCTGCGAAAGCGCGTCGCTTGGAAGATTCAAGCCAATGCGTATGGCGGACTTTCTCAACGCGCCCTCGAACGCGCTCGTGAGCTGGCCGACGAGACGTTGCTTAAAATCCGAGGGGCTGTTGCTCCCGGCCCCGGATGCCCCGCCTCTGCCTTGGTGCGGCATGCCTTCCGCCCTTCCGAGGGGGCTCGACTTCCCGTGGCTGGAGCCCTGATTACGCGCCTTTACAACGGACGCAAAATCGTCGTGACCGTTCTCGACGAGGGCTTCGAGTGGGAGGGGCGAAAATACCGTAGCCTTTCCGCCGTGGCTAAAGCCATCACCGGAGCGCACTGGAACGGATTTCTTTTCTTCGGCATCGGCGGGCCCAAGGCCAAGAAGGAGGCGGCATGACGAGGGCCCAAGCGAAGAAGATCGCGGTGGGGCAGAAGCCCAAGATGGTGCGTTGTGCCATCTACACACGCAAAAGCACCGAGGAAGGGCTCGACATGGATTTCAATTCGCTCGACGCACAGCGCGAGGCGGCGGAGTCCTTCATCAATTCGCAGCGACACGAGGGCTGGGTGGTGCTGCCCGAGCATTACGACGATGGAGGCTTTACCGGCGGCAACATGGAGCGTCCGGCGTTGCAGAAACTTTTGTCCGACGTGGAAGCGGGCAAGGTGGACGCCATCGTGGTTTACAAGGTGGATCGCCTTTCGCGTAGCCTCTTAGATTTTTCGCGGATCATGGAAGCCCTCGATGCTCGCGGTTGTTCGTTTGTGAGCGTCACGCAGCAATTCAATACGACTCATTCGATGGGACGGCTCACGCTAAACGTCCTGCTTTCTTTCGCCCAATTCGAGCGCGAAATTATTTCGGAGCGCACCCGCGATAAAATGAGCGCGGCCCGCAAGAAGGGCAAATGGACGGGCGGTGGCTTGATTTTAGGCTATGACATTGACCGAGCAGCCCGGCGACTGGTCGTCAACTTGGAAGAGGCCGAGCAGGTTCGAGCTATCTTTGCTCTCTACCTCGAGATCAAATCCCTCTTAGCCACCGCCGCCGAGATCAACCGGCGTGGCTGGCCGCGCAAGTCATGGACGAGTCGAAGCGGAAAACGGAGCGGAGGAGGATTCTGGAACAAGTCCAATCTCCTCGCGTTCCTGCGTAACGTCGCCTACCTCGGGAAAGTCGAGTACGAGGGGCAAGTCTATCCGGGCGAGCACGAGGCAATCATGGATGAAAAAACTTGGGACAAGGCGCAGGCCATCCTCAATCACAATGCCCGTGACCGAGGAGCTTCGACTCGCAATAAACACGGAGCCCTTCTCCGGGGTCTGCTTAAATGCGGGTGTTGTGGTTGCGCCATGACTCACTCCTACACGCAGAAAGGAACGCACCGCTATCGCTATTACCTCTGCCTGACGGCCATGAAGCGTGGTTGGAGTCAATGCACCACCCGCTCGGTTCCCGCCCAGGAAATCGAGGACTTCGTGCTTCGCAGGATCGCCGCCATTGGGCAAGACGCATCCCTTGCCGCCAACGTGGTGACCAAGGCACGAGAAGAATACGCCGAGCGCAAGGAGGCTCTGGAAGTCGAGCGCGAGCAAATCCGCAAGACTCTGCGTCAACAAGGTCGGGCGGTCAGCGAAATGGTCGGCCAAGAAAACGCCACGCGGCAACTGGCCAACTGGCAGGATCAAATCCAAGCGGGTGAAAATCGTCTCGCGGAGATTGAGCGCGAACTGGCCGCATTGGGCGGGGAGATTTCCGAGGGGGAAGTACGGCAGGCTTTGGGTCGCTTTACCGATCTTGTGACCGCATTGACCGCAGCGGAACGATGCCGCCTGATGGAGCTATTGGTCGAGAGAGTGGTCTTTGACCGCGAGAAAGAAAGCGTAGCTCTCACGTTTCGGCCCTCAGGATTTGAAGCCATCTTGGGGGAAGCCGCATGAGCATTACCATCGAATCGAGTTTCCACTTTTCCACCGGACGCACCGGGCGCAAGCAACTCCGGAACGGCCTCGCGCCAAAACCCAACCCCGCACCTCCAGACCCCATTCCTCGGGTCGCCCGGCTCATGGCTTTGGCCATCCATTTTGATGGGCTGATCCGACAGGAGATTGTGCGGGACTACGCCGACCTGGCCCGGTTGGGCGGCGTCTCCCGCGCTCGCATTACCCAGATCATGAATCTGCTGAACCTGCCGCCGTGGAAGCAGGAGGAGATTCTGTTTTTGGAGGGGCGGGGTAGGGGGCGGGACACGGTGACGGAGCGGGAGATGCGAACCTTCGATCAGCAGCGCCTCTGGGCTGGTCAGGCGGACGGCCGGGAGCGAAGGAAACCATAATTTCGTCCGAACCGCATTTCCTTCCCGAACTTCCGCGTTTATGCGATACTCAAGGGCAAGAATGACCAAAGCCGCGACCCATAGAAAAGCAACCGGTTCACACTACACCCCTGAAATTCTGGCGGATTTCGTGGCGAGAGTGCTCCTTGATGCGTGGAATGGGTGCGGTGGTTCCAAAAGCTGGAAAGCTATTGATCCGGCGGTCGGAGATGGGCAACTTCTCCATTCCCTCTTGCGGCGAGTCCCAGGGGAGATGCGTGAGTCAGTTTGCGTGACGGGCTGCGACCTCAATGCCGAAGCCTTGACAACAGCCGGGCACAAGATTGCCGATTCGTTCCCTGGCGTTGACGCCAAGTGGATTCATTCTGACTTCTTGAAGACCGTTTTAGATCGCAATCCAGGAACATTGTTCGAGGAGCCAATGGAAGTTTTTGACATGGCAATCGCAAACCCCCCATACGTGCGCACGCAAGTGATGGGTGCGGCGCAATCACAACTGCTTGCCGAGCAGTTTAACCTTTCCGGGCGTGTTGATCTAGCGTTTGCGTTCTTGAAATGTATTGCACGGGTTTTACGGCCCGGCGGCTTAGCGTCCATCATCGTAACCAATCGTTTCATGACCACGCGTGCTGGGGCATCTGTTCGTGAGAGCCTGCTGGCAGATTTCGACATTCTCCACGTGTGGGATCTGGGAGACACTCGCCTGTTTGAGGCTGCGGTTTTGCCTGCGGTGCTTTTGCTGCGAAAGAAGAACGGAAAGCCAACAACGCAGCCACGCTTCACTTCGATCTACTCCACCGTCGCCGCGATGGAACATATTGCTCCGAGCGTAATTGCCGCGCTCGATCTTGAGGGAGTAATTCAAATGGAGGATGGAAGAAAATTTATGGTCCGACAAGGCGCACTCGATTCGACGGATCGCGTATGGAAGATTGCAAACGTTGCCTCCGATTCATGGAATGCAAAGGTGGATTCTCACACCTTTTGCACCTTCGGGGAGATAGGGAAGATTCGTGTTGGCGTAAAGACGACCGCGGACAAGGTTTTCGCTCGGTCCGACTGGGGAGAGAATAGCGAGCGTCCTGAGCTTCTCAAGCCACTGATCACTCACAAGATGGCGAAGCCTTACAAGGCAGCCAATCTAAACGGTGAAGCTCCTGCGATCCTCTACACGCATGAGTCCGTCAATGGGAAGCGGCGCGTTGTCGATCTGGCAAAGTATCCGAAGAGCAAGCGATACTTGGAAACACACCGTAAAACATTGGAGGCTCGGTCGTATGTAATTGAAGCTGGACGGCAATGGTTCGAGATATGGGTGCCACAGCAGCCCGATGCTTGGAAGCATCCGAAACTCGTATTCCCGGACATCTGCGAAAAGCCAACTTTCATGCTCGACTTAGAGGGATCAGTTGTGCAGGGCGACAGTTATTGGTTAATCTCTGAAAAGGGGGATGACCTGTTGTGGCTTGCGTTGGCCGTTGGAAACTCCTCGTTTATCGCGGCGTTCTATGACCACAGATTTAACAACAAACTTTATGCGGGACGGCGGCGTATGATGACGCAGTACGTTGAGAACTTCCCAATTCCAGATCCATCTTCGGCAGATTCGAGAAAGTTGATTGAGGGAGCTAAGCGGATTCACGAGCTGATTACGTCATCGGATGCGGAAAAGCTAGCCAGCGATTTAGATTTACTAGTCTGGCGAGCATTCGGTTTCTCTCGCGAAGAAATTCTGAGGTAGGTGTATTTGATACTTCTCGTTCTGAACCAGCCCTTGAAATTGCTCGAACCGCTCGAAAAATTCTTCACCGGTAGCCAGAAACAAGTGCGTCAGAGTAACTTCCTTGCCATCCGTTGTTGCGTAGAAAACGGCATACCTAACGTCGCAATGCCTGATTTGCCTTCCATTTAGCACGAGTGAGTCAATCGCTGCGGTGCTGGAGGGAATAACGAGTCCGAGGTCGATTGTCTGTGACGTCTGGAGCTTTACCTCACAAAGCTGGTGGAGAATATCAGGAAACTGACCATCATCTCGATAGTCACTGTACCCCAATGCCTTGCATACGAGGGCATGTAAGGCAGCGCCGCGATTGCGCTCTTGATCGTGGCCAGCATCCGCAAAGCGGCTGCCAATCAATTGCCGCAGGCGAGCGAACATTTCACCGATGGGTAGCAACGTGCCTGCCTCTGGTATCTTTGTTGGCGTGCATTCAAATGAGACGGTTGATTGATCACCGACTAGATGGAGGAGATTATCTGTGTCACTTTCTGAGACTAACTCGGCCGGTTCGCCTTTGAGGACGATTCTGGCTTGATATTTTCGCGTCAGCTTTTTTGTGGTATCCAGAACCGCAAGCTCTTGTCCCGTGGCAACTTTAACCCGAGTAATTGTTCCGTTGGCATCCGGGCGAAGCAGCACATATCGACGGTTCGGAGACAACTCCTCATTCCATACCTGAAGATTGTCTGCTTTCTGTGTATATGCATCGAAGTTCTGACCAGGAAATCGGGGTTGAGTCTTACGGAAAGACTTTGGCTCTTGATACCCCAAAGCGGCGCAGATGCGCCCCTTCACAAACTTCGATCTTGTCCGTAGAGGAAGCCCTGCGACATCGAGGCCGGAAAGCGCTTTATCGAGAACTTGTTCAAGAACCGGCGTTGGAATCCATAGTTCAGAACCAACAGCGATGGGGTCATAAATCGTGAGTTGGCTTGCTGCAATTGCCTTCGGGTAGTCAGGGATAGACTGCATAATAGTGGACGTTTGGTTGTTTGGCACTTGATTGGGCTATTCCTCTTCAAAAAAGTCCGAGTCGATCTTCTTGAGCGAGAGGGTCAGGGTGGTGTTCACGCCAAGGTCGTGGTCGAACATGTATTCCGCGAGCTGGCGACCGTTGATCAACACGATCTTCGTCGCGACCTGCTTTGCGTAAGCCACTGCCTCGGAACTGAAATCCGAGGTCGTGATAAATACCCCGCGATTGGCCTGCTGACCCGCAAGCGCCCCGGCAAACTGCTGCACATCGGGTCGTCCGACAGTGTTCTGCCAGCGCTTGGCCTGGAGATACACGACATCGAGACCGAGCTTGTCCTGCTTGATCACACCGTCAATTCCGCCGTCATGACTTTTGCCCACGGCTTCTCCGGCATCCTTGAGGGAACCGCCATACCCCAAGCGCACGACCAGCTGCACCACGATCTGCTCGAAAAACGCCGGGGAGCAGGATTTCAAGCGATTAAGCACTTCCTCGACGATTTCCGCACGGAGAGCTTTATACGAGGTTTCAATGGCTTCTTCCGGCGTTTCGACAACCTCCTCGGGGATGGGCTTCGATTGATCTGAGCTGCCTCCACGAAATTCCCGATACTCGGGGAATTCGTCCAGGGTGCGCAAGGTGATGGTCGCAGGGTTCGTGGAAAGCAATTTGCGTCCACGGTCGGTGATCTGGACATGTCCACGTTCGGCAGATTCCAGTAATTGAGCGGCGCGCAGATGACTGGCTGCCCAACTCACCCGGTTAGTGAATCGGAATTGTCGCCCACTGGGAAGAAGTTCGGAACGGTCGTCCTCCGAAAGCCCCATCGCTTCAGCCAGCTTCTCGACCGCGATCCTAATCGGCAGGGGCTGGGCGTTCGACTCGGCAGCAAGGCGGAGCATCGGCAGCATAATCTCTTGAAACGGCGGAACCATTTCGAAATCGTATCAAACGCAAGGCCAGATTGCTATCGCAGTTTTTCGACGGTTTCTAGGTGTGACTGCGACCGATCCAGTTGCGACCGATTTTTATTTTCCCCGGCATCTGATTTAACGTTCGGTCTTCATTTCAACGATTTCATGAATGTGAGCCAACCTATCTATCAAACGCGGCAGTCCAATATCAATCTGATCCGCACTAAGAGAACGGAGGTAGATGGATGATGAAAATACATGAAATTCTGGGAAACGTTCTTGGTTGAAATGCCAGTTTTTGACGCTGAAATACGAATCAAGAGATTTCGTATGGGCGACTGGTGCCCATAGGGCGACCAATGGAGTAATAGAAAGCTGCTCGTAGCCCTGCGGAGGTCTCATGGGAAATAAGACCTTCAATATCTTTTTTGCATTATTCTCATTTCGGAAATAATGAGTAAAATTGCGCTCAGCTATCGGATGAACCTCTTCTGGTGGCAATTCTAAAGGCACCGGAATGCCACCAATGGAACTTGCACACCAATTCTTGATTTCAATCTGAAATAATTCACTCTTGGTTTCTCGTTTAGCCAAAAGCCAAGCATCTAATCGGGCTCCTGATGCTGTTCCTGGAACGCATCTATAGCTGAGTAATTGCGTCTCATAGCCTTTCCGATTTTGAAGAAAATGCTCAAGCAATCCAAGAATGATGTCTTCCCCCATCAATCCGGTTATAGCACTAACATGTGTTCCATATCCGGTGTCGGCTCGACGCAAATCGTAGAATCTGAGTAACGGTAAACGATGGATTTTCATTTATTATGACCGAACGACTAAGCTCAGCTACCACTACCCGGTAAGCCGTGCTTCGATCCGAAGAAAAACGGGTGGCATCGAAAATTCATCAGAACTGAGCGGCGGGTAGCGGTTAGGTGCAGTGCCTTGTTGAACTAAGCCGCTACGCGGCGGGTTGAGGTGAGGGTTTCATGGAGGGTGAGGGCGGGAGGTGGCGACATGGAGAAAATACTACCACATTGGGTGCTCATGAACTATAGCAAATACGCAACATCTTACAGTCAAAACGCTCCATTCACAATCAACACGAGAGCGGGTCAGCGGCACCGCGATCCACTCGACTCCCAACATCCCAACGACTCGATGCGACGCTACGCCGAGTTGCTGGCGATGCGCCATGATTCGCCTCGCACTCGGCACAGTTACTACCGGGCCATGCGGCTGCTGCATGAGCATTTCCGGAGAGACCCCGCGACGCTGGACGAGGGTCAATTCCGCGATTACATCCTCTATGTTAAAACCCAAAAGGCGTGGAAGCCAAAGACGATTCGCCAGACGGTGGCCTGCGTCAGGCTGTTTTTTGTCGAGATGTTGGGGTGCTCGGAGTGGAAGGTATTCTCCCAAATCCGCACCCGCGACCACGACGAACTTCCCGCTGTGCTTACGCGCAGCCAGGTCACACGGCTGCTGAGTTCGATCCGTTTGCGGCGTTACCGCACGCCGGTCAAGTTGATCTATTGCGCCGGGCTGCGGCTTTCGGAATGTCTGTCGCTCACAGTGCATGATATTCAAGGCGGCGAAGGCAAGTTGCTGGTGCGCGGGGGAAAGGGAGGCAGGGACCGCATGGTTCCACTGGGTGCGGAAATGATCGAGGATTTGCGCCGATATTGGAAGTTTCACCGCCACCCGGTGCTTCTGTTCCCCAATGCCGGGCGCGGTCCTTGCAGTCCGGATAAACTGGCCGCCCGGATGCGCCGGGCTACGGCTCCGATGCCTGTTGGGTCGTTGCAGCGTTTGGTCGTGGTGGCCCGCAAAGAACTCGGCATTCCTGATGCCACGGTGCATACGTTGCGGCATAGTTTTGCAACCCATCTCATTGAGGCGGGGGCAAGTCTCCACACTGTGCAGTCGCTGCTCGGGCACAAGCAAATCAACACCACGATGATTTATTTGCATGTGACCCATCGCAGCGACCAGAACAGCCGCGCACTCATCGAAGAACTCACGAAGGGTTTGCCACGGTAGGAAGTTTTCCCTTCCGGCTTCATGTCCGCCGCTACCGTCATTGAGGCACTGTGCCGTTTCCTACCCGATTTTCTGCGTCTTCATCCTATTCTAAATCGGGCACGGCGTCGCGCCATCTGGGCACTCATGCATTGTCGCACGGCAACCATGGGCGGGCATGCCCATGCCTGCGAAAAATGTGGCGACGCCCATTTTGTCTTCCATTCCTGCAACCATCGGTGCTGTCCACAATGCGGCAAAGAGGCCACCGCGCAATGGGTGGAGCGCGAATTGGACAAGCGGATCGCGGCTCCCTATTTCATGGTCACCTTCACGTTACCCGAGGAACTGCGTGCGCTCTTTTTCACTCCGTCCGCCAAAAACATCTATGATTTATTTTTTGCCGCCGCCTCCGCCGCGCTTTCCGACACCCTGACGAACCCACGCTGGTTCGGAGCCGCTATCAATGGCTTTACCATGATCCTGCACACGTGGAACCGCCGTCTTCTTTTCCATCCTCACATCCATACCATTGTTCCCGGCGCGGGTCTCGATGCCGGACAGTGCTTCATTCGCGTGAAGAATGCCAACTTTCTTGTCCCGCAGCCCGCCCTCCGCGCCGCGTTCCGGTCCCACTTCCGACGAGCCCTCGCGGCCTTGCTCGCTTTACCAGAACACCGCAACCTTCCCGCCGTGGATCCTGCCGTTTGGACGCAAGACTGGGGTGTTCACATCCAGCCCTTCGGCGATGGCAAGCGCATCATTCAGTATCTGGGCACCTACGTCAGCCGCACCGCGATTAGCGATGCCCGCATTCTGGAAGTCACCGACTCCACGGTCACATTCTCATGGAAGGATCGCCGCAACGGCGACGCCAAGCGCAAGGAGACTCTTTCCGGAGTGGAGTTTGTACGGCGGTTCCTGCGTCATGTCCTGCCCTCGGGACTTCGCTCCATCCGTCGCTACGGCTTCTGTCATCCTGCAGCAAAACGCACCCGCGAACGTATCGCTTTCCACTCAGGGATTCCTCTCGTCCTTGGCCCCGAACCTCCTCCTCCGCAGCATCCGCCCTTGAGGTGTTCGCGCTGCGGGGAGAAAATGATCCCGCTCGCCCGCCTTCTGCCCTCATGGAAACTCGGACGTGCTCCACCCCGCGAAACCGATGTCCTATTGACACCTTGCAACCCACTTTGTCCATGACATGCCTTTTTCATAATGCTGGAAATGGTCGCGCTCCCTCGCGCTCTTTTCTCACCCACATGCGCCCAAAATCGTCATTTTCCAACAACGACAGTCATTCAATACCCCGCCGCTTCGTAGAAAAGGCCATCATCGGCCAGCACTTTCGTATTCCAATTTGGCTTGCGCTTGCCTTCCGCTCCGAGTCAACCCTCTTTCGGCAAACATAAGAAGCATAAGCCGTCGGCCTCGCTTCACTCAGCGGGCTTGTTCAACCAGGGGTGCAGTCGGAGGGCTCGTTCCTCGCCTCCGCTACACCCTTTATTGTTATATTTGCATTTCTTTGGTTTCATTTTCCAACCATTTGATCGCAGTCTGTTCGTCCTGCTCAATAGCGATTTCAACAGCACGTTTGGCGCATTCCAACAAGTGTTTGGATTGCTTCCGCAAGCTGAATGATTCGATGACTTTTTGCTGAATCTCGTTTTGCTTTTCTTGAATCACTTTCGGCAAAACGATCTGTTTAAATTCGTCCCTGTTTATTGCCGTCAATATACTCCCGCTACAACCCTTTTTGAGTTGTAACTGCCCTACGATACTTTTAAGAAGTACCAGTAATGTTTCTGGATTAAATGTTTTTGAATTTACGACATGAAAACCGGTGGAACAAAGTGCTTGACTGTAGTCTTTTTCTATTAAGGCAATGCTATTTAGCGATCCTTCTATTGACGAAATAATGACATCGCCCTTAGCCACCTTTCTTCTTGCTCTGGTTGGGAGATCTTGGCCTTCTTCAATCATGCAATCAGAAATCTCTCCGTTTCCGGTGATATTGGCAAGTTCGATATATTTGTATTGCTGTTTTTCAAGAGGATTAAAATTTTTGTCCTTTAGCTTCGCCAAATTACCCAGTTTATCCCAGCCGCCTTTATAGACTTTAATCGCGTTGACAATCTCTTCATATTTAGGCTGGTAGTATTCAGCATCAATACGTCCAAACTGTTCAGTATCGGAATAGTTTTTGACAAGGGTTAGCTGGTGCTTCGGTTGCCAGTCGGATAAGCCGAGTTCAGAAAGCAGGAGGGCTTGAGCCTCATTGAATTTATACTCTGATCTTTGAATGTATTCAAAGGCCTCATCAAATGCCAATGTAACTTGTGATTGAAGACGACTATCAACTAATGGGATTTCAACTCGCTTTAACTCTTCGGCATTAACATTTGATTGGTTGATTGAGATTCGCGCTCTTCTCTTTACATCAAGAACACCATATTTTGTGTTGAGGAATGCCGTTAAGTATTCAGGTGTAATTATTTCGGAATGGGGGACTACTCGAACAAGGTATGATGCAAAAACTAAATCCTCATCAGAGAACTCCCTAAAAATACCTGTCCTTCCTACAAATACTTGTGAATTTGTACGATTAAATAACACATCTTTATCGTTAAGCTTATAGCTGGTAATTTCATTTTCACTGATAGGTGCATATTTCAATATATTGCGATTACACATCATGTTGCTAATTTCATTCATTCTATAAATTAGAGTTCCATTTTTATCTTCGTTCATTTCTAGGGATAATCCATATTGAGAAGATATGAGCGCATCGCCTATTGGAATATATTTAATATTTTTATTCTTGTACGGCTCGAAACAAAGGTATTCGCTATCCCAGCGATAATCTGGGTGCAAAGCAGCTTCAGATAAATTTCTAATAGAAACTTGCATTCTCACCCCTCCATCCAAAAGGACAATTTTTCATTCTTGGCCCATTCAATGAAGGCTTCTGCAATACCGTCCGGCAACTCTCCTCCGTGATTATGCAGGTCGTGGTCAACGATCAAATGCCCGTTCTTATCTAGCTTGTATTGCCCGTTGCCGTTTTTAACATAAATATAATCGCCGGAATTGTCCTTTCCGCCTTTCTCGGAAACAGCAAAAAATATGGGGTAATCATCCACTTTCGGGCAAAGCGCATCGTCCCATTTTTGCACAAACAAAACGCTGGTTTTGGTGCCGGTGTGGGGTTTGAAGGTGTTGCCGTGTAAGCCGACCACCGCAAGGATGCGGCCATGTTGAGCGATAAATTCCCGGATGTGCTTATCCGAGGTGTTATTAAAGCGGCCTTGCGGTAGCACAATCGCCATGCGCCCGCCTGGTTTGAGAAAGTCCAGGTTTCTTTCAATAAAGAGAATATCCCGTCCGACTTTGCTTTGCGCTTTGCCATTGCCCTTAAAGCCGAGTTCATACTGATGCAAGATACGGCTTTCCTTGATGTCGCCAGCAAAGGGTGGATTTGCCATCAAAATATCGAAATTGAAGTTTTTGTTTTCGCCCTTTTCGCTTCTGAGTTTTTCTAGCCGGTCAAAGCCTTTGCCGTAGGTGTTAATCCACTTGGGGTTTTTTTCGGTCTTGTCGCTCCACCGCTCAAAGTCCAGCGTATTGAGGTGCAGCACATTGGTTTCCCCATCACCTGCAATAAGATTCAGGGTGCGGGCAACACGCACAGTTTTTTCGTCAAAGTCGATACCAAACACCCTGAGCACATGCTGTTTTTCGTCGTCAGGGATTTCCGCATTGGTGAACAAATGGCCAGTGAGTTTAAAAATAGTATGCACAGGAAAACCGCAGCTTCCCGATGCGGTGTCAATCATGTATTCGCCACGCTTAGGGTTAAGCATCTGGACGCACATATCAATGACATGGCGCGGGGTGAAATACTGGCCTTTTTCGCCTTTTGCCGATTTGTTGACCAGATATTCAAAAGCTTCATCCACTACCAACAAGTTTGAATTGAATAGCTTTACATCCTGCAAACTGGAAACGCATACCGATAAATGGCTGTCGGATAGCTCAAAAGATGAACCTTCTGGAAATACACCGCGCCACTGGTTTTTAGCCTCATTGAATAATTCTTGAATCTTCTTTTTTAATTCGGAATCGGTTTGACCGGTATTTCTGAACTCCATGACACGAAATTTCTTGTCATTAAGTGTTTCAAGGCATGTTTTCAGTTTTTCGTAATCGCCCCTTTCTCCCTCATCCAAATTCTGGTCAAGGTGATATTCAATAATATCCTTGTCTTTTTTGCTCCCGAACTCATCATAGAGCTTGGTAAAAATCAGTTTGAATACTTCTTCAAATACATCTACGCCCGCATTTGCAAGCACCTCATCTTCCATTTCCAGAATGATGTCTTTCAATGACTTGCGCTCATTGGCGATTTTATCTTTGATAATCAGATCGCGCAGAGTGAAGCGTTCGCTCAGTATGTCCTTGAGCGTTTGCTTTGCTTTTGGAATATCGGTGATGTCTTCAAAGTAATTTGGGTCTTTGCGGTGGTAGTGCGATATTTTCTCGCCGTTCGTCCACACGCCAATAGGCGCACCCGTAGCGTTGCAATAGGATCGAAGTTGATTTTTCCCGTCTTTGAGTTTGGGTTTTTTGAGTTCAACAACAATATAGGCGGTATCGGTGCGGTCTTTGTCAAAAATGACAATATCTGCGCTTTTCTTCTCGCGCCCAAATGTAACGGAATACTCGAAGGCAAGGCGTTTTTTCGGGTAACCGTATTGCTCAATGAGTCTTGTTGCATATAGCTGCCTGACGACTTCTTCAGGCTTGAGTTGAATTTCTTTGTCTCTAACGATGCAATTTATGAAGGGATTTTCTTTTCCTCTGGTTTCCCTTGTGAAAACCTTTTGCCGTAACGCTTCAATTTCCTCATCTGAGAACAGCGATAAATTGTAGTTGCTGTCCTTAAGGATGATTTGGAGGATGTCTGCTTGGGTCATTACTTCTTATATCTCCGTTTCATGATTTCGTTCGGCTTGTACGGTGGTTGATTTGCAAATATAACGTTCGTCATGACCCGCGCGCGTAGCGCGTTGGGTCAATGACATGGTTCGGCTTTTTTCATTTTATGTGTCCCAGTGACTTTAGCGTAGAAAGATTGTCCCACTCTGCCCAGCTCTCGGCAATGCGATCTCCCTCGATCCTGTAAACTGCAATATATGGAGCTGAAACATAAATACCTGAGGGTTTAAAGTCACCCAGCGAGCCTCTCTGTGTGCCTGAAAATTCCATGATGGCAGTAACCATATTCCCATCTGTGAAATAGTGAGTGCAAACCTCCTTCGCATCAGGAAATGAAGTAAACTCGCTCTGGAGAAAACCTATAAGTGATTCAATGCCTTCGATGTCGCCTCCTGCACGGCTGTGTCGTCGAAAGGAGGGCATGACAAGTTCACGAAGCCTGCTCCAGTCTTGCTCGTTTACTGCTTCGATGAAGCTCAAAACTACTTTTGCAGCAGGGCTCATTTTGTGTTTGCCGAACTATTGTTTAACCCCCATCAAAGTGTGGCGAATTCGGGGATGCAAGAAAAAAGTGGACAATTCGGGGCGAATTTTCTCATAACTATGTTTATGAAAAATCAGCATGGCGGGTGAGGTGGGGGTGTGGGATGGGCGGCGCAGCATCCGCGAGCGTGGATGAGACGTATGGTGGAGGGATATGGTGGAGGGACGGGGTTTGACGCCGCCAGCGAAGACCCTTTATTGGTGGAGTGTCCATCTCGATCGATTTTTGCAATACTGCCGCAAGGCGGTGCGGGAGGCAAGTATATTTTCCTAAATGTTTTCCTGACGCTTCCTGACGCCGCAGCTGGAGGGGCGAAATAAAAAATGGAGGTGGTTGTATCTTTGCGGCTTGGGGGCTGGAAGGCTTTCGCCCTCTCTTGGCTGGCCTCCCTCACTTTCCATCATGCCCGACGGCCACAGCCGCCATCCGCTGCTACAGGCGCTACAGGGAAAAGGAAAATAAGCGGGAATCAGACCAATTTATGTAACTACTCAGGTGCTATTCGAGCAGAAATCTGGGGTTTGAAAGAAGGCGTTTCGTAAGGATTGGAAAACGGAGCG
>JBDHQL010000121.1:0-3884 GCA_039807035.1 Chthoniobacterales bacterium
CTGCCAATGTGACTTATCTCACCATGCAGGTGGGACAAGGCGAGCGCGACGTGCGGGCGATGGTTGTGGGCATTACTGCGGGAGATGCAGGGCTGCCGGGTTGGCCACCACGGCTTGTTGCGGGGCGTCAGGTGGCACGCGGACATTACGAAGCTGTCGCTGATATGGCCACAGGCTTTGCGCTTGGAGACACCTTGCGCATTCGACGCCATAAATACACCGTCGTTGGCCTCACGCGTCGAATGGTTTCTTCCAATGGCGATCCCATGGTGTTTATTCCACTCAAGGATGCGCAGCAGGCTCAATTTCTTAAGGATAATGACGCCATTCTCATGCAGCGTCGCCGCACCGAAGCGGACCCCACGCTCAATCGCCCGGGTGCTCCCGGCCTTCTCGATGCTGTGCTCAATTCACAGACCGGAAACAACAGCGTCAACGCGGTGCTCGTCCGTGTGCAGCCCGGATATTCTGAGGCTCAAGTTGCGGAAAATATTCGTCGTTGGCAGCGACTGACGGTCTATGACCGCGAGCAAATGGAAGCCATTCTTATCGGCAAAATCATCACCACCGCCGCTAAGCAAATCGGTATGTTTCTCATCATTTTAGCGATCGTCAGTGCAGCTATCGTGGCCTTCATTATTTACACGCTTACCATGGATAAAATTCGTGAAATTGCGGTGCTAAAGCTGCTTGGTACCCGCAATCGCACCATTGCCGCCATGATTTTACAGCAGTCTTTAATGCTCGGTGTCTTTGGTTTTGTTGTGGGAAAAGTCGCCGCGACATTTGCCACACCGATTTTTCCGCGATTCATTTTGTTGATTCCCGCAGATTCCCTCCGCGGATTTGCGGCGGTGATGGTAATTTGTGCGTTGGCCAGCGTTGTGGCTATTCGTATTGCCCTGAAAGTGGACCCTGCGGACGCCATTGGATGATATGAGCACACAAGGTATCCGCATTGAAAATCTGAGCAAACGCTATGGCAAAGGCGACACGTCCGTGTTGGCGTTAAAAAATGCTACGATGCGCGTGGACCCAGGCGAAGTCGTAGGATTAATTGGCCCCTCCGGCTCCGGCAAAAGTACACTCCTTAAATGCCTCGGTGCTGTGATTGATCCGACGTCCGGTCGTATGACATTGGATGGCGATGTGATTTATGACGACGGATGGAAAGTACGTGATCTGGCAGCATTGCGCCGCGATAAAATGGGTTTTGTTTTTCAGGCTCCCTATCTCATTCCATTTCTCGACACGACTGACAATGTGGCCATCCTCCCGATGTTGGCCGGCGTGCCCAATGCGGAAGCACGGCAGCGTGCTTTGGAATTACTCACAGCCTTGGACGTACAACATCGTGCGGCGGCCATGCCCACACGACTCTCCGGTGGAGAACAACAGCGTGTTGCCATCGCCCGTGGCCTCGTTAATCGTCCGCCCGTCATACTCGCCGATGAACCCACTGCCCCGCTCGATTCCGAGCGTGCCATGACGGTCATTCGCATTCTTCACACCATGGCGCAACGTTTTGAAACCGCCATCATTGTCGTCACGCACGATGAAAAAATCATCCCCACCTTTAAACGTCTCTACCACATCCGTGATGGTGTTACGCATGAAGAAGTGGGAGAAGGACGGACGGTGGGGGATACGGAGCCGACGAGGGCGTCGGCGTTCCCGGGGGAGTCATAGCGTTTTCACGATTGAGGTGATTTGTACGCAATTGTACCATCGTAAAAATGACAAAGCTGCGATGGGAATACTCACCGCGCCGTCCTCGACAAGGAGATGGAGAAATTCGAGCGTGGTATTCGCGTGGCTATCTCCCACATCGGGATGAAATCAACCTCACGCAATTCATCACATTTCGTCTCGCAGATAGCGTGGCTCAGGAACGTCTTCGGCAATTTGAGGAAGAGTTGAAGGATTTGGCTTTGGCTGAGCAACAGCTTGAACGCCGACGTCAAATTGAAAAGTGGCTTGATCAGGGAGCGGGTTGCTGCGCTTTGCGGCAAATTGATGCGGCCCGTTGTGTGCAGCAGGTATTGCTTCATAAAGACGGCGAAGATTATCGAATGTTGGCATGGGTGATTATGCCAAATCATGTCCATGTACTCATTGAGCCTCTGCAAGAACTCGGTAAAATTGTGCAAGGATGGAAGTCTGTGTCGGCACGACGTTTGTTGGCCATGAATGCGGAGAATAGCTTAGGCTTGGGTGAATCGCGTCATGTATGGATGAGGGAGTATTGGGATCGGTATGTCCGTGATGAGCATCATCTCAAAAAGGCGATCGAGTACATTCATGAGAATCCTGTGAAGGCTTGTTTATGCAAGGTGGCTGAAGCTTGGCCGTGGTCCAGCGCGTGGAACCCCGGGAACGCCGACGCCCACGTCGGCTAAAAGATGCTGAGCCGACGGGGGCGTCGGCGTTCCCAGGGAGGGAACACGCACGAAAAAGTAGGCGACGAGCGGACGGTGATGATAGAAAGAAAGGTGTGAGATCGGAATTTCAGTAATAATCACCATGGATTTTTTGAATTTGGTGTTTGGGTTGAGTTGCGTGTGGCTTTTGGTGCGGCGTAATGTTTTGGGGTTTCCCATCGGTATGGTGGCATCGGTGGTTCAAGGGATACTGTTTTTTCGCGAGACGTTTTATGCGGATGCTTTGTTACAGGTTTTTTATTTTGGGATTTTAGGGTGGGGTTGGTGGCATTGGTTGCATCCGGATGGTCGCCATCGCGGAGAGTTGCCGGTCACACGATTGAGCTGGAGGGGATGGGTCTTACTTTTGGTTCTTGCAGGTGCGGCGACGATGGGGTGGGCGATGGTGGCGGAGCGATGGACGGATTCCAGAATGCCGTGGAGGGATGCATTTATTGCGGCTTTTGGGGTGGCGGGGCAAATTTTGCAGGCGCGAAAACAAATGGATAATTGGTTTGTATGGATTGTGGTCAATGGTGTCGCCGTAGCCGCGTATTGGCACGCGGGGCTGGGTTTTACGAGCGGACTATATTTGGTGTATTTGGGGATGGCTGTAGCTGGGTGGATCGCATGGTCTCGCGCCTTACGGGAGCAAGGAAAGGATGTCCATGATGACGGCCAAAAATCATAAACGACAGACATTGAAAGTTGTGGTGTATGGATTGGAGTCCACCGGAAAAACAGGACTTACAAAGCGTTTAGCGGAAGTTTTTAAGGAGCCATGGGCCGCGGAATATGTACGCGAATTTTGGGAAAGGAATGACGGGCAAATTACGGGGGCGGATTTGGAGGCGATTGCACGGGGGCAGATGAAAAATGAGGATGATGCTTTGGCTCGGGCAGAGCGGGTGGTTTTTTGCGATACGGATTTACTCACATGTACTTTGTGGGATGACTTACTTTTTCCGGAGGAATGTCCTGCGTGGGTGAGGGTGGAGGCAGATCGTCGTGCAGCAGAAACGGACCTCTATTTGTTATGTCATCCCGACATTCCTTATGTGGTGGATTATTTGCGTGGGGATGGAACGTGTTTTCCTGATCCGGCAGATCGAAAGCGATTAATGAAACTGTGGCGGCGAACGCTCGAAGAGCGTGGATTGCACTATGTAGAAATTAAGGGAGATTGGGCGGCACGGGAAAGGCGGGCTGTTGAGGCGGTGCGAGAAGAATTGGGAAAACGGATTACTCTGCTTCGGCGTGAGTGAGCCATTCGGATTGGGCTTTTTCCAAAGATTCGATGACACCGGTGAGTTGACGATTGGTTTCTAGGGCGAGCGCAGGGCTTTTGTAGGTTTCGGGATTTTCTAAGGTTTCTGTTAGCTCTAATTGACGCGCTTCGAGAGAAGCAATTTCTGCTTCAATTTCTACAAGACGATTTTTGCGCTCACGCTTAGCGTGATTGGC
>JBDHQL010000122.1:0-3819 GCA_039807035.1 Chthoniobacterales bacterium
TGGCTTCAAGAGGCTGTGGGCGCGAGGGCGGATGGATTTATCGGCCCCAAAACTTTACGAGCAGTTTTTGCTCATAGTGGTAGCGAACTTGCGTCAACGCTCTTGTGTCGCAGGGAGAAGTTTTATCGCCGTATCGCAAGAGGCAGGAGGGTGAAATACCTCAAGGGTTGGCTTAACCGCAATGCGAGTCTGCGCAAGTTTGCGACGAGCCTTTCATTGACACCCGTGCATTGAGCATCATGGCCCAAGGTCTTTTCATTACCGGCTTCACCATCACCGAGGTGCTCGCCATCCAGTCAAAAGCCAAAGAAATGCTCATGGAAGGCAAGACGCTTATGGCATGGGGCGATTCGGGAATGACGACATCCAAACAATTTCCCATGACCGTGAAAGAAACGCTCGAGGAATGCACTTATGCACTGCGTGTGCTCGATCCTGTGACCTACGGGCACAAAAAGACAATCGCGGTTTCTTCGATTGTCGGTTATCTGCCGAAATGAAATCGCCATTTTCTCTCATTGGCAAATTGGCGACATGGGCGTGGGGTGGCCCTTATGAGTCAGCGAACTATTCGTCGAGGCGTGGACGTGTTCCTGGCGCATCACCGAGAGACACAAAACGTGACCTAACCTCGTGGGTGCGATCAGAACTTGTGCGCCGCTCTCGTTATCTGCACAAGAACTCCGGCTTTGTGCGGGAGCTTGTCGCTAATATGGCCATTTACTCGACGGGAGATGGCATTAAACCGCAGGCGCAGTCGTCCGATTTGAAGTGGAATAAGGCGGCGGAAGAATACTTTTCTAATTGGGCTTCGCGGTGTGAAGTGACGGGGCGATTTTCCTTTGAGGAATGTCAGAGCCTTGTTTGCCGTGGGATTGATGTGGATGGCGAATACTTCATTCACAAAACGCGGGATCGTCATGGACGACCTCTCTTGCAGCTTATCGAAGCTCATCGGATTGGAGATGAACCGGGCGCGATGGAAACGGTGGATGGCATCGGCTTGGATGAGTTTGGTGCGCCGATTTTTTACCGCATGATTCTTGATGACGGCACACATCGAGATTTGCCTGCATCGAGCATTCTTCACGTCTTTGAGCCCGAGTCCGTTTCGGCGGTTCGTAACGCCGCAACCATTCAGCATTCGATCAATCATGTATTGGACGAAATGGAACTTCTTGCCCTGGAGAAACACGCGGTCAAAGACAACGCTGATGTGGCGCGAATCCTCAAAACAGCAAGAGGCGAAGTAGATCAGGATGGTGATTTTTCTCTCGAAAGCTCGGCGACAACTCCGGAAAACAGCGATCCTGTGGCACTTCAAAAGATCGTGGGCGGCAAGCTCATTGCGCTCAAACCCGAGGAATCTCTCGATAGCTTTCAGTCCAATCGTCCGAGCCCGACCTTCACGGGCTTTCTCACGCATTTGCGCCGGGATTCTGCACTCGGTGTTTTACCTTACGAATTTGCGGCAGATTCAAGCAGCGTGGGCGGGGCGGGTGTGCGCTTGGTTGTGGCCAAAGCCGACCGGCGATTTTCATTCCGTCAGCTTATTCTCATTCAGCGGCTTATTCGCCCCGTGTGGGCCTATGTGATTGCCGATGCGATTGAATCCGGAGCGTTGCCGTTGGTCGCAAATTGGCATCGAGTAAGTGCGACAACCCCACGTCGGATTACCGTAGATGCCGGACGTGAAGCACAACAGAACCGTGCCGATGTGGAAATGGGGCTAAAAACGCTCAGCGAGCATTTTGCCGAGCAGGGCATGGATTTCGAGGAGGAGATGCGGATTCGAGCACAGAACGCACGGCGAATGATTGACCTCGCCAAAGAGTTTGATGTTCCTCTGGAAATGCTTTGGGGGCCGGGAGGGGGCGCATATTCAATTCCGGCAACCAAAGGTGAGGAGGCGCATTCTTCCAAAGAACGCTCATGAAAGCTTCATGTGTATCTTTCCCCAAGATATTGTGTGTTCTCGTAAATGAATGCCCCCCGAAAAAGGAAAAAGAAAAGGGGAAAGAAGAAAAAACTTTCGAGACCTTACGTCCGGAGAAAACAGCGCCATCGAGGACATACAGGCCCAGACATCCCCGTGCGGTTAGAAGATGGTAGCCTGAATCCGGAGTACAGCCGTTATTTGGTTTATAATTTAGGATTCTTGATTCGTTGTACGTTGGAGATGACCGATAGAGTTGAGATGACTCCAATACCTGATCGAGAAGCCGCTCTCTGCAAAATCACGCCACAGGAGGCTCATCAAATTTTCCTTCGTGCCATGAAAGCCTACTCGATGGAGGAGGTCAGCCCCGGAAGATGGGTAAGAACATTATAGGAGACTCCGTCTGGAAGGGCTTTGAGACTTCACCTTTCTACCGCTGTTGACATTCAAGCAGTGGATGTGAAACCCGCTGAAGTTTTATTCTTGGAGCAGCCGTGGCTGCTAACGCCCGAAGCGCATACAGCCATTGTCGCTGCCTCCCGCAAGTTTTTTGAATCACCACCCGAGGTAGAGCCTGAGCCACCATCGCCGCTGCTTTCTATCGAAGAAAGCGTGGGCATCATCACAATTTCCGGGCCGATTATCCGACGACCGGGACTCCTCGCGCAGTTTCTTTTTGGGGCTACGGATACGGACGACATCATCAAAACGGTGGAAGAAGCTGCGAAGGAAGAATCCATCCAAGCGGTACTTCTCGACATAGATTCTCCGGGTGGAAGCGTCAGTGGTACGCACGAGTTGGCGCAGGCGGTAGG
The DNA here is from genome assembly GCA_039807035.1 of Chthoniobacterales bacterium. GTDB lineage: Bacteria > Verrucomicrobiota > Verrucomicrobiia > Chthoniobacterales > JACTMZ01 > JACTMZ01. The sequence continues at coordinate 2,755 of JBDHQL010000122.1, forward strand.
CGATCTTTCCCGGCAAAAATATGTCTATGCTTTCACAGCCGGGCAGATGTGTTCAGCAGCCTATTGGGTGGCCTCGCAGTGTGACGCTATCTACATGACCCCAAGTGCGCGTGTGGGTTCAATCGGCGTTATTGCCTCGATCTTCGACTCGAGCGAAGCCTTGCGCAACGAGGGTATCAAAGTGGAAGTGTTTGCAGCGGGCAAATACAAGAGCCTTGGTAGCTCAGGCATTTCGCTCACCGATGAACAACGAGCGTGGTTGCAGCAGAACGTTGAGGAAATTGCCAAGGAGTTTCACATGGCTGTGCTGGCGCGAGGGCGAAAGATTCCAAGCGAAGCAATGGAAGGCCAAACCTTCTCAGCAAAAGCAGCGATGCGGCTTAATTTGGCCGGAACGGTGAAAAGCAAAGCCGAGGTGCTAACCATGCTTCGAGCGCGGCATGTGAGGTCAGCCAGTTGACACGGAAACTTAAGCATCATGCTAACCGTTGATGAACAACTCGACCAAGCTCTCGCCCGCGTGACATCGCTCGAAACCGATGCACAGGCGAGAGAATCACTCCTTACTGAGGCTTCTAACAAAGCGGAACTTCTCACAGCGCAGCTTTCCGAATCTGCCGCGAATATCGAACGCCTCGAAGCCGATTTTTCTGCGGCCCGTCAAAGCATCGAATCCCTTGGTGCATCAAACGGTGAGTTTGAGGCGAAGATTACTGCGCTTACCGCTCGCAATTCCGAACTCGAAGCTCGTGAGCAGGATATCGAAGCCCGTGCCTCGAAGCGGGCAGTTGAGATTGTTGCTTCCACCGGCACCACATCACCTGCACCCATCACGTCCAAAGGCGACGCACAGGGTGAAGACCTTGTCGCCCGCTTTAAGGCCATCAACGACCCTAAAGAACAAACCGCCTTCTGGCGTTCTCTCACCGCCCAGCAACAGGCCCTCATCCTTTCCAATAGCTCTAACTAATCCACGATCATGCCCAATACCCTTACGAACGTTAAAGACATCAAGGTTGCCCAAAATGCGCTTGCGCCATTCATGGCAACTCTCACGCCATTTCG
>JBDHQL010000010.1:0-18243 GCA_039807035.1 Chthoniobacterales bacterium
TGGATTTTAAAGGATTTGATCGCCTTCTCATTCCCTTTGCTGTCGTACAGTCGCGCCGTCATCGTATGATTTCCACTGCGAAAAAGCCATGCGGGTAGTTTTACGGGTGCCTCCCCTAGAGTGGCCGGAGCATTATGAAGAATAAAATCACCCACTTTAACTTCAAGTCGTGCATTGTCGGGAAGACTTTCCTCGACAATTACTCCAATGATGGGTGACTCATCTCGGTAAAAGGAGGTTCGCTGTGTGGAAAATGTGATATTGGTCGCCCCCAACAACATCTGTCCGGCGAAAAATATTGTAAGGAAAATGACATGGAGACGACGCATATTATCGAAGGTCTAAACTATGATCAAAGGCACAGAGATAGCGTGTCGTTCAAAATTGCCTGTTGTGCTGCTTTTCTGCGGTGACGGTGAGCAGGAGGAGTGATAGGATAGGTTTCATTTTTTGGCTGTGGTGGCGTTGGATTTAAGAGAGAGGGGAGCTTGGGCGGTGAGGCCGGCGGTGAGATCGGAAACTTTGATTTTCCATGAGCCTTCGGGATCATTCCACGCGGGGTGAAATACTAATTCTCCCGTACCATTCTCGAGGGTGATCCAATCGCTGTCATCATGAAGGTTTCCTTTTGCATCTGTGATGTCCACACGTACAGGTTGGAGACCTTGTGCTAGTTGACCGTTGGCATCACGTAAAGAAATAGAAACTTTGTTGGGTTCACCGAGCTTGCCCTGTGCGGATGTTGTGACCTCGAGTTTTTCAAGGGCAGAAGGATAGAGTGCAACCAAGGTGCCTCCGAGTTCATCCAGCGTAACGGGGAAGGAAACGCTATCGCCCCGCAGTGCGAGAGGAATTTTTTTTCGCTTCAACATATCGTAAGCAACAAGCGGCTTGCCGCTGGGATTGTGGTAACGCACCTGTACAGTTTGCGGTACGAGTTTTTCCATAATCCCCTTGTACTTTCCGGTGCGATCGTCGTAGGCACGCTTGTCATTGATGACAAAAAGGTATTTTGTGTCCCCTTTTTCCGTGAGGTTAAACAACACGGTCGGCGTGTCGCTTTCGACGCGGGATCGGAATTTTTTCCCGACAACATCCTTGAGTGTTTTGGCATAGCCTTCCTTGATTTCTTGGTCAATGTGGGCGGGTACGCCGAGGACTTTTTGCAAGTCGGGTTTTTGACCTTCTTTTTCCGCATGATCCGTCCATTCGGAAAGGGCTTCACCCATGATATTGGCGCGGGCACTCACTTTGTTGAGATAGGAAAAATCGAAATCAAATTGTTGCACATTTTCTAATTTCGGGCCGAGGAATTGGTCGGCATAGACAGTGCCGCCGCGTTTTTGAAACTCGCGAATTTTGTTATAGACCGTTTCGGTAAGAACGTCGGCGCGGGGGAGAAAAAGGACATCGTAATTATCCAACGCACCTTGTTCGATGCTTTCGTCGAAAACCACATCGGCATTGTAGTGGGCCATCTCAAGAATTTCTTGAAAGGCGAGAGTTCGGTACCCCGCGTAGGACCCGTGTTGGTCATTGGGGGAGCGATTGTAGGTGGCGGCTGCCTGCGAGGTGAGCACCGCCATGCGACGAGGGGTAATGTCCAGTTTGCGGATCATTTTCCCGTATGGACGAAAAACCTTTTCGGCCATTTCCTTGATAGAGTCACTCATCCCCGGAGGCACGCGGTAGGGCTGATCTTTGTATCGAACCGGGTCAATTTCACTTCCGTAGAAATAGCCGACGATTTGCGGGGCACGGGAGAGATTGATCCACGTGGTTTCCTTCACGCGGTCGGGCCCCATGCCCATCCACTCTTCGGACGAGGCGATCTTGCCATTAAAACCCTCCCGCTTGTGAGGCACATCCAACATACCCGGGTAGTTGAGAAGGGTGACAATTTGCAGCGGGATTTGATTACGCGGTTTCGTCGCTGTACGCATCTGTTCGATGTAAATCATGGCCTTCGGATCGGGGTTTGTGTAGGTCCAAGAATGAATGATGTCCACCGAAGGATAGACGTCAAATAGTGCAACGTGCCGGTAGGGATCGGTCATGGTGAGCATGTCCGGGCGGTATTTTTTCACCATATCCACCATGCGCTTGAGGCCTGCTTGAACACCATTGCCGCCTTGAAAAATATATTTGGTGAGAAGATAGCGGCGGTCTTTATCGGAGATCACATTTTCGGCGACATAGGCAGGTTCACCCACTTCTTCTTCCGTAAAGCCGAGTTCTTTCGCCATTTTTTCGCGGCCTTCACGGTTAAGGTTGGGCTTGGTAATGTCGTCCTGAATTTCCATATCCGTCCACGCAATGGTGATATTCGGGTAATCTTTGACGATTTTCATGAATGCTTCATTTGCCTCATCTTGTTTCGCGGCAACGAGAGGACTAAAGGGATTGTAGTAATGCTCCCCGGCACGGGCTGCATTCACATAATTCACGTCTTCACCTTTTGGCGGGAAAAGGGTGAATTCTCTTTTCCAAAGGCCACCATTAGGTACAACGGTGAGAGTGGCTCCTGTGGAAAACTCTTCGTTAAAAACCTGCGAAAGTGCTTTAAACCCTTTGTCGCGGCCATCACTTTCTGAGTGGGGAAGCATCGGCCCGCCGACATTGTCGAAGCCGTGTTCTTGGTAAAAATCTACATGTATCGGCCCGCCATTCATCCAAAGCCAATTTTGCAAAGAGTCCTTAGCCGGGCGTTTTGTGAGCTGAATAGGAAAGGACTTAATCGCAATCTCCTCGCCCTGCGCATCGAAAAGTCGCGCTATGAGTTTGTGGGTTCCACTGCGGAACTTTTGCGAGGGTATTTCTACGGCGACGGTATTGGATGTTGCAGGTGCTTTGAGGAGGCTGTAACCATCCAGCTTGACCTCAAGGGTGCTTTGTGCAGGAATTTCATCTTCGATGGTTATCCCAATCGCGGGTGATTCATCGCGGTAAAATGCGGTGCGATTGGAATGAAATTTGATGTCCGTTACGCCCAAAACGAGCTGTGTTGTGAGAAGAAATCCCAAAATGATGGAGGGGAAAAAAACTTGCATAGAAGTTGTAAAATACACTTAGAATTTGCTTTGACAAGTCGAAACTTATAGGAAAGAGTTGCATAAATGTTCCGCCAGATCCTCAGAAAACACTTAATAGCTTTCACCCTCATTGAGATGCTCGTTGCCATAGCTATTATTGCGGTGCTTATAGGCGTCATGTCACTCGTTTTGACGAGTTGGCGCACGGCAACTTGGTCCGCAAAGAGCCTTAGCAATGGTCGCCAATTAGCGGCAGCATCCCTAAATTATGCCGGTGAGCATGGTGGGCAGCTGCCACAAACCGATTGGAGTTCTTGGCCCGATTCGTCCGGATATAAGCGTTGGATAGATGAAATTATTCCTTATGTTTACGGGGAAACGCCTACGAATTCTTCGGGACAACCCATGGTGAATGGGGTCTTTCGGTGCCCGGGATTAAACGGTTTTAAGGAAAGGGGAGATCAATGGTACCGCTGGGACTGGGAAGAGGTGGACTGGATGAATGTGCAAGAACGCTATGTCAATGGCACTAGGGTGCCTATTAACACACTAACTTGTGATTTGGTCAACACGCCTTATTTGGTTTCGACGGATAAAAATACCGGGGTGGCTGGGCTTTATGAAGGTAGTCAACCTCTCTTTGAGCTATGCGTCCCCAAGGAGGTGTGGATTTATCATGGCGGAGTCATCGTCACCTACCTAGATGGGCACGCTGAAATTGTGAAAGACCCCAATAGTACCAATATATTTAGGGATTGATGATAGAGGCCATCTACCTCATGACCGATCTCGAAGCGGTGGCGGGGGTAAAGGACTCGCTGGAGTGGTGCTGCCCGACGGGACGTTATTTTGACACCGCCAAGGGGCTTCTCACCGAAGAAACCAATGCGGCGGTGGAAGGATTCTTGGCTGCTGGGGCGACGCGTGTTGTGGTTTGCGATGGGCATGGCTGGGGCGGGCTGTTGCCGGACAAAATACATCCACGAGCCGAACTGATTACCAGGCCGTATCCGTACATGGTTTATCCGCATGGGTTCGGTCTGGACGAAAGTTTTGATGTCATTGCTTGGGTCGGACAGCATGCGATGGCGGGAACGTCGGGTGGGCATTTGAATCACACCGGGAGCTTTAATGTTCTGGAACAAACCTTCAATGGCACGCCTGTCGGCGAGATGGGTGTATTTGCTTATATGGCGGCGGAACTCGGTGTGCGTTCGATTTTTTTATCCGGTGATAAGGCAGGTTGTGAGGAGGCGCGGTCCCTGGTGCCGGACATCGAAACGGTTTCGGTGAAAGAAGGGTTAAATTTGAGTCAAGGCTTGGAGCTGATGGGAGAAGAAGCAGAAAAGGCTTTCACGGCGGCACGGCATCTTTCGCCGTCGATGGCGCGAGAGCGGATTCGTGCGGGAGCCGAGAAGGCTCTGCGGCGAGCGCAGGAAGACCCGAACATGGGGCAGCTCGAATTGCCGCCGCGCCCCTATGTTCTGCGCCTCACTTTCCGCCGAGATGCCGAGGGAAATTCCGGGAAAGTGGTAGAAAAAACGCATCCGGAGAGTTTTATTGGCATGATGAATACAGACTGGAATTAAACATGGATAGACAGGATGAACAGGATAATGGCAAGGGATTTATGCAGAAGCGATCCGATGAACGGGATACTCTTCGCGTCTCCACACCTCCGCGTGAGTTTTTGTCTTCTTCATTTACCGCAGGAATCGCCCGACGGAACGTGACCCCGGCAGAATCTGTTTGGATGGGTGGGTTTTCTTTTCGCGACCACCCGTCGGAATCGGTATTGCGTCCGCTTTGGGCGAAGGTGTTCGTGCTGGCAGGGACGGATGGCGACATTGGGCTGGTGGTGGTGGCGGTGGATCGTGTGGGGCTTTCTTGGGAGCTCATGGGAAGCATTGAAGCGGAATGTGCCGTGCGATTTGGGATGGCGCGTGAGCGGATCATTATTTTCTGCTCGCATACCCATTCCGGTCCGTCGGATTGGCCTTCGGTGTGGATGAATAATGACGCGGATGAAATCGCGAAGGTTAAAAAATATAGCCGATGGATGGTTGGGCAAGTGGTGGAGGCGGTCGGTGAGGCGCTGGCGGCCCGTCAACCCGTTTCGCTGGGGTTTTCTCAAGGGGTGGCGGGCTTCGGGGTCAATCGCCGCCGGGAGCGTCCGGGGTGCCGCCATTTCCCCGGTCCGGTGGATCAGGATGTGCCTGTGCTGCGGGTGTCCGACGCACAGGGAAAAGCACTGGCGATAATTTTCGGCTATGCGTGTCATGCCACCTCCCTCGCTGGCTACGAAATTTCCGGGGATTGGCCGGGATTTGCCTGCGAAGTTATCGAGGAGCGTCATCCGAGTGCGGCGGCATTTTTTATCCCTGGCTGTGGAGCGGACATCAACCCGCTGCCGCGATTGTTGCCGGGGAGGGAGGTGGCGTTATCTCGGGCGTATGGCGAAATTATGGCGGATGCCGTCGAGCTGGCTCTCCCGACAAATGATTCCGTGAAAAAGCGACCGCTCTCCGGACCGCTGACGGTTCGGCGGGGTGTGGCGGAGCTTTATTATGAGAAGCTGCCAAGTGCGGCGGAAATTGCGGCTTTGCGGCAGCATCCGGAGGCGGATATGCGCCGCTCGGGGCAGCATCTCGAAGCACTGTTGCAATCTCCGGAAGGTCTTCCTGCTTCGCTAAAATATCCGGCATGGGTCATTCGTATTGGCGACCTTCTTTGGATCGCCCTCAGCGGCGAAGTGACGGTGGATTATGCGCTGACTCTCAAGGAGCGGTATGGCTGGGAAACGACATGGGTTTCCGCCTATGCCTCGCCCACGACGGCATATTTTCCCTCGCATCGCGTCTGGGAGGAAGGCGGCTATGAGGCCGGCGACTGCATGTTGCGTTCCAGCCACCCAAGTCGCCTCCGCGAGGATGTAGAAACCCACATTCTCGAATTGGTCAACCAACTTGCGTCATGAAATGAGACGGGAATTTTATGCTCAAGCGGAGCGTGCGAGCGTGGGGCTTTTCGGGTTTGCGCTGTCGCTACGTTGCCCTGTCGGGCATTTGTGAATAATTCTCATGGCGGAAACCTACCAGGCATGTAGAGGAGAGAAGTTCGAGGTCTGAAGATGTGAAAATTGAAGGCTTGGGTGTAAGGGGATGATGGGTGAAAGTCGAAAGTCGAAAGGTGAGAGTGTGGACGTAGAACGAGTTTTCCAACTCGTTTTTTCTCTCTCACGGGGACACGAGGGGGTGTGAATTAAGAATTAAGAATTAGGAATTAAGAATAATGGGTGATTTGGGCTTCGATGTTTCCCGCGAGGGCGCGGAAAACGGCGCCCGAGGCGGGCGCGGTAACCGAGCATTGAGAGAAGAACACGCATAATTCCACTTGAATTTTAATAGAATGTTGTAAAAATTGCGCCTTCGAGAGCGCATTCGCAAGGGATGCTTACCCAAAAAACTTCACAATCTCACGAGCTAAGTTTAACACGTATTCCATATATCTTTATGAAAATTGCACACTTCTCCGCTGACATCACGCCGCCCATTGGACATCCGCTTTGTGCGGGTTGGTATCCTTCAGCGACGGCGGTGACCGAGCGACTTTCAGCGCATGGTGTGGTTTTAGAGCCGGACGATGATGCGGGACGGATGGTGCTTTGTGCGTTGGATTGGGCGGAATTAAGCAATTTTGAACATGGTCGCTGGTGTGCGGCGTTGGCGGAGGCGGCGGGGGCAACACCCGATCGCGTGGCGGTGCATTGTTTGCATAATCACGATGCCCCTTGGCCGGATGAGGAGGCGCAGGATTTATTGGATGAACAGGGTAAGCCGGAGGTGATCATGCAGCGGACTTGGTGCCGTGACGCTCGGGCCACGGTGGCGGCGGCTGTGGGGCACGCAGTGCGCAATTTGGAGCCGGTGGATCAAGTGCGTTTGGGGCGGGTGGAAGTTAAAGAATTGGCCAGCAACCGGCGTCCGATAGGCGCGGATGGGCGGGTTGTAGGCGTGCGTTGGACGCGTTGCCTCGAGGCGGATATTCGGGCGTTGCCCGAGGGAACGATTGATCCGTGGCTGCAGACAATCAGCTTTTGGCGCGGGGATCGAAAGTTAGTGGCACTGCACTACTATGCGATCCATCCGACGAGTTACGATGGGACGGGGATTGTCACGACCGACTTTGCAGGCATTGCCCGTGATCGGCTCATCGCGGAGGAAAAAGTACCGCATATTTATTTCACCGGATGCGGGGGGAATATTACTGCCGGGAAATATAACGATGGCGTTGCGGACAATCGCGAACTTTTTACGCAAAAAATTTACGAGGCACTTAAGACTTCCGAGGCGCAGGCGGTGACATCCGACGTTCCGAGTCTCACATGGAAAACGGCGTCTGTTCGGCTGCCGGTGCGTGGGGATATTGAGGATGCGCAGCTTCTCGAGACCATTCGCACGGCCAAGCAGCATCCAAAGCAAGCAAGCCGTGCAGCTTTGGAGCTAACGTATCGTCGGCGTGTGGAGGTTCCCATCACGGTTTCTGCCTTGCATTTTGGGGAGGTGGCGGTGCTGCTTCATTTGCCGGGCGAGGCGTTCATTGAATATCAGCTTTATGCGCAAAGCTTACTGCCGCAAACATGGATGGGTGTGGCATCCTATGGTGATTTGGGGCCCGGATACATTTGCATGGAACGCTCCTTTAAAGAAGGTGGTTATGAGCCTCGCGATTCTTTCTGCGCTCCGGAGAGTGAGCACTTTCTTAAGGAGGCGATTCGGAAGGTGGTAGGAGGAGGTGAGAGGGGGAAATGAAAACGTAGAACGAGTTTTCCAACTCGTTTTTTCTCTCACGGTGACACGGAGGGGGCGAGGGGCGTAAATTAAGAATTAGGAATGCTGGGTGTTTGGCTTTCGATGTTTCCCGCAGGGGCGTAGGGAACGGCGTCCGAGGAAGACGCGGCACCTCTAAGGAAAAAATAACACAATTTTGCTTGTATTTTAATAAAATGTCCTAATAATGCTACTGAAGCTTCATAAATTCAAATTATGACCACATCATTTCACGGCCAACAAACCGTAAAATCCTCTCTCGCTCTCGAGGGTGGGAAACCTGAAATTTCGGCACCGGCACCGGAGGTTCCGCATCGTTGGGGGGCGGAGGAAAAGGCGTGCCTTGACGCCATGCTGGAGCAGCCGAGTCTTTTTTATTGGAAGGGTCCGCAGACGGAGCTGCTGGTTCAGCGATTTCAAAAACATTATCCGTTTTCTTATGTGATGCCGTGTTCTTCGGGAACGGCAGCCATTCATATTGCGGTGGCGGCGCTGCAACTGAAACCCGGAGATGAGGTGATTGTTCCGCCGATTACGGATATGGGGACGGTAATTGGGATTTTGTATCAGCAGGCCGTTCCCGTTTTTGCCGATCTTGAGCCACACACTTACAATCTCGATCCGACGGATGTGCGTCGGCGTATCACTCCCAAAACGCGCGCGATTGTCGCGGTACATTTGACGGGGAATCCTTGCAATGTTCGGGCACTGCGGGAGCTGGCGGACGAGCATGGTTTGGTGCTCATCGAGGATTGTGCGCAGGCGTGGGGCGCGAAATTTGAGGGTAAGCCAGTGGGAACATTTGGGCACATCGGATGTTATTCGCTCAACGATTTCAAACATATTGGCTGTGGAGATGGCGGGATCGTGGCGAGTTCCGACGAACGCTTTGGACCTCTCCTCCAAAAATACGGGGACAAAGCTTATGATCGTGTGAAGGGTTCGAAGACGCCAGAGTTTCTTGCTCCCAATTACCGTATTAGCGAGCCCCAAAGCGCGGTGGCTGCGGCACAGATGGAAAAAATGGAGTCCATTGCCAATCGTCGCCATACGTTGGGAATGCGGCTGGGAAGCGGAATCGTAGACATCCCGGGTGTGCTTCCTCACGAAATTGCGCCGGAGGCATTTTCCAGTTTTTGGTTTTATCTCATGCGCATGGATGAAAGTGCGTTTTCGTGTGATCGCACAGTATTTACCAAAGCCTTGTGTGCTGAGGGCGTCGTTGCCAGCGAGGGCTATATTTCTATGCCGCTGTATCAATACGATGTATTTCAAAATCACAATTTCTTTGGCGGCCATTGGCCTGTGCGTGATGCAGGATTGACGACGATGGATTATCGCAATGTTTCGTGCCCTCAGGCCGAGACCATTTTGAAGACGTGTATTTATTTGCGGATTCATCAGGGAATGGATGAGGCGTATATTGATGGTGCCGCACGGGCGATTCGTAAGGTAGCGGCGTACTATCGGCAAACGATGTAAAGGCATAATGAACTTTTGAGAAAAAACCTATGAGCAAACCCGCACGAATTATTGACACCCACCAACACGTCTTTTGGTGGAATTTGGATGACGCCGGTCTCATTGCCGATATGGACGCGCATGGGATTGAATATGCTTGGTTGTTGACGTGGGAAATTGCGCCGGAGGAGCACACAGATGCTTATGTCCAAGCCTTAAATCCCACGCGGATGCGCCGAGATGGAACGCTCGAAGGAATCCCGCTTGAGGATCTCTTGGTGGCAAAAAATCATTATCCGGATCGTTTTGTTCTTGGGTTTTGTCCGCATCCGTTGCGGGGTGACGCGCCAGCGCGGCTGAAAGCGGCTGCGGCGATGTATGGGGTGAAAGTTTGTGGCGAATGGAAATTCCGCATTCCGTTTGATGATCCACGTTCCATTCGTTTGTTCCGCATGGCGGGTGAACTCGGATTGCCGGTGGTCTTGCATTTGGACGTACCGTTTTTACCCGATGAACAAGGGAAGCCATCCTACTACAACGCGTGGTATGGAGGCACGGTGGATAATTTGGAGCGTGCGCTCATTGCTTGTCCGGAGACGACGTTTATTGGTCATGCTCCGGGATTTTGGCGTGAAATTTCTGCCGATGTGGCGACGGAGCGCGAGGTTTATCCAAAGGGCCCTGTTCAAGCCCCCGGGCGGGTTCATCAATTATTGGAAAAATACGAGAATCTTTACGCGGACCTGTCGGCAGGATCCGCACGTTTTGCTCTCGAACGGGATGCGGAACACGCGAAGAAATTTCTCACAAACTTTTCGAAAAAACTCTTTTTTGCCCGCGATTATTATGGCCGGGAGCTTCATGATTTTCTCTCCACGCTTTCGCTTGATGCGGAAACAACGGCGAACCTTTATTGGCGCAATGCGGAAAAGTTGGTGCCGGCGCCGACAAAAGCGATGGCGAAAGCCTAATTTTTATGCCCACGCAAGACCCTACACTGTCCGGTTATTGGCCGCTAGAAGCGGATTATCGCAATCACTCCTCGCATGAGCTGCGTGCGATCGCGCGAGAAATTACGCACGAGGAAATCGAAGGTCGCCGTGCCACAGTTTTTCATGGAGCAAAAAGCTCCTTGGAAATTGCGGATCATCCGGCACTGCGCCCCGGCAGCGAAGATTTCAGCATTAGCCTTTGGCTGCACACTAAGGACGGCCTCCACGGGAGCGATGTCGTGGGAGACCTGATTAGCAAATTCGATCCGGACACGCGCAAGGGGTTCAATTTCGTGGTCAACACACAGACCGGAACCACGACAACCACGCAACCGAATTATCGGCAGATGCAATTCGGTATTGACGACGCCCATGTCGAGGGAGACGACCCTCGGCGCATGTGGCGGGATTGTGGCAGGCCCGGGAATGCCATGAAAATCGCCGCGCTGGCCACGATGAACGGCCATCTTTACGCCGCCACGGCAGAATTCGGCGAAGGGGAGAGCGGGCATGTCTGGCGTTACGAGGGAGAAAAAACCTGGAGCGATTTGGGCGCATCACCCATCGGTTGCAACGCGATGGAATCGCTGGCTTTTTTCGACGGGGATATGTTTGCTTCCTCCGGCCGGTACAATTCACGGGGTTCTCAGTTGGGCCTTGTTCAGAATCCGCAACAGGGCGGGACGGTTTACCGGATCACCGTCGATGGCGAATGGCGGGATTGCGGCCACCCCGGACTGGAAGGTGCAAGCCCCGACAATCCCGACACCCAGACGGGCGAGTCCAACCAAGCGGACGACACCAACTGCCTCACAGTTTTTCGCGGCAACCTCTATGCTACCAGCCATCACCGACGTGGTATCTACCGCTATGAAGGCGGACAGAACTGGAAGCTGATCGGCCCCGACAAGCGTATCATGTCCCTGACGATTCACGAGGGCGCCCTGTACGCGCTCATCAACGGCGGTGGGGTGTACCGTTATGACAGCGGCACCGACTGGACGTACTGCGGGTACCCGCCGCTTTCTACGCAGACGTATTGCGGGCTGACCTATCAGGGGCGGCTACTGGTGGGAACCTGGCCGGAATGTGACATCATCCGCTACGAAGGCGGCGAGGACTGGAAAGTATTGGGAAAGGTCTGCTACGAGCGCGAAGTAATGGCGGCGGGCGTCTATAACGGGAAGTGCTATTTCGGCACGCTACCTATGGCAAATATGTTCCGCATGGACAGCGACAAATTCACCTTCTTTGGGAATGTTGACAATACAGCAGAGCATTACCTGCGTCGCGCATGGTCCATGGCCGTTTATCGCGGCACCATGTATGTTGGAACACTTCCCTCCGGCAAGGTGATGAGCCGCCGCACCGGAGCCGTGGCCACGCACGATCATGCGCTGCCTGCGGGTTGGCATCACTTGACGGCCGTTCGCCATGCTCAGGAGGTTGTGATTTATTTGGATGGGAAAAAAGTAGCGCAATCTCAAATTCCTACCTCCATGAATCTCGATACGCCCAAACCGCTGACCATTGGCGGTGCGGCAATAGGGCACGCTTTTACCGGAGCTTTGCGCGATGTGCGCTTTTATCGGCGAGCACTTGCATCCGAAGAAATTTCTCAATTGATATCAACATAACGTCCTAAAAACTATGAGCACACAAACCGCAACATTATCGGAACTCGCTATTTTCGGCGGCTCAAAATCCGTTACCTTGGAACCCTGCGACATATTTGACTGGCCGATTCTGACACCCGAGGACGAAGCCGCTGTCGTGGATGTCCTCCGCACGCGCAATATGAGCGGGACGGATATCACGCAAAAATTCGAGGCGGAATTTGCAGAATGGATGGGTGTGAAACATGCGCTGGGATTCAATAACGGGACAGGCTCCCTGCTGGCAGCTATGTTTGGCGTGGGGATTGGGCATGGAGACGAAATTATTTGTCCGTCCACCACGTATTGGGCGTCAGCGTTGCCGATCTATTCTTTGGGTGCCACGGTGGTGTTTGCGGATATTGATCCGCTCACGCTTTGTTTGGATCCGGCGGACATTGAGCGGCATATTAGCCCGAGTACGAAGGCGATCATGGTGGTTCATTACCTCGGCCACCCTGCCGACATGGACGCGATCATGGAGATTGCCAATAAACATGGTTTGAAGGTCATCGAGGACGTATCGCATGCGCAGGGTGGGCTTTATAAAGGGCGCAAGGTTGGTTCGATCGGACATGTCTCCGGCTATTCGTTGATGTGCGGGAAATCGCTGGCGATTGGCGAAGGAGGGATGCTGACGACCAATGATCAGGAAATTTACGATCGTGCGGTGGCCTTTGGGCATTACGAGCGTTATGCCGAAACGATTCCTACGAAGTCATTGCAACCTTATGCGGGGCTCCCGCTGGGCGGATTCAAAAATCGAATGCATCAAATGAGTTCGGCCATGGGGCGTGTGCAATTGCGTTCCTATGACAAGCGTTGCGCCGAAATTCGCAAGGCATTGAATTATTTTTGGGATCAACTGGAGGGTGTTCCCGGACTCGTGGCCCATCGTGTGGATGAGTCCACCGGTTCGAACATGGCCGGATGGTATGGGTGTCATGGCATTTACCGCGCGGAGGAGCTGGGCGGTCTGTCGGTCACGCAATTTTGCCGGGCGGTCAGCGCGGAAGGTGCTCTTGGTGTTGGCCCCGGTTGCAACAAGGCATTGCACACGCATCCGGTATTTAACGAGGCGGATATTTACCATCAAGGCAAACCCACACGGATCGCAAATTCCACACGGGATTTGCGTCAGCCGATTGGCTCTCTGCCGGTCTCGGAACGAATTGGGCGCGAAGTTTACTTCATTCCGTGGTTCAAACATTTCCGTCCGGAAGTGATTGATGAATACGCAGCGGCATTTCGCAAAGTGGCGGAGAATGCCGAGGAGTTGCGGGCCAACGACCCGGGCGATCCTCCCAATTTGGGGGGATGGAACTTTTTCAGGAGCGTGAAATGAGTGTGGCGCTGGAGTACGGCAGAATGAATGGCGCCTGATTTCCGGAAACTCTTTTATCCGCTCTCCCGGTGGAGAGACTCATGATTTTTTTACGAAGATTTCTTCCTGCACTCGGAGTCCTCTATCCGGTGATTTTGTTTTCTGCGGAAAAACTGTATCTCAATCCCTCTTCGGAGTGCGGCATCTTCACCACAATCCGAGGAGAATGGGTCAACTCCGAACAAAGTCAGATCAGCGTTAGCTATGATGACAAAAATTTATACATGGAAGGAACCTTAAAGTCGGCTTCGGATGGGTTTTTTGTGTTGGCGGGAAAGAATGACGACGACACGTCCATTTTTGATGGTGACGTGGTCGAATGCCAGATCGCACCAGCGAAACAAAGCGGAGTTTACTATCATTTCGCTCTAAGCCCTTCCGGGCATCTCTATTCCGCAAAGCAGCGTGATAGAAGTTGGGACCCCAAGGGAGTGATTCGTTCTGTTAAAATTGAAGAAAATGCATGGAAATACCATTTGGCCATTCCTTTCCGGGCCCTAGGGGAAGATACGCCGTCTCGAGGGGATGTCTGGAAAATCAACCTTGGACGCACGACTTCCCTGCCCGGAAAGAGAAGCAGGGTTTCCAGCCTCTCCGGAGCGAGGGATTTTCATAATGTGGATCAGTACACAGACGTGGTTTTTGGCGTAAGCCCGGCCACGCGCCCTATCGTCCTGCGTGGCTTTTCCCGAATTCCCACCGGATATTCATTCCAATTTTCTGTCCCAGAAAATTTCCCGAACCTGAAAGCGAAACTTGTTTTGGATGGGGAAACGGTGTTTTCAGAAATTGTTCAAAATAAGGATGGTAAGTTGGCCTTTTCCGTTAGACAGAAAAATGGATATGTGCCTCTCAAAGCAACGCCTGCGGCCCGCGTGACTCTTCAGGATCCGACAACAGGCAAGGAAGTTTTTCACAAGGAGGGGCAGATTGATCTTAGTGAGTCCGACACGCTCAGGCTAGACCGTTTCTATTACACACTGCAGGATCAAGAGCTTCGATACAGTCACCTCTTCACCGGGGGAAAGGTTGCCTTGCGGGTCATAAAAGATGGCCGAGTGCTGCGCACATTTACAGACGCACCATCCGAAGGCATCATCCCTTTTGCGGCATCCGCATCTGCACAGGCTCTGACTTCCGGAAGATACGTTCTCGAAGTGACAGTAGAAACTATGCGGACTTCTCGGGTGTTTTTCATTTTGGACAAACCACCAGTACTCCCCGAAATTTCGGATAACGCATTGTTAAACATCACGGACAAAGGATTCGAACGCGAAGGGACGCCCGTTTATCTCCTGGGGATCACCCCCACACCGAAAGCTTTTCTCCAGTTTACGCCTGCGTTTAATCTGGCTTATGCGGAATTCGGCAATCAAAAAAATGCGGTGAGGATGGCCCAGTTACCCGGAGCTCCTCTCATTCGAGAACCGTTCACCGGAGTTGACTATCCCTCCTGGGACTTGCATCGAGAAAAAATTGACTCGTATCTTGCCGCCCAGGATCCGGCAAAGCCAACACTCCACCGGATCGCCTATGAGGCTGACAAACCGGTCGTCGGAAGGAATGCTGACGGAACTCTCATTCCACAGGACAGCAATGAATTGATGTCCCGTATTTATGCACATGCAAAGCAGGTCGCGCCCGGTCTGATTTTCACCATTCAGACGGATGATGCCTCCAAGGTGGAAGTTCTTTCCAAATTCTGCGACGCCTTTGAGGTGGCACTTTACTCCTCCAGCTATGAAGAGAGTCTGGCGCCGCAGCTTCGAGTGGATATGGGTAAGGTTGCTGCCACCGTTCCCTTCGGGAAGCCGGTTATTTTCTGGTTGGGTGGTACCATCCCGAACGTCTTCTGCCGGGTCGCGGAGGAACTCCGCTACGGAGTTTATCTCTCACTCGTATACGGATTTTCCGGGAACATTATTCATCTGGGGCATGGCTTTCTCCCAGAGAAGCAATCGCGCCTCTGGTCGCTCATTTCCGGAATCCATGCGGAGGTTCAACGTTTTTATCCGGACTTGATCCGAGGAAAAGACGCCGTCGGATTCGTGCGCGAAGCACCTCAAGACAGCTTTGTTTGGAAGGCGGTAGATACTGGGGATGGCATCCTGCTTCTCATCCTCAACACGAGCTCCGCAGAAAACATGCTTGGAATGAGGGTAAATGCCAAAAGCGTGCGGATGTTCGACGCATTTGATGAAATGGCTCTTTTTAACGGGGAGTTCAAAAGCCTTTTCACTCCTTATGAACCTAAAGTATTCTTATTCAAAAATCATGACAAAAATAACACGTACGATCACCGCATCAAAACCTCTGACAACATCACCCGCTTGGGAAGAAATAGTTTTTTCAGGAGCGTGAAATGAGTGCGGTTTTAATTCATATCAATTACTTCGAGCAGGGCCAGTCGCTGGAACGGGCCTGTCGGTTGACGCGTGAGGTTGGCGCGGACGGAATTGAATTCCGGCGTAAGGCCGGGGATTTTTCCGGGACGGACCTTGAGTACCTTGATGTGCTTTCAAGTGCTTTGGACAAGCATCCGCTTGAGTGGGTCAGCTTTGGTGCGCCCGCCGTGGAGCTAATGGGGCCGGATCGGGCATTGCACGAACGGGAAATTGAAGTGGCGGAGAAATTTTATCGCAAGGCGGCATCGAGGTTTCCGCTGCGTGTGGTCAATGCTTTCACGGGGACACTGGCCAACCCCGACAAGACCCTCCCCTATGTTGAATATAGGCATCATGGCTCGGCGATTGCGACCGAGGCGCAATGGGAGGCGGCTATCGCGGGATTTCAGCGCTTGGGGGTGCTCGCAGGTGAGCTGGGCTTCCGATTTGCCTTTGAGACGCATGGCACCTATCTGCACGACACGATCGAGGCCAGCAACCGTCTTGTGGATGGTATCGGGTCTCCGCATGTCGGCATTCTGTGGGATCATGCAAACCTGATGCTCTTCCCCACATCTCCCACGCTTGCGGAAGCAGTTGCGTCCATGGGAAAACGCTTGTTTTACGTTCATCTTAAAAACCTGCTCGCCCCGCCGGCAAAGCTGCTTGCGGTCACCAGTCTGAGCGGTGGCATCCTCAACATTCGTGAGCAACTTGCGCTACTTAAGAAGTCGGACTACGAGGGGCCGCTTTGCATTGAGTCGCCACGTGCTGGTGACCGTGAGCAATTTTTGTGCGAGGATATGAGTTACCTGCGTGAACTTTTGGCGCATCCCGTTTAGCGGACTTAGTTTAATTCTTGATGAATGGTATTCACTTTTTGTACAGGAGTTGACGATGCGTTTACGAAATAAAGTGGCGTTGATCACGGGAGCGGGACAGGGGATTGGTTATGCGAGTGCCCGGGTGTTTGTTGAGGAAGGGGCGCGGGTGGTTGTGGCGGAAATTAATCCAGAACGCGGCAGGCAGGCCGAGGAAGAGCTTCGCCAATTGGGGGGCGAGGCACTGTTTGTTCCGGTGGATTGTTCACGGGCGGATTCCGTGCGGCAAATGATCAGCACGGTACGGGAGCATTTCGGAGCCCTGGATGTGCTTTATAATAATGCCTCGGTTTTTCTTCCCGGTAAAGACGGGCCAGTGACGGAAATCACCGAGGAACATTGGGCTCACATTCTGGCAATCAATCTGCAGAGCGTTTTCTTGTGCAGTAAATATGCGATTCCTTTGATGCTGGAGAACGGGGGCGGTGCCATTATCAACACTGGATCCAGTGCCAGCATTTTGGGGATTCCCGGCTGCGATGCCTACACGGCCAGCAAGGGAGCCACCGTGGCCTTGACCCGGTCTATGGCCGTGGAATTTGGCGGTCGGGGAATTCGCGTCAATTGCCTCTGCCCGGCAGGAATTGAGACCGAAATGGTCAAGGCCAGCAATTTGGATAATCCCGCCTTTGATCAGGATTACTTTTTCCGCAAAGCACCTCTCGGCCGCCTAGGCCGGCCCGAAGAAGTCGCCCGCGTGGCGGTCTTTCTCGCGAGCGATGAATCCAGCTATTTGAATGGAGCCATCCTTCGTGTGGATGGCGGCATCACCATCACTTCCATCGCCTGATCTCCTCCGCCGCGGAATGAAAAATCAATGGACAAGCCGGTATATCGCCGGTAGTTTAATTCATCATGAATGAAATGATCAAAGATGTGGGAGATGTTGCTGTGGATGCGCCGGATTCCGCGCTGGTGCAGCATCTGACTGACAAGGCCCGGTTTTTGCGCGTCAACGCGCTGGCTTTGAACAACCGCACGCTCCATGCGGGGGGTGCTTTATCTTCGGCGGATTTGCTGGCGGTTCTTTTTTATCACACGCTGAAATTTCGTGCGGCGGATCCGGAGTGGGTGGATCGGGATATTTTTATCAACAGCCGTGGTCATGCGTGTGAGCCTCTTTATGTGGCCATGGCGGATCTGGGATTTTTCCCCTGGGAGGATTTGCAATCGGTCGAGGAGGAGGGCAGTCATTTGCACGGATTGAGTGCGACCACCACGCCGGGCATTGAGTTTTCGCTGGGTTCGCTGGGTGCGGGGCTTTCGCTGGCGACAGGAGCCGCGCTGGGACAACGCCAGCTTCGGCGTCCGGGAAGGGTTTATATTTTAACCGGGGACGGGGAAATTCAGGAGGGCATGTATTGGGAGGCGGTCATGGCAGCGGGGCATTACCATTTGGATAACCTGGTCGTGATAGTAGATCGCAACCGCTATCAATCCAATGACCGCGGTACGGAACAGGTCATGGGATTGGAGCCTTTGGATGCCAAATTTTCGGCCTTCGGTTTTGCTGTGACGCGCATAGACGGGCATGACATCGGTGCCATCGTGCGGGCCCTGGGGGAGATACCACTCGAACGCGGTCGGCCGACAGCCATTATTGCGGACACGATCAAAGGGAAAGG
>JBDHQL010000123.1:0-3789 GCA_039807035.1 Chthoniobacterales bacterium
CGTCGGCTTGCTCTTTGCGTCGGTGCTGACGTTATTTGTCGTCCCTGTGCTTTACAGCGTGTTTTTCCGACTCAAGCCGCCGACGACTTAAGCCTCAACGCGGCCCGGCATTGGCAGCGCGGGAATTAATTTCGCGCAAAACGGGGCGAAGTTGCGATGACCATGAACGCAAGGCCATGCCGGTCTCCCGCTCAAAGCCTGCTCTACCTGCGTTTGAAACTCGGCGGATGCTGGGCATCACACGAATGTCATGCGTGCCCGGGATGGGAACCAAAGCCAAGCGAGCCCGAATCGTTGTATCTCCCTGAAAGCCGCCAAACATGATTTCTCCTGTGCGTCCGGCAGGGCGGTCAAAAGCGATCCAGTGCGGCATATTCCATGGTGCAGGACGAAAGCCATACGATGCGAAGACATCGCGTGATGCAGAAGCAATGGCCCGTGGATTCGTATTACGAATAGTCGTCGCCCCCGGTCCGCCTGATCTTTCAACGGGAGACACCACACATCCCGCGAGAAGGAGGCAAGCGCCCAATACAACTTCGCGGGCTTTTGGCAAAGGGAGAATGTTTTTAAGCATCCTGCGCCTTAGGTAACGCGGTGCCATACATCATGAGGGCAAAGCCGCTGAAAAGGCAGTTGATACCGAAGAGCAAACCAATCGCCCATAGCGCACTTTCCGGCCATCCGGCAATGAGCATTCCTCCAAGCAGCAACGAAGCGATTCCGTTAAAAAGAACCCAGCCCCATGCGGAGTTTTTTCCGCGCAATCCAAACCCGAGTGCGAGAGAAAATATTCCCTCTACAATAAACACTGCGCCCAAGACGAGGGTGATGATGAGTACGCCTTTGATGATATTGGTCATCAATACCAAACCCACAATGATGCGGAGTATGGCGGAAAAGAAATCGAGCAAACGGTGTTTACGCGCCTTGCCAAAAATTGCCGCAAAAAACAGGACAATACCGCTGGCAAGCAAAAGAATTCCTACAACTTTGGTGACAGCTAAGGATGCAAGTCCCGGGCGGTTGATGGCATAAAAGCCGACAATGATGGAAAGAATGCCGCCAATAACATACCAAATGCGACTTGAGGCGTGAGCTGGTGTTGAGGTGTTATCCATGAGCGAAGTGTGCGCTTTTTATTGCAATTTCTACAAGTGCGAAAATTTCGAGGACTCACTTTTCCGAGGCGACATGAAGCTCCAACGCATGCAGGGCACTATGCACAACAGCACGTCCTGTTTCTTGTTCATCCTCTATAACAATGCTCGCACCGGCGCGAGTTAAGGGGGCAGCACGGCTGCTGTAAGCGGTGCGGACGAGAATGGGAACGACAGGATTTTTTTCGCGCACGGCACGTAAGGCGGGTTTGATAACGCCGGTGGCCGGAAAAGTAAAAGCCACCAAACGCGCCCGCTCCACGCCGCACAAATCCCATACTTCCAGTTGGCTTGCATCGGCGAATAATGCCGGATGTCCACTCGCTCGAAGGCTTCGAATGTCATTGGGATTCAAATCAATAATCATCGCCGGAATTCCTTGGTTGGATAAGGCCGCCATCAATTGACGTCCCACCGGCCCATAGCCGCAGACGATGGCGTGATCGGAAAGTTGCACGGCACCATGAGGCAATTCCGTAATGGCTCGCTGACGCAAAAAAAGATTCGGCGCATGTTTTTCCAACCATTCCCACAATGGCGCGGCAAAGCCCATCAGCACCGGAACCATCGCCATCGAGAGTGCCATGGCGGCCATGAGGGGCTGATTCGCTTCTCCGGGCCACGCGGTGAGTTGCGAACTTTTTCCAAGGAGCACCAAAGAAAATTCACTCGCACTTCCCAACCCAATCGCCGCCGCAATCGCTCCGCCCCAACGCAATCCCAGCAGACGCGCAATGAGAGCGACGAGCACCGTTTTGCCTACGAGCAGGGCGAGGGTGATAGATAAAATCGGCAACCAATCCCGCGCCACATCATGTACATTAATCCCGAGCCCTACGGAGACGAAAAAGATCATCAGGAAGATGTCCTTAAACGGCCCCACCTCGGACATAATGCGATGTTTATACATGGACTCGCTCACCGCCATACCCGCAACGAAGGCACCCAGCACCAGACTCAAATCCATAATCGCCGCCAAATACGCCACGCCAATGCACAGCCCTGCGACGGTGAGAGTAAAAAGTTCTCTGCTTCGCGTGCGAGCCACGGCATGAAGAACACGCGGAATCACGGCTCGCGCTAGAAACCATGCCATCGCCACAAAGGCTACGCCCTTGCCGAGGGTAAGAAGAAGGAGCGAGCCTGTTCCCTGCGAACCACTGCTTCCGCCCGGAAAAAGAACCGGCAACAGCACGAGAAAAATGATGATAAAAATATCCTGAAAAATCGTCACTCCGAGAGCAAGACGCGCCCCGGAGCCCGCTGTGATGCCCATGTCCTGATAAAGTTTAATGCTGATTGCCGTGGAGCTCAGCGCACAAGCCACAGCAATCACAACGACCTGCTGCCACGCAAAATCAAAAAACATCCACGCCCCGAGTGCCGCCAATACCATCGTCAGCGACATTTGCGCTGTTCCCCCGAGAAATGCAAAACGCCGCAGCGGTCCAAGTTCGCGGAAAGAAAATTCCATACCGATGACAAAGAGCAACCACATCACGCCGAACTCCGACATGGAGCCAATCGCCTCCGCCGCCTGCGGCCCGGACATCGCTTCCAACAACCCCGTATTTGCAATCGCGATTCCGCAAATAAAATATCCTACCAACAACGACTGGCGTAGCTTCAACAACAACAGCGAAATGCCCACCACGCCCACGAGAATGAGCGCGAACAGCGAAAACATCGGAGGCAAACTCGAAGCCGCAAGAAGCATTAACATCATGATGCCCAACTCACCTCCTCAACGGCAAACTTTCCTGTGCGAATTGAGTTCAAATCCGCGTTAGCAACTGCACCAACTCGCATCCCTCGCGCCCGGGAAAAGTTGGAGGATTAGGGTCTTCTTCCAACATTTGAAATTTCCCCAAAAACAAAGCATCTAATTCCTCAGGGGTGACGCCGAAAGGCGGTTCTCCATCTTGTTCTTCCATGTCCTTGTAAAACACGGCCAAAAGCCGACCGCCGAGTTTCAAAGCGTCCGCGATGAAACGCACGTAATCCTCTCGGTGCTTGGGTTCGATGGCGCAAAAGCACGTGTGTTCTAAAACGCCATCAAAAGTACCGTGCCAAGCCTCCGGCAAATGAAACACATCGCCACGTTGGTAAACTTCTCCTCCGGCAGGTAGAAAACTCTTCGCCCGTTCAAGAGCTCCCTGCGCTATATCCAATCCCACCACCTCCAGACCATGCTGCGTCAAAGCCCGCACATCATGACCTGCCCCGCAGCCGGGAACCAAAACTCTCCCCGTCAATGCACCTCGTGCTAACCAATCGGCCAACGCAGGATGCGCCGCTCCTTTATCCCAAGGTGTGTCGCCCTCCGCATAACGTCGTTCCCAATCCATGAGCGTTACCGTGACAAATCGCTTTGACGCAACATGCGAAATCCCCGACTCCCGAGCACGGTGCTCGTACATTCTAAATCATCCGTGTGAATAGCAATAAGTGGGCGTCCACGCGGCCTCACGAGCAGGGTGTAGCTGAAAAATATATTCACTTCCGCTTCCAACAACGCGGCGAGAAGGCGCGGGAGATCCGGTGCCCCTTCCTCCAATTCCGCCACCGCCACATCACAAACTCCGTAAGCAATGTCATTTTGATCAAACAAACTTTCCAATTGATCCGA